>CALMXK010000093.1 GCA_937871165.1 uncultured Actinomycetes bacterium
CGACCAAAAAGGCGGTGCAGGTGCCAAAGAACGCACCGGTGGCGGCCCCTTGAAGGGCGCGGGCGATGAGGATGGCCAACAGCTGCGGTTGGGTGATGAGCACGACCTGTGCAAGTGCCAAGGTGGCGATCGCGGCCGCGAGCACCGGTTTTCGCCCGACCCGGTCCGACAGCTGGCCGAGGGTCAGCATCGAGGGTACGAGCGCGATCACGTAACACACCAGAAAGAGGGTGACGACGGTGTCGCTGAAGCCGAGCTCGCGTTTGTAGATCGGAATGAGCGGGGTGATCAGGCTCGTGCCGATGGCAAACAGCACCAGCACGAGGAATGTGCGGGCGGTGCGACTCATCGACGCACCAGCGTGGTGCACAGGTACCGCCCGGCGCGGGCGCAGGCAAGGGTGCGCATGCCAAGGCGGCGGTAGTGATCGACGATCGGTGCGGCGTCGGTGCGTGTGGTGCCCGACAGAATGATCGCCGCGGGAGCGATGCTCACGCGCCTGACAAGGGCGCGGTGGGCCACCGCAGGCAGATTTGCAAGAACAGTGGCATCGGCCACATCATCGTCGCCGAGCGCCTCGATACGCCCGATTGTGACGTGTCCCAAATGTGCGCGGCCGGCGGCGGCAAGTGATGCATGCGCCTGTGCGATCGCGGCGGGGTCGGCGTCAACGCCCTGGCATGGTCCACGCCCCGACGCCACCCATGCCTGGGTCAGAAGACCCGAGCCGCAGCCGACATCAACCGCGCGAGCGGGTGGCAGGCGCTCGATCGCCGCAAGACACAGCTCGGTGGTGGGGTGGTCGTGGGGGCCAAATCCTTCGCCTGCCACCTGGACGAGCTCGCGCCATCTGTGCGGTGCGGGGGCGTGCAGGTCGGTGCGCCGATACCAGCCGGCCACCAGCCGGGCCGGGCTGTCGGGGATCTGCGGCGCTGCAGTGGTTGGCGAGGTGGGGAAGGGGCAGTGTGTATGGGCGCGCGCCGCGCGCTCGGGGTCGATCCACGGCGCGCATAGGAGTCCCCCGTCGGTCCAGGTGATCGGCTGCAGGTCGACGAGCGCCCCGAACGCCCGGGCGAGCTCGTGATGTGCACCGTGCACGATGAGCCCACGGGCGATGGCGGTAGAATCAGTGGTCGTGAGCCACTCCTTTGACGGCGCCCAACTGATCGAACGCGCCGCGGTGGCCCAGCACCAGGTTGCACGGCTGACCCTCGACGAGCGACTGGCCATTGTCGCGGGCTGCCTGGCCGATCTGGAGAACGCCGGCGAGATGATCGTCGCCGAAGCGGTGCGCGAGACGGGACAGACGGTCGGTTTTGCGCGCCGTGAGCTCGATTCGGCGCTGAAGCTCCTCGCGGCGATGCCCCGCCTTGCCGACCCGCTTCGTCCCCAGATGGTGCCGTCGGTCTCGGGGACCACCATGCTCGAATGGGCCCCCTACGGCGTGGTGTTCGGCTGGCATGCGGCGAACTCGCCGGTGTGGGTGCCGACGGTGGTGGCGATGTCGGCACTCGTCGGTGGCAACAGTGTCCTGTGCCGACCCTCGCGACGTGCCGCCGCAACAACGCGACTTGTGCTTGAAACGCTCATGAAGCGGTGGCCGACCCATGCCCTGCAGATCGTGACCGCGACGCCCGAGGAGGCCGAGGTGCTCATGGCTGGGCCCGGTGTGCACGCGGTGGTCGCCCACGGTTCCACCGCCACCTGCCGGCGCCACATGGCCCGCCTTGCCGAGGCATATGGACGCGGCGAGACGATGCGGCCCTACATCCCCGAGGCCTCCGGCAACGATCCGGCGATCGTCCTTGCAGGCGCGGATCTCGATCTGGCGGCCAGTGCGATCGCCGCAGGAGCGTTCACCAACGCCGGGCAGCTGTGCATGGCGGCCAAACGCATCATCGTGCAGTCGCAGGTCTGGGTGGACTTTGCGCCACGCCTGCGCGCAGCGGTCGAGGCCCTGGTGGTGGGCGACCCGGCGCGAGCCGAGACCGACGTTGCGCCGATGGGTGAGCGAAGCGGCGTCGGGCGGGCACGCACGGCACTTGCCGAGGCCATCGCCCTGGGCGGTGAGGTTGTGGCCGGCCACGGCGAGCAGGGACCGTTTTTCACTCCCACCGTGGTGTTGCTCCCCCGCGCGGCCGTCGGCACGATCTTGTGGCGGGAGGAGAGCTTTGCGCCCCTTCGCGGCCTGATGCTCGCCGCCGACGCGCAGGACGCGCTCGAACTGGCCAACGCCGACGTGCACGGCTTGGGGGCAAGCGTGTTCGGCGACGGCGAGGCGATCATCGATCGACTCCGGGCGGCGCGGGTCATCGTCAACGAACACCCCCTTTACCAGGACCCACATTTCGTGGTCGGCGGAGTGGGCGACAGCGGCCTGTTCGGCGCGCGCCCGAAGGTGGAGCAGTTGGTCTTTGCCCGCCGCGTGCATCGCGCCGGGGGTGGGGGTGCTAGGCAAGCACCCGAAGGTGCTGCCAGCGGATGAAGGCCTCAAGGCCGGGGCGTCCAAGTTCGGTGCCAAGGCCAGACCCGCGCCAGCCGCCGTATGGGGCGTGGGGTACCACGACCCGCCAGCCGTTGATTGCAACCGTGCCGCTTCGAAGTGATGCCGCGGTCTCCATGCAGGCGCGGTGGTCGGTGCCCACCAGGTAGTTCACCAAGCCGAAGTCAGGGCGGTTGGCCTCGGCGACTTGGGCGGCGCGGTCGGGCAGCTCCATGACGGCGACGATCGGCGTGAACGGCTCGTCGTCGGCGATACGCGATCCCGGGCCCGCCCCGGTGATGAGCGCGGGGCTCACGAAGTGGCCGTCATCGTCACCACCGACGATCGTGGCGCCGTGGGCGCGCGCGTCGGCGAGAAATTCGCGGTGGCGCACAAGGCCGCGGTCGGTGGTCATCACACCGGCGGGCACCGTCGCAAACCGCTCACGAAAGCGCTCAAGGAACGCGCCGGTCGTCGCCGGGGTCGTCAGCACGCGATTGACCGCGTAACAGGCCTGGCCGGTGTTGACATACCCCTGCACCGCCGCCACGTCGACAGCGACGTCGAGGTCCGCGTCATCGAGCACCACCAAGGCGCCGTGGCCGCCGAGCTCGAGGCTCAGGTGCTTCAGGCGTGGGGCGGTCCATGCGGCGATCTGCTCCGCGACGCGGCGCGATCCGGTGAAGGCGACTTTCGCCACCTTCGGGTGGGTGGCAAGCGCCTCGCCGATCGTCGGTCCGTCGCCGTTCACGATGTTCACGGTGCCCGGTGGAAAGCCGACCTGTTGGGCCAGATCGACGATGTGCCAGGCGGCGAGCGGCGTCTCTTGGGCGGGTTTGATCACCAGGGTGCAGCCGGCGGCGAGGGCCGGGGCGAGCTTCCACATGACGAGGGCAACCGGGAAGTTCCACGGGGTGATCGCCGCAACGACGCCGACCGGTTCGGGCCGCACCGTGCTGCCGGTGGTGAGCGACTGTGCCGGCAAGTGCTGATTCCAGCTGCGTGCAGCCTCACCGGCGAAGTGGTGGGTTACCTCGAAGGCACGGGCGATCTCCGCCTGGGCCTCACCCAGGGGCTTGCCGACCTCGTCGGCCACGATCTGTGCGACCTGTTCGGCGTGATCGTCAAGCAGGCGTCCGAATCGCTCGATCAGCTCGGCACGGACAAGTGGGGCCGTTGCTCGCCACGCCTCGCCTGCCGTGTGGGCGGCGCCGACGGCGAGGTCCACCTCGCGCGCGCCGGCACAGCACACCGTCCCGAGGGTGCGACCATCACGCGGAGCGCTGATCGTCATTGTCTGGTCGGTGACGACCCGCTCGCCACCGATGATGAGCGGCAGTGGCGCGTCCACGGTCATTTGGCCGGACGGCGCCGACGAAGCGGGCGACGGCCGACGGCACTCACTTCGCGGATGCGCCAGGCGGGTGCGTAGCCGGGGAGCGTCTGGATGTCCTGCTGGGCGATTCGCCGGGCATTGGTGGCATCCTCCGCCCAGACCTCGAGGCGATGGATGTCATGGCGCACGAAGCGGTCGTCGGTGGCCTCCCAGACGGCGAACGTCACCGCAAACAGATGCGTGCCGGGAGCCTTCGGGGTCAACGGTTTCAGCACGCCGAGCGACCACGCCGACGTGTCGGCCACCGCGCGTTCGGCGAGCTCACGCATGGCAAGCTCCCGCGCATCGTCGGCGCACGGGGCCTCGATGACGAGGCGTCCGGCGACCCGCGCCTTGTGGGTTCCCGGCAGGCGCCGAAGCAGCGTGAATTCCCAGCTGTATGCAGCCGTCGACACGGGGCCAACCCTACTGCAGCGCAGGGGTCAAAAGCCTGAGGATTTCGCGTTTTTGCGTTGCAAATTCCGGTTGCGTGATCGTGCTCGGGCTGCGCGGGCGCACGCCCTGCGGGGTGATGGTGGCAAGGACACGGCCGGGGCGGGAACTCAGTACGACAATCGTGTCGGCCAGGCGAAGCGCCTCGTCGATGTCGTGCGTCACAAGCACGCTGGTGCGGCCCGTCGCCGCAAGCAGATCGGCGAGCCACCCCTGAAGGGTGGTTCGCGTGATGGCGTCGAGTGCCCCGAACGGTTCGTCAAGCAGCAACACCGGCAGATCGGCGATCACGGTACGAAGCAGCGCCACTCGCTGACGCATGCCACCGGAGAGCTCATGTGGCCAGGAGTGTTCGAATCCGTCGAGGCCAAAGCGCGAAAAGAGCTCACGCGCCCGGGTCGCCGCCGCGTGAGGGTCTTCCCCGCGGATCTCGGCGCCGAGCGTCGCGTTCTCGAGGGCGCGGCGCCAGGGAAGCAAGGTGTCCGCCTGGGGCATGTACGCCCCGCGTGGGGTGCGAAGCGACGGGGGTGCACCGTCGATTTGCACGTGCCCGCCGGTCGGCGTGATCAGCCCGGCGAGCATGCGAAGCACCGTGGACTTGCCGCAGCCGGTCGGACCGATGATCGCAAGACACTGTCCAGGCGTCGCGTCGAACGAGACGCCCTGCAGCACATCGACCCCGCCAAAGGCGTGGACGAGGTCTGTTGCGATCACATGTCCGCTCACCGGGCGGGCACGAAGGCGTTTGTGAAGGCGCTCGACGGATCGGCGACCGTTTCGAGCTTGTGCGTGCGAAGGAACGTGTTGAACGCGGTCCAGACGGCGGGATCCTGCAGGCCCCAGCGGCCCGTCGGGCCGTCGAGGAACGGGGCCAGGAACACCGCCGAGCGCCGCCACAGTTCGGGATCGGTACCGCTGATCGTCTCGGCGACCGCAGTGGCGCTCGCCGCCGGATCGGCGCGCATGTCCTCATATCCCTTGGCCGTCGCCGTCAAGAAGGCACGCACGATCGCGGGGTTGTCGGCGATCACGTCGTCACGCGCCACGATGATCGGCGTGTACCAGTCGGGGATGCAGTCCAGGTGATCGCGAAACGCGAGCGTCGTGACCGCCATCTTCTGCAGATCGCGCATCCGGATCGTGTCCCACCCGTCAAAGACCCAGACCGCGTCGTAGTGGTGCTTCTTGAAGCCCACGGAGTAGTCGACATTGCCGACCTCGGCGTAGCGGACCTTGGACGGATCGCCGCCGTCGCAGCGCACGAGTGTGTCGACCAGCGCACGCTCAAGCTCCCCGCCAAAGCCACCGTAGGTGTGGCCGGCAAGGTCGCGTGGGCGGCGAATGTCGCGGTCTGCCGGCGCGATGAGCGAACTTGTGTTGGTGCGCATGACGCTGGCGATCGAAGTGATCTTCGTGCCCTGCGCGCGCGCCGGAAGCAGCTGCTCGGCGGCGCTGATGCCGAACTGGGCATTGCCTGCGGCCATCTGGGCGACCGCGCCGTTTTGGTCGGGCTCGACGATGCTCACCTCAAGCCCGGCCGCGGCGTAGTAGCCCTTTTGCTTGGCCAGGTAGAGGCCGAGGTGATTGGTGTTGGGCGTCCAGTCAAGCACCACGGTCACCTTGGTGGGTGGTGGCGTGATGGCCGGCGAGGATGATCCGCAGCCCGCGACGAGCGACGCGGCGGCGATGGCGAGGGCGACAGGGCCGACAAAACGACGGTTCATGCAGGTGGCTCCGGATGCGTGGTGGTGTTCCAAGGGGTGAGCAGGTGCGCGAGCGCGCCGACCGCCGCGTAGATCACAAGCGAGAGGGCGGCAATGACGACGACGCCGGCGAGGACGTAGTCGGGGCGGAAGTTGCGCTGGGCACGGCTGATGAACAGGCCGATGCCCGACTCGGCTCCGCCGATTTGTTCGGCGACCGCCGCAGAGCCCAGGGCGTATGCGGCGCTGATGCGGACGCCGTCGAAGATGGCAGGAAGCGATCCGGGCAGGATGACGGTGCGAAATGTCTGCCATGGCGTGGCGCCGAAGGCGCGAACAAGCTCAAGCCGCGCGGGGTCGGCGGTGGTGAACGCGCCGGCGGCGGCGATTGCGACCGGAAAGAACACGACGCCGATCACGACGACGATCCGCGGTCCCCAGCCAAAGCCGAGCAGCAACACGAGAATCGGCGCAAGCACCACCGCGGGGATCGTCTGCAGCGCCACAAGCACCGGCTCAAGGGCGTGGCGGGCAAGTGGCCAACCGGCGATCAGCGCCGCGACCCCAAGGCCGAGGACGATCCCAAGGGCAAGTCCGACCCCGGTTTCGGCGAGTGTGGTGCGCGCATGGCCAACGAGCGCGGCGGACTGGCTCGAAAGTGCGCGCGCGACGGCCGTGGGGGCGGGGAAAACCGCCGGGTCGACGCTGCCTGCACGTACCCACGCCTCCCACAGTCCGACGAGCGCCGCGACGAGCCCAACCGGTGGGCCGACACGTCCAAGTGTGCGGCGGCTCATGAGCGGTGTTTGGCCGTCAGTTCCGCCATCTGCGTGGGCACCGCAGGCCCGTCGGCAACTTTGATGATGCTGACGCACGAGCGTGCACCGGCATGCAGCGTCGCCTCGTGGACCGCGCGTGCGAGCGGCCACAGCTGATCGGGCGTGCCTTCGACGCTCGTGCCAAGGGGCCCGACCTCGTAGCGCACACCGCTTGCGACGATGAGCGCGATGGCCGCGTCCACGTGGGCGTATGTGTCATCTGCCGTCCCGGATGGGGCAGGCAGAACCTGAAGTTCCATGATCATTTCCCGCTTCCCTCCGCTCGCATTACCGAGTTCAGGTTCTCGGGTGGTCCCAAAGTGGGATCTCAGCCAGGTAGGCCCCCCGAGCAGGTTGTGGCAGCACGGTACCACGGGTCCGTAGGCTTGTGTCGAACACGACCTGGAGGGGGTGCGCGGTGGAGGTTGGCCAAGCGATACGCAAACGCCGGGCGGTGCGAAGCTACCTGGACACGCCGGTTGCACCGGATGTGCTTGACCGGGTGCTCTCGCTCGGCCTTCGTGCCCCGACCGGCTCAGGCGCCCAGTCGTGGGCGATGGTGGTGGTGCAAGACGCCGACGTGCGCGCCAAGGTTGCCCAGATCGTGCAAGACGGTGCGTCCACCTACTTCGCACTCATGCGACCGAAGGCCGACGGGGCAAGCGACGAGGAGCATGCCGCGTGGGGTCGCGAGTATGCACAGACGGTGCTTGGCACCTATCCGCAGGTGCCGGTGTGGGTGCTCGGCGTCGTGGTGCCGCGACGCAATTACCCCGGTCCGATGGCGCAGTGGGGTCGAAGCGACGACATCATCAGCGTGGCATTTGCGATGCAAAATCTGATGCTTGCCGCCCGGGCCGAGGGACTCGGAACGGTACCGACCACGGCGTTCTGGAAGTTCGAGGAGACGCGCCTTCGCGAGGCGCTTTCGCTGCCTGAGGAGGTGGAGCCGGTGATTCTCACGCCACTTGGCCATCCCACCGAATTTCCCACCGGCAAAGCCCCGGCGCTTGCCCGCACCTTCAAGACCTGGCGCACGCTCGTGCACGACGACCGCTACGGCAACGTGCGCGACGGGGAGGGGTAGAGCCCCAGGTCCGTCAGTGTGATCGCCCCGATTGTCGGGCGCACGAGGTCGGCCTCGCCAAGGCCGGCCGCGGGGAATGTCTGCGCCACCGCGACGCAGCGCATTCCGGCGGCCTTGGCGGCGCGCACCCCGTTGACCGAGTCTTCGACGACCGTGCACATCTGCGGGTCCACTCCAAGCCGACTGGCGGCGAGCAGGAAGGCGTCGGGCGCGGGCTTTTTGTGCTCCACGTCCTCACCGCACACCACGACGTTCCACGACTCGACAGGCAGTGCCGCTGCGGCGAGGTTCGCCACAAGGCGGATGTGGTCGGTCGCCGAGGCAACCGCGACCGCAGTGAGATCTCGGCACGCGCGAACAAGGTCCGCTGCACCCGGGTACGGGCGAAGCTCGTCCACGATGTCGAGGTAGATGGCGTACGTGCGCGCCTTGGCCGCCGCCACGTCGAGTGTGATGGCGTGGGCGTGTGCGACTCCCGCGATGTAGCGGTCCTCACCACCGCCCACGAAGGGCAGAAAGTCCTCGGGACGCACCTGCAACTCGCCACGCTCGTGAAACATCGCAACCGCGGCGCGGTTGATGAGCGGCTCGGAGTCGACGAGCACGCCATCCATGTCGAAGATGACCGCGCGCATGCCCACAGCCTGGCACGCACCGGGCCTCGACGCGCTGAGCATGGTCGCGAACCGATCACATGCCGCGCACGCAAACCGTGGTTATGTTCGCCCACGTGTGCAGGCTCTGGCATCGCGAGCTGCGCCGACGCGCGAGTCAGATACCCCGGTCACCCGCTCGCGCGGGCGCCCATCGGTGACGGTCACTAGCGTCACGAGCCGATGAAGCAAAGTCGGCCCAAGGGCCACGGAGGTGTGGTGGCATGGATGGGCACGAGATGGCGCCGGCGCGAAACCCCTGGGCGACCTTTTGGGTCGTGGCCGGTGGGGTCTTTGTCGTCTACCTGGATGTGCTGATCGTCAACGTGGCGTTCCCGTCCATGTTGGAGAGCTTCGACGGTGTCTCACTGGCGCATCTGTCCTGGGTGCTCAACGCCTATGCCATCGGTTTTGCGGCCCTGCTGGTGCCGGCCGGGCGCTTCGCCGATCGAATCGGCCGAAAGCGCGGATTCCTGATCGGGATGGGATTGTTCACCCTCGCCTCAATTGCCTGTGGTGCCGCCCCGAGCGTGGGGCTCTTGATTGGCGCACGGGTGGTGCAGTCGGCGGGAGCGGCGATCATGATCCCCTCGTCGCTTGCGCTGCTTCTGACGTCGTTTCCACCCAACAAGCGGGTGAGCGCCATTGGTTCGTGGGCTGCGGTCGCCGCGGTTGCCGCCGCGCTTGGGCCAAGCGTCGGCGGGGTCCTTGTCGAGTCGAGTTGGCGATGGGTGTTCTTTTTGAACATCCCGATCGGCATCGCGGCGATCATCGTCGGTCGTCGGATCCTCCATGAGAGCAAGGACCCGGCAGGAGGGCGCATCCCCGACCTGCTCGGCATCACGCTCCTTGGCGTGTCGGTCGCGCTGCTTGTGCTCGCCATCGTTCAGGGATCTGAGTGGGGGTGGACAAGCGCCCGCGTGCTCGGCGCGTTTGCCATGGCGGCGATCCTTGGCGCGGGATTTCTCGTTCGCTGCGTCACCCATGAGGCGCCGGCCATCGAGCTTGACCTGTTGCGCTCCAAGCGCTTCGCGGCCGCCAATTTCGCCTCGCTCGTGTTCACCGGTGCGATGAGCGGAATGATCATCGCAAGCATCCTGTTTGTCCAAGACATCTGGCGCTACAGCCCGATCCAGTCCGGTCTCGGAATCGCTCCGGGCGCCATTCTCGCCGGGCTCGGATCGGTGGTCATCGGACGCATCGGGGTACGTCTTCCGGCGCGAGCGGTCTGCGTTGGCGGATCGGTGCTCTTTGCCGTGGGCCTTGTCTGGTGGCTGTGGCGACTCACCCCCGAACGCCACTATCTTCGCGACATGCTCCCGGGCTCGGTGCTCACCGGGTTTGGCATCGGTCTCGTCCAGCCGGTGATGACGGCGGTGGCGGCCACGTCGGTCCCTCCGGCGCGCTTTGCGACAGGTGGGGCGGTGCTGAACGTGGCCCGCCAGATCGGCACTGCGCTCGGGATCGCCCTGGTCGTCGCCGTCTTGGGCAACACGCCGACATTCGACCACTTCGCCACCGGCTGGGTCACCCTCATCGGGGCCGCGCTGCTTTCCGCGGTGGCGTCGGCGTGGATCTCGGTCCCAAAATCAGGCATGAGGAGCTGATTTGTGCAACGCGCCGTGCTCAAGTCGCGTGCGCGAGTGTCGATAGGTCAACCGTGATGGATCGGCTCATTCTCGGCGTCGTTGGGGTGCTGTGCGCCGCCTACGTCGTATTTGGCGGCACGTTTGCCGCCGACGACGCGCCCGCTCCTGCCGTCGCACCGGCACCTGTGGCCACCACAACCAAAGTTGCCACGAAACCCGCCACCACCGCAGCGAAGGCGACGCCGACCGCGACGACGCCTCCGCGCAAAGATGGCGTGTCCCCTACACCGGCCCAGATGCCCGCCGCGCAGCGCCGCTACGCCAAGGGGCTTCTGACAAGCGCCGACGTGCCGGCCGACACGCGCTTTCGCGCCGACCGCGTTCGACGGACCCCGCAAGGGCCGGGCATGCTCGCGCGTGAATTCGCCGGGGCCACAGTTGCCGACGCTGCGGTGAGCCGGATCAGCTCGATCACGATTCCACTCGACAGCGTCGCCCATGCCAAGGAGTTCTTCCGTCGCTCCTACGGGATGGAGAAGGTGGTTCGCGCCGAGATCAACAGCCACTTCGACCTGGCACCGGTGACCGGCGCCGATCCCATCACCCGTCGCCAAATCTCCCGCCGAGCCGACGTCATCCTCATCGAGGTCACCTACGAGCCGGGCAAGCAAGGCGTGTTCGCCTTCGCCCGCACGAACACGACGATCGTGGGAGTCGGTGTGTACTGCGCCCCCGGTGCGCTCGGATCGAAGGCGCTCATGCCGCTGCTGATCCAGGCGGTGGAAAACACCGGACCGCCAAACGCGGCCCAAATGATGGCGATCAACCAGCCCGACTGACCGCGCGAGTCAGATACCCCGGTTGATGACTCGCTGTCGCGCTCCGTCGCGGCGGATGTTCATCCTGTCCGGGCTGCTGCGGCCACCGCACCGATCGCCCGCACATGGGCGGCCCGCGCCGATGAGCGCATGAGACCGCTTGGAAGTTCGACGACAAACGCGGCTGACGCGGGAAAGATGCGCCGCTGCCATCCCGTCGCGGTACCGCGAATCGTGTCGTCGGTGCGCATCGTCATGCCGACGGCGCGTGCGTAGATCCCACCCGATCCAACACTGTTTCCCGACGCCCACACCAGATTCATGTGTTGGTGATACCAGATCGTCACCTGGGGTTTGAACCGCAAAATGAACGCCCGCCCGGCCTTCGATTCGGGCTCTGAGAACGGGCTCGGACCGCTGTAGTAGGTGCTCCACGGCCGACCGGAGCGCACCCAACGCCGTCGCCAATTGCGGTTGAGATCGACGCCCGCGCCATTTTGGCGGGTGGCGTAGCGCAGCCCGTCGGGGTTCAGTGTCGGAATGATCCAGAGATTCATGTTCACGTTGGCGGCAAGCAGCGGGCGCGTCAGCGCCCGTGCGGCGCACTCATTCCCATGGATGCACCCGACGATGAGCACACGCGGACCGGTGGAATTTCCGGTGTGGATCGCCTTGATGGCGCGCCCTTGCCGAGAGTGGCCGATCACCTGAACCGTCGTCGCGGATGCTCCTGCGCCGCCGCCAAGAACGAGCGCCAGGGTGGCGATGGCACCCCGCCAGCTCACTGGTCGACCCACTGCGCGGCGATCCGTTCGGCCAGGGCGATGACGGCCAGATGCGTGTTGGCCGACGGGATGCGCGGGATGACCGAGGCATCGATGACCGACAGACCCTCGAGTCCAAACACCCGGCAATCGCCGCCCACCACCGCCGTCTTGTCGCCGGGGCGCCCCATTCGGCAGGTGCCGACCACGTGATGGAAGGTCTCGACCGTGCGAAGTGCATGGCCGTCGTCGTCCTGGTTTGGCCAGCTGTGCACCACCTCGGCGACCGGCGCGGTGCGCGAGAGCGCCATGAGCTCGCGGCCGGCCGCGACGGCCACATCCATGTCGCCCTCCGCCTCGAGCCACCCCATGCCGATGCGCGGCTGCAGGCGCGGATCGGTCCCCGCCAGGTCGATGGTCCCGGTGCGCCCTTTGCTGTCGGCCACCTGGACATTCCAGTCGCTGTAGCGGTGCCCGGCGTCGGTGATCCCGGCGTAGGGCATGATCTGAAAGAGCCGCTCCTTTCCCGCCACCTCGGCCGTCGCGGTGAGCAGCACCTGGATCCACGGGTTCGGCCATGACGGCACGTCGGTGTCGATCCAAAACCGGTAGCTCACTTTGGGGTGGTCCTGCATCCCCCGCCCGACCCCGTCGAGCTCGTGGACCATCGAAATGCCATGCGGACGAAGCTTCTCGGCCGAGCCGATGCCCGAACGCAACAGCAGGGCCGGGCTTGCGTAGGTGCCAAGAGCCACGATCACCTGGTCGGCGTCGTAGCGACGACCGGTCCCCTCGGCGTCGACCACCTCCACCGCCACCGCCCTGCCGTTGTCGATCACGACTCGGTCGCAAATCGCACCGGTCACCACCGTGATGTTGTCGCGCTCCATGGCCGGTGCGAGATAGGTGTCGGCAGGGGTGATGCGCACCCCGTCGATCATGTTGAACGGGGTTGGGCCAACCCCGACCGCGCCCGGTGCGTTGTGATCGTCGACCCAGGCGTGACCACGCGCGAGCGCGGCGTCGGTGAAGCGATCAAAGATCGAAAACCACTGCTTGCGCGGGTAGCGATTGACGGGAATGGGACCACGGTCGCCGTGGTAGGGCTTCGCGCCATACTGCAGGTCGCGCTCGATCGCGGTGAACCACGGAAGCCAAGACTCCCACCCGTAGCCGTCGACGTACTCACCCCACTCGTCGTAGTGCTCGGGAAGCCCGCGCAGGGCGATCGTGGCGTTGGTGATCGACGAGCCGCCGACGACGCGCCCGCGCGGCACGTGCACCATGCGCGGCGACGCACCGGCCTGGGCGAGAAGCCCCCAGTCGTGGGTCTCTTTGATGATGCGATAGGCGTGGGTGAGCTCCGCCGGCCAGCCGCCGGGCCCGTAGCGTGGCCCGGCCTCGAGCACCACGATCTCGGCCCCGGGTATGGCACCAAGTCGCCCGGCAAGCACGCACCCGGCCGTCCCTCCACCTGCAATGACGATCCGCACGTTCCAGGTCTCCTTATGCCGAGGCCATGCGGCCGCCGTCGATCACGAGTGTCTGACCGGTGATGAACGCCGCGGCGTCGGTCAGCAAAAATACGATGGGCCACGCGGCCTCATCGGTGACGCCGACCCGACCAAGCGCGGTCTTTGTCACGAACTTGTCGCGAAGAGGCGGGTTTGCCGCAAGGAGATCATCGACGAGCTCCGTCGCGATTGTCCCCGGGTTCACCGAGTTGCAGCAGATGCCCGCCGGTCCAAGCTCCACGGCCATGGTGCGGCTCATCGCGTCCATCGCCGCCTTCGTGGCGTTGTAGGGGGCGATGTTCGGCAATCCCGAAATGGCGGCGATCGAGCTGACATTCACGATGCGCCCGCCGCCGCCGCCCGCGACAAGAGCCGCCCCGGCGCTGCGGGCAAACCCGACCGCCGCGAACAGGTTGACGACCATCACCGACTCCCACTCGCTTGTTGGGGTCTGCGTAACGGGCCGGTACCCGGGAGCTCCCACGCCGGCGTTGTTGACAAGGCCCCAGAGCGTTCCCAGCTCGCGTGCGGCAGCCACCGCCCGGTCGGGCACATCCGGATCGGTCACGTCACCGACGACCATTCGCGTCGGCGTCGGACACCCCGCGAGCACGTCGGCAAGCGCGTCGGCGCTTCGTGCGACACCGACGATGGCTGCACCAAGCGCGGCGGCGTCACGGCAGACGGCCGCGCCGATGCCACGTGAGGCACCTGTGACGATGACAACACGCCCTTCCAGGCTCAACATGGGGTTCATCGGCCAAAGATTACGCGGGGCCGTATGCCACAATCCATCGGAAACCGTCGTCCGAATTCCCAGGGGGCAACCACGTGCTGAGTTATGCATTTACGGAGGAGCAGGAAGAGATTCGCGCGATGGTGCGCGACTTTGCCCAAAACGAGGTGCTTCCCCTGGTCGAGGATGCCGAGCGCCACGAGAAGTTTCCGGTTGAGCTCATGCCGAAACTCGGCGAGCTCGGTCTGCTTGGCATCGTGTTCCCCGAGGAATACGGCGGCATCGGCCTGGACAAGATCGCCGAGTGCATCTTCGTCGAGGAGATGGCGAAGGTCTGCGCCGGCATTGCCGCGTCGGTCAACGCCCACACCGACCTGTCGGCGTTCCCGATCCTCAAGTTCGGCACCGAGCAGCAAAAGGAGAAGTACCTTCCCCGCTCGATCGCCGGTGAGATCATCGGTGCGTACGCCATCACCGAGCCCGGTACCGGATCGGATGCCGCCAACCTGATCAGCCGCGCGGAGAAGAAGGAAGGCGGCGGATGGATCATCAACGGCCGCAAGAACTTCATCACCAACGGCACCCTGTGCGACTACTGCATCGTCGCCGCCTACACCGACAAGTCCCAGCGCGGGTCGGGCATCAGCGTCTTCATCGTCGACCGCGACACCAAGGGCTTCGAGGTCACGCGCAAGCTCGAGAAGATGGGCCACCGCTCATCCGACACCGCTGAGCTCTTGTTCGAGGACTGCGAAGTTCCCGACGAGGCGCTTCTCGGTGGAAAGGAGGGTGCCTTCGGCGCGCTCATGGCCACGCTCATCACCGGCCGCGTCAGCCACGGCGTGAAGTCCGCCGCGATCGCCGAGGCAGCCCTTGAGGCCGCGATCCAGTACTCCAAGGAGCGCGAGACCTTCGGCAAGCCGCTTTCCAAGCACCAGGCGATCCAGTTCAAGCTCGCCACCATGGCCACCAAGGTGGAGGCCGCCAAGTCACTCGCCTACAAGGCCGCGTGGCTGTACGCGACCGGCCAGGAGTGCACGAAGGAGGCCTCGATGGCCAAGTACTTCAGTGCGGAGGTCGCCGACTACGTCACCCGTGAGGCCGTGCAGATCCATGGCGGCTACGGCTACGTGATCGAGTACCCGGTCGAGCGCTACTACCGTGACGCGAAGCTCGCATCGATCACCGAGGGAACCAGCGAGATCCAGCAGATGATCATCGCGCGCGACCTGCTCAAGTAGTTCGCACCCACAGATCGGCGGTACCGACGGGGCGTCCGATGGGCGCCCCGTTTTGCATTTTGAGACCACAACGACCACCGCCTCGCGTTGCGTGAAAAAACGGTCCGCCATGTCGCAGGCGCGCGTATCGTTCATCCCAACACGCTGCATGCATTCGCAATCGACCGAGGTGAGCGAACATGACTCCACCCCTTGCACCCCATGAGGTGATCCAAGCCGCACCCGCGGGTCTTTTGGACGCCATGAGCTACCCGTACTTCCAGACGGTGTTCGATCGAAAAAGCCGCCGTGTGGGACTTGGCATGGAGGTCGAATCCGAAGTACTCGACTTCAAAAGCGCCTACTCGCCCGTCCCCTTGTCGGAGCTTGAAGAGGCGCTGCTTTGCATCGCAGGTACCGGCCTCACCGGCCTGAACCTCGGCGATCTCGACCCGGTCCGGGGAATGAGCACCCTGGTGCAGTGGACCACGCGCACCTGGCCCTCCTCGTGCTCCAACCACGGTACCGAGCTGTTTTTTTCCAACGACACCGGTCTGCACATGCTCGACATGTTCGGCCAGATGCCCGAAAACGACGAGGTCATGACCCTCTCGGGCAAGAGCCCCGACGAGCAGGCCGAGGCCGTCGTCGCGATGTACCGGCGTGCACGAAAGACCCTGTCGGATGGTCGCGCGCCGCTTCCGACGACCCTTCCGGGCCTCTTTGACTTCAACCAGTGGAACGCCAACAAGCCGGGCACCACCCTGTTTGTGCCGGTCACCAACACCACCCTCGAGTACATCAACCTGCTGTTCATCTACCTGGCGCGAAGCTACGGTTTCTCCCTCGTCGACGAACAGCACGGCTACCGCTCCGCCGGCCTTGACGATGCGCTCGCATCCGGTCGCGTGAGCGCACAGCGCCAGATGGGCATCGTCGAGCTCGAGCAGCGCATCCTGTCGATGCTCGTGGTGGAGCAGGCGTTCATCTGCCAGAACATCAACCTGGCGATGCAGGCACTCGGCCTTGGCGGCTGGACCTTCACCGGATACCTCGCCCGCTTCGTGATGGGTGGCGGCGACGTCCCCGGTCTTGGCTTTCGCTTCCATGAGGCCAAGGAGGGCATGCCGACGGTGCCGGTCGGACGCGACGGCGTCTTCGAGGCCTTCTGCCCGCCCTACTACAAGGACATGCACGAGGCCGTCGACGCCTTCATGGCGCTCAAGTGGTCGGCGCTCGACGACGACGTGGCAAAGCCGTACCTGGAGCCCGACAAGATCGTCAACGCGATTCCCCGGCCCCATCCGGACACGGTGGAGCTCGTCAAGAAGTACTGCCAGTACTGCGTGGACACCTACGGCCGCTTCCCGGTGTACGTCGACCCCATGTACCAGCGCCTCACCGCCCAAGCCCAGCACGTCGACCCGGACTTCTACGCGAAGTACTACCCGCCGGGAGCCTTGACCCACCAGCATCTGAACCACTTCAACTGCTGGCATCCGGACATCGCCGACGCCGACGGTATGCCGCCAAAGCGCTAGCGCGCTCACGCGGTGCAAATGTGCGAAGGGCGCTCTGATGAGCGCCCTTCGTGATTTTGCATCCGGCCGCGTGGCGGCCGCAGAATGCGGTCCTATGCCTCGCGGCGACGGATCAGCATGTTCCACTGACCCTTCTGAACCACCTTGTCGTCCTGGTTGAGGACTTCGATCTCGTAGATGCACCAGCCCTGGGCGGGGTTCTTGTGCTCGGACTTCTCACCGATCGTGCGCTTCACGCGAATCGTGTCACCGATGAACACCGGCGCGCGAAATGCCCACTCCTTGAGACCGACGAACGCGGCGGTCGCGATCTTCGGCTCCATCTTTTCCACCTGAAGACCGGTCGCGATCGACGTCACGAGCATGCCGTGCGCCACACGCTGACCGAACACCGACTCCTTGGCCTTCACATCGTCGATGTGGAACCAGTTGAAGTCACCCGACACGCCGCAGAAGTTCACGACATCGGCCTCGGTGACCGTGCGGTTCAGGGACTCGGAGGTGTCACCCGGGTTCAGGTCCTCCCACAAAAGACGCTCTTCAGCCACAAGGTCTCCTTCGATCACACAGTTGATTGATCGGTGAAGCCTATCTGCCCCACCGCAGGCGCTTCCAATGAAAAGAGGGGCATCCCGCATGGGACGCCCCTCCCGAACCACACCTCAACCCGCACGCGCTAGAGGCTCTCAAGGCCCTTCTGCATACGGTCCATACCCTCGTCGATCACCACATCGGGGGCGGCGTAGGTGATACGCACGTGGCCCTCACCGCGGTCACCGAACGCCGATCCTGCGACGACTCCGACACCGTGATCTTCGATCATGAAGTCGGCGAACTGCTGGGCGGTCATGCCCGTTCCACGGATGTCCGGGAACACATAGAACGATCCGTCCGGGGTCGCACACTCCACACCGGGCATCGCGTTCAGGCGGGCGACCATGCGGTCGCGCTTTGCCTGCAGGCGGGAGGTCGTCTCGATGACGTGCTCCTGCGGGCCGGTGATGGCCGCAAGGGCGGCGATCTGCACGAACGCCGGCACGTTGGTGACCGAGTTCTGCTGGAAGATGTCCATCGCGGTGATCATCTCCTTGGAGGCCACACACCAACCGATCCGGAAGCCGGTCATGATGTAGGTCTTCGAGAAGGTGTCGACCAGGATGGAGCGGTCGGCCATGTCGGGCTCGGCGGCGATCGTCTTGTGCTCCGACGGCGCGTAGACCATGTGGCTGAAGATCTCGTCGGTCAGCACCATGACGTTGTTGCGCTTGCAGATCTCGGCGATCTCGGCGAGGTGGTTGACGTTCATGCCGTTCGGCCGCTGCGGGGAGTTGATGATGAGCAGCTTGGTCTTCTCATTCATCAGCCCTTCGAGGGCCTCGAGGTCGAACTCGAAGTTCGGCTCGACAAGTGGCGCGTAGACGACCTTGCCACCGGCGTAGGTGATCCAGAACTCGTCCGGCGGGTAGCCGGGGTTCGGGAAGATGACCTCGTCGCCCTGGTCGACAAGCGTCAGGAGGGACTGCGTCAGGGCGTGCTTGGCGCCCATGGTGACGAGCACCTCTTCACGGACCGTCGGACGGCCGCGCTTGGTGGCCTCCTCGGCGATGGCGTCGCGAAGCTCCGGCATGCCGGGGCCCGGGACGTAGCGCACATGACCCTCGTGGACGGCCTTCGCGGCTGCCTCGTAGATGTGCTTTGCGGGGTAAAACTCGTCGCCCTGGAAGTCGCCCTTTTCGAAGTGGATGACCTTACGACCGGTCTCCTTCTCGAGGGCTTCCGCTTTGCGCATGGATGCCCACTGCTTCGGCAGGACGAAATGCGAGGTCCTGCTGGAAAGGCGGGGCTGGTAGTCACTCGACATTCCGTATCACCGTTCTTTCGTGTCGTTGTCCAATGGATGCCTCTGGGTGCGTACCCGAAGCTCGGTGGGCGCGAACGCACCCGACTGTCCGGCGCCCATCCGGTGAGAAAGCCCGGCGGCCGCCTCCATCACCACCTGACCGAGTTCACGTACCCGGTCGGGGGTTACCCGCGTCACCGGTCCGCCGATGCCGATTGCGGCGACGACGGTTCCGGTGTGCCCGACGATGGGGGCGCCAATACAGCGAAGCCCCTCTTCATACTCCTCGTCGTCAATCGCATAGCCCACCTGGCGAACCCGTTCGAGCTCGTCAAGCAGCTGTTCACGATCACAGATCGTGCGTGAGGCACAGCGTGCAAGTCCGCGCTCGGCGATGACCGCCTCGATGATGTGCGGACTTTGATGGGCAAGCAGTGCCTTGCCGAGACTTGTGGCATGCGCCGGATAGCCGCGGCCGATGGCCGACGGGATCCGAAGCGCACGGCGCGCCTCGACCTTCTCGATGTAGATGGCCTCGCCACCGTCGAAGATGGCCAGATGGCCGGTCTCGCCGGTGTCACGAACAAGGCCTTCAAGGAACGGCGGCGCTTCCTCCCACAGATTCATCTGTGCAAGGACCTGGCTGCCAAGTTCGAAGATGCGAAGACCCAACCGGTAGCGGCTGGTCGTGCGGTTGCGCTCGAGCAGGCCCGCCGCCTCCAGGTTCACCACGAACCGGTGGACCGTGGACTTGTGCAGCGACAAGCGCTGTGCAAGGTCGGACACCCCCATCTCCGGCTCATCCGGAGTGAAGGCGTTCAGGATCGCCACCGCGCGTTCGATCGCCTGGATGCGGTACCTGCCCGCTCCGTTCTCACCTACGCTGTTTGTCGTCTGAGCCGCAGTTGCCAACGAGGCCGTTTCGCATCGTGAGAGGGTGTCTTGTTCCGTTTGGAACAAACTCCATTGTTACTGATCGGCTATGGCAGCCTCAAGGGGGGACTGCATAATGCAAACCCTGGTTGCATAATGTGAGACGCCCGGGTTCGCTCATGGCGTTGAGAGGGTCCCGACTGGGAGCGCACGAGTAGATTTTGCCCACCTGCCGCCACCTGCGTGGCTTGTGACAGCTGACACAAAGCAATGTCGCCGAAAGGAACGCTGTGCAATTCGAGGACCTGCTCTACGAGGTTGCCGGAGGACGAGCGACCATCACCATCAACCGACCGGAGCGTCTCAACGCCTTTCGCGTGCAGACGGTCGAGGAACTCGCGATCGCCTTTGAGGCCGCAGCGGATGATGAGACCGTCGGCGTGATCGTCATCACCGGCGCCGGTGAAAAGGCATTTTGTGTCGGTGGCGACGTCCAGGATCCCACCCGCACCGCGGCCCAAAAACGCCATCTGCATCACCTGCACGATCGCCTTGCCCTTGGCATTCGAAACAACGGCAAGCCGGTCATCGCACGGGTCCGGGGCTACTGCATCGGCGGTGGCAACGAGATCAACGTGATGTGCGACCTCACGATCAGCGGCGAATCGGGCCGCTTCGGCCAGGCCGGCCCGAAGATCGGCGCCGCACCACTGTGGTGGGGCTGTCAGCTGCTTCCCGCCGTGGTAGGTGAGAAGAAGGCCCGCGAAATCCTCTACCTGACACGCCAGTACAGCGCGCAGGAGGCCCTCGCCATGGGTCTTGTCAACACGGTCGTTCCGGATGATCAGCTCGACGCCGAGGTCGACGCCTGGTGCACGCAGATCCTCCAGCGCTCACCCATCGGCCTTCGCATGGCGAAGATCGCGATGAACGCCTCCACCGATCTCCTGTACGGAGCGGTACAGCACGGCATCGAGATGGTGGCGCTCAACCACGTCTATGGTGACGAGCCCAAAGAGGGCATCGCGTCCTTCCAGGAAAAGCGCAAGCCGGACTGGCGCAAGTTCCGTGGCGGCGAGGGACCAGAGCCCGGGTGAGCACCGCGACACCAGATTTGACCGCGCTTCGCGGACCACTTCGCGAGGCGGTGGAGCGCGCACTCGACGGTGAGCGCCTCACGCGCGCCGACGGCGCGCTGTTTGCCGACATCCGCGGCGCCGAGCACCCTGCGCTGTGGGCGGCCGCCGCGACCCTTCGCGACCGCGGCCACGGCCCGTGGGTCACCTATTCGCCGAAGGTCTTCATTCCGCTCACAAACCTGTGCCGCGACGTGTGCAGCTACTGCACCTTCGCCCAGGATGAGAACTCCCCACGCGCTCACACGATGAGCCCCGACGAGGTGCTTGCCGTGGCGAAGGCCGGCGCACGCCTTGGCTGCAAGGAGGCGCTGTTTTGTCTGGGTGACCGTCCCGAGGTGCGCTGGCCCGGCTACCGCACCATCCTTCGCCGCTACGGGCACGAGTCGACGCACTCGTATCTGGTGGCGATGTGCAAGATGGTGCTTGAGGAGACGGGACTGTTTCCGCACCCGAACGCCGGGGTTCTCTCGCGGCGCGAGCTCGCCGAGTTGCGTGAAGTCTCACCGAGCCAGGGCATCATGCTCGAAAGCACCTCCGAGCGGCTGTGTTTGCCCGGTGGCCCCCACGAGCATGCCCCCGACAAGCGCCCGAGCACACGTCTTGCGATGATCCGCAAGGCCGGGGAGCTTCGCATCCCCTTCACCAGCGGCATCCTGATCGGGATCGGCGAAACCGCGGTCGAGCGCATCGACGCGATCTTCGCGCTGCGTAACCTGCACGAGGAGTTTGGACACATCCAAGAGGTGATCGTCCAGAACTTCCGTGCCAAGGAGGACACGCCGATGGGCGACGCCGGCGAGCCGGGGCTCATCGACCTGATGAGCGCGTGTGCCATCACGCGGCTCATCATGGGGCCGGACATGAACATCCAGGCGCCGCCGAACCTCTCGGCCGACTACGGTCCGCTGCTTGTATCGGGCATCAACGACTGGGGTGGGGTCTCCCCGCTCACACCGGACTTCATCAACCCCGAGGCCCCGTGGCCGCAGATCGACCGTCTGGCACAGCTGTGCGAGGAGGCCGGCTACCGACTGCGCGAGCGCCTGACGGTCTACCCTTCATACGTGCACGACGACACATTCCTTGACCGCGCCGTGGCCGCCCGCGTTCGACCGGTCTGCGGCGCCGACGGCTACCCGTTGGAGCCCGCGGCGTGAGCCTTCCCATGATCACATTCCTTCGTCGCGGTGAGCGCGCCCCGGCGAGCGTCACCGAGCGTGGCGCCATTGATGACGCCACCGCGTCGGCCATCCTCATCGAGCGGCTGATCCCGGTCGAAACCGCCGACGAGTGCGACAGTCCGGTCGGTGCCTGGGTGGGCGGCGTCGACACGATCACCGCCCTTCGCGCGCGCGGCGTGGATGGCTGGCGACTGACCCTTCGCCACGAGGCGCCGCGGGCAACCATCCTCGACACCCTCGTGCGAAACGACGTCGCGTTCTTGCGCACACGCCCCGACCGACGTGACGAGGCGATCGCTCTGTGCTCACTTCCCGGGTCGGTGTGCGTGTCCTCGCTTGCGGTGAGCTCCCTGAACGAGGCGCTCGAGGCGGCTCGTGCGGGCATCGGCGATCTGGTCCTCGAGGACTGGGACGAGGACATGGTCGGCGAGCTTCGCGACGCACTGGCGCACATGCGCCTTGTCGAGCGTGGGCCCTTCCCGGTCGGGCTGGACATCGATCGCGCACGCGCGGTGCTCTCGCGCCCGCTGTTCAAAGCGTGGCTCGACCAGGTCGACGGGCAGGGCGCCGTCCGCCCGCGCCACGGCTGGGCACCTGGCAAGGACATGGCTCCGCCGGTGCCGGCCCGACGCCTGTCGGTGCAGTGGCTTGACAGTTCCTGGCTCGGCGCGGACGCCACCACCGAGCTCGGTGCGATCGATCGTCACATCGCCGCCATTCTCGAACGCTCGATCGACGGCATCGCCCCCACCCGCGACGAGGTGGCGACCCTCTTTCGCGCCCGCGGTGGCGAGGTCGAGGCGATTGCCGCGGTCGCCGACGAGATTCGCCGGCGCACCGTCGGCGATGAGGTCACCTACGTCGTCAACCGCAACATCAACTACACCAACCTCTGCTACTTCCGCTGCGGCTTTTGCGGGTTCTCAAAGGGGCCAAAGAGCCTGAACCTGCGCGGCGCCCCGTACATGCTCACCGTCGACGAGGTCGCCGAGCGTGCAGTCGAGGCCGCCGAGCGTGGTGCGACGGAGGTCTGTCTGCAGGGTGGAATTCACCCCGACTACGACGGTGACTTCTACGTCAGCGTGCTCGAGGCGATCAAGGATCGTCTGCCGACCATGCACTGTCACGGCTTCACGGCACTTGAGGTGTGGCAGGGCGCAGAGACACTTGGCATTTCGGTGCGCGAGTTGCTCACCCGCCTTCGCGACGCGGGGCTCGGGACACTGCCCGGAACGGCCGCAGAGGTGCTCGACGACCGCATTCGACTGCACCTGTGTCCGGACAAGATCCGCACCGCCCAGTGGGCGGAGGTGCACATCACCGCCCACGAGCTCGGGCTTCGCTCCAACAACACGCTGATGTTCGGGCATATCGACGGTCCGGAGAGCTTTGCCAACCACTTCGAGATCGCCCGTGAGATTCAGCGGCGCACCGGCGGGTTCACCGAGTTCGTGCCGCTGCCGTTCGTCCACATGGGCGCCCCGATCTATCTGCAGGGCAAGGCGCGTCCCGGACCGACGTGGGATGAGGTTGTGCTTGTGCATGCGGTCGGACGCATCGCCTTCGACGGACTCATCCCGAACATCCAGGCGTCGTGGGTCAAGCTTGGCCTCGAGGGCGGGGAGCGCCTGTTGTCAGCCGGCTGCAACGACCTTGGCGGCACCCTGATGGATGAGAACATCTCGCGCGCCGCCGGCGCAAGTCACGGGCAGCTCGCCACGCCGCAGGACTTTCGCCGTGTCATCGCATCGGCCGGACGCACCGCCCGGGAGCGCACGACCCTCTATGGCACCCCGCCCCACCGCACGCCGGTCGGCGCCCCCGCCTGATCACCGCCCAGCGCGATCGTCTGCGATCGCACGCATCGCCGCAGTGTCCACGATCTTGACGCGCGGACGGCCCTGCGTGGCCCCTGCCGCCCGCTCGGCCGCATCGATTGCAAGCCACCCGTCCCAGCCGATCGGTGTGACACGCGATCGGATGAGCGCATCGATGACCTCCGCACCCGGCTCGGGTGCGGAGGCAAGCGCTCCGCCGTCCAGGTCGCCAAGGAGCGCCTCGACGCTCTCGCCCGCGTCGGCCTTGTTGGTGCCGATCACTCCTTGCGGGCCGCGTTTGATCCACCCGGCCACGTAGACGCCGCCAAGCGGGGCGCCATCGGGGGACTCCAACACCCGACCGTGGTCGTTCGGAATCGTGCCCCGACGCTCATCGAACGGCAGCCCCGGCACCGGGGCGCCCAGGTAGCCGACCGCACGAAGGACCAGTCCCGCCGGGATCTGGTCGGTCTGGTCGGTTGCGACCGCACGAAGGGTCCCAGTGCCATCGGCGACGAGTGCGTTTGCGACGGTGTCGACCGCCTCCACGCGCTGCGACCCGGCGATGGCGCTCGGCGAGGTCAAAAAGCGCAGGGTGATGACACGGTCCCCGGCCGTTGGTGTGCGCCCTGCCACCTGGGCGAGCGCATCGAGAACGCGGCGTGCGTCCTCGTCGTCGCCCACACGATCGCTCGCGGCCGCAAGGTCGGCAGGATCGACAACCAGCGTCACCCCGTCGAGCTCGCCGAGCTCACGCAATTCCTTGGATGTGAACGCCGCCTGCGCCGGGCCGCGCCGTCCAAGCATCGTGACGGTCCGCACCGCGCTTTGCCGAAGCGCCGCAAGGGCGTGGTCGGCAATGTCGGTGGTGGCGAGCACGTCCGGGTCGGTGACGAGGATGCGTGCCACGTCCACGGCGACATTGCCGTTTCCGACGACGACGACGTCGCTCACCGACAGGTCGACCTCGAGGCCGACGGCGTCGGGGTGGCCGTTGTACCAGGCCACGAAATGGGTTGCCGACAGGCTGCCCGCGAGATCCTCGCCGGGGATCCCCATGGCACGGTCATTCGGCGCGCCGACCGACACGAGCACCGCGTCGTAGTGGTGGCGCAACTCGTCGATCGACACGTCGCGGCCAAGCTCGACCGCACCGTAGTAGCGAAATCCCGGCTGTGCGGCGATGCGCTCATAGATCTTGGTGACCGACTTGATCTTTTGGTGATCCGGCGCGACACCGCCGCGCACGAGCCCATACGGGGTCGCAAGGCGGTCGTACATATCGATCTCGGCACCCTCGGGTGCGCGCTTTTGCAGGTGCTCCGCCGCGTAGAACCCCGCAGGTCCCGCTCCGACAATCGCCACGCGCAGTGGTCGTCCAAACATCCCGCTCAACCCTTTCCCGCCTCTGTACGAAACAGATCGTGTTCTTCGGCGCGCACGAGGTCGTCGACCGTGCCCGGCGCCGGTTGGGTGTCAACCCCGCGAACAAGCACCACCGGGTACCCGCCGCCTTTGTCCATCAAGATTCCCGCGGCCGCTGCGAGTTCGTCGCCAAGGGCCTGTTCAGTGGCCACCAGCATCCGCCCCTCACGGTCAAAGCCGCCGCGGTGATCCACGACGGCGTCAAACCCGGCGATACCGATCGCCACATTAATGATCGCCTTGCGAAACGCCCGGCCATGGGTGTCGGTGATGACGACCCCCACACGTCCGCCGACCGCCGCCGAGAGCGCCGTCTGGATGTGTCGGGCACTTCGATCCGCGTCGAGGGGCAGCAACACCACATGGCCATGGGGCACGTTCGACGCGTCGATGCCGGCGTTCGCGCAGATGAAGCCCTGATGGGTCTCACACACGAGCAGACTCCCTCGCCTGCGCACGATCTTGCGTGACTCGCGAAGGATGAGCTCAAGCAGTCGCGGATCTTTGGTGTTGGTCTGTGCAAGCTCGAGCGCCTCGGGGCCGGGGGTGACATCGGCCAGGGCGACCATCCTCCCCTCCGCCTTGCTCACGATCTTGTGGGCCACGCAGACGATGTCCCCGGGGGCGAGCGCATGCTCGCGCGCCCGTGCGGCGAGGAGGCCCGGCAGGTCCATCCCCGGAGTGATCTCCGGGATCCCCTCGATCGCCGTGAGTTGGATCATCGCGAGCCCGCCGCCCCGCTCATCACATCGGCGATCCCAAGCGAATGGCACACCTGGGTGGTTGCGCACTCGTGGCCGCTGCGAAGAAGCGCGGCCAGGTCGTCGGGGGTGTCGATGTCGCGCCCAAGTCCCCCCACCGGCAGCGCCACCGCGTGGATGTCCTGTTCGGCCGCACGTTGCAGGTGCGCGGCAAGCGATCCGGCGCCGAAGTGGGTGGTGATGGCGCGTGCCGGACGAAGAAAGAGTGCGTTCGTGCCCGTTCCGTCGGCCGACATCGCACACGCGATTCCCGGCCCCGGGCCGAGCGCCACACTCACCGCGTGAAGGTCCGCGCTGGTGGCAAGGGGCAGATCTCCCATCACCACAAGAATGTCCGGGGACGCCGATGCGGCGATGCCACGCTCCACGGCCACGTCGATGCCCTGCGCCGGGGAGGCGTCGGCCACCACCTGCGCGCCGAGCTTTCGGGCGATTGTCTCAACCTGCGGGTCGGCGCTCACCACGATGACCGTGTCGCTGAATCCCACACCCGCGCGGATCACATCGGTGAGCATCGCCACCTGGACCGAAAGGCGCTGTGGGGGGCTCAACAGACCCGACAGCCGCGACAACGCAAGGTGCAGGGGCTTTGCGGGGATGACGACCGGCGTCACGCCATCGCCTCAAGTGCCTCGCGGGCCAGTCGTGCGCGTTCGACGCGATTTGGCATCAGGATGTCGGTGACCACCGGACGAAGCCCCTGTGCTGTCACCTGATCGAGCGTGGCCTGATCCTCACTCGTGTGGACCATGAACGCGCTTGCGACGTCGCTGTAGAGCTTCGCCATGACCACCGGCGAGCATTCGTCGACACCGACACCTGCAAGAAAGCGATCGGCCGGACCCTCGACCGGCCGTGTGCCGATGATCGGGCTCACCGCAATCGTGCGATCGCGCCGTGCCGCGACCGCCGCGCGCACACCGGGCACCTGCAGGATCGTCCCGATGGACACCACCGGACTTGATGGGGCGATGACGATCGTCTGCGCCGCTTCGATGGCGTCGATCAGGCCGGGCGGCGCCGTCGCATGCTCGATGCCCTCCAGGGTGATTTCGCTGATCGTCTCGCGTGCCCCGTCGCGCACCAGGTACTCCTGAAACGCCTTCGGTCCGGTGGGGGTCACGATCCGCGTGCGCACCGGCTCCTCGCACATGGGAAGCACCGTTGCGAGCACACCGAGACGCTGTGCGATGTCGGCGACCGCCTGCGACAGCGCCATCCCTTCGGAAAGACACATGGTGCGGTGCATGTGCGTCGCAAGGTCGCGGTCACCGATGCCAAACCACGCCTCGCGCCCATAGGTGGCAAGCCCCTCGAGGCAGCGGAAGGTGTCTGCGGTGTAGCCCCAGCCGCGTTCGTCGACCACGCCTGCGAGCGTGTACATGCAGATGTCGAGGTCCGGACAGACCCGCAGGCCGTAGAAGTCGCCGTCGTCGCCGGTGTTGACGACCGCCGTCAGATTCGCCTGGCCCACAACCTGCGCCAGGCCGTCGACCATCTTGGCCCCACCGGTACCCCCGGAGAGACAAACGATCACGAACGGTCAGTGGGTCGAAACGTCAACATGGCGCGGCCGCGGATCGTAGCATCGGCCGTTTTGCCCCTGCCTATGCGATCTCCTTCGATTGGCCCCGTTTGGTGACGACCACCGCCGCCACCACCGCCACGCCAAGCAGCCCGAGCAGCACCTTGCCGGCAAACGCCTGGTGGTGGACAAGCACGAGAACCACGTTCGACGGCAGATATGTGACCAGGGCGAGTACCAGAAGGCTGACACCGAGCCACGGCAAGATCATGATCGACAGACGTTCGATCGGCACCTTGGAGATGCTCGACACCAAAAACAGCACGAGCCCGATGGGCGGGTGAATCAAGGCAAGGACCAGGTTGAACACGACGATCAGGCCAAAGTGCGTGGGGTCGATGCCAAATTGATCGGCGATCGGCGCAAGAAATGGCGCGAAGATGAACAGTGCAGGCAGTGGCTCCACAAAGATGCCGACAAGCAGCAGCAGCACATTGACCACCAGCAGGAACAGGTACTTGTCGTCGGTGAGGCCAAGCAGGAACGACTGCAGCGAGGAGCCGAACCCGTTGACCTGCAACACCTTGGCGAGAATGGCCGAGTCGCCGACGAGCAACATCACGATGCCGGTTTCGATGCCGGCGAAGGTCAGGATCCGCGGCAGATCGCGCACCGAGACCGATCCGTACCAGAACATGGCAAGCAACAGGGCCACGACGAGGGCCGCCGCACCGGACTCCGACGGGGTGAAGACCCCCTTCAAAATGCCCCCGACGATGATGAACGGCACAGCGATCACCGGCAGTGCCTGCCACCCGGTTCGCGTGACCGTCGCCATCCCTGCGAATGGACGCCGCTGGAAGAACCCGAGGCGGCGCACGACCAGGTAGACCGTGGCCGCCTGGAACACCAGCAGCAGCATCTCCGCCAGGATTCCCGACAACAACAGGTCACCGATGCTGACGTTCGCAACGAGGACGCCGTAGGCGATGAACATCACCGAAATCGGCCCGATCGGTCCTTTGATCGATGCCCCGGCGACCACCGCCGCCGCAACGTCCTTCGGATATCCCTCCTTCTCCATCGCCGGGACCAGCAGTGGCGTCATGATCGCCGCGTCGGCCTGCGCGGAGCCCGAGATGCCCGACACGAACGCCGACGTGACCTGACACACATAGGCCATGCCGCCGCGCAGATGCCCGACGCATGCGGCGGCGAACGTGATCAACCGGTGGCTCATGCCGCTGGCGTTCATCAGCTCGGCGACGATGAGAAACATCAACACCACGATCAGCTCGCTGTAGCCGCCAAGGCCCATCGTCGACTGCGTGGTGCGGAAGGGAAACAGCACGTCGGGGCTCGGATAGAAGGTGAGTCCCGCAATGCCGCGCACCGAGACGATCCCGACGATCGAAAGCATGAAGATGATCGGGTTGCCGGCAAGCGTCAGGGCCACAAACAACACCCCGAGTCCGATCAGCGCGGACGCACCGGTGGCGAGCACCCCCCAAATCATCAGCCAGACGACAACCGCGATGGCGGCCCCGGCCAGTGCGCCGGTGAGTCCCTGCCGCATCCCGGCCGCGCCGCGCTCGCGGATCGCCACCACGGCTGCGGCGGCCTTCGCGAGGTAGTGCACCGAGATGAAGATGTACCCGATGGTCATGGAGACGACCCCGTAAAATTGCGGGATCCGCAGCAGACTCGTGGTTCCCACAAGGGTCTCCCGGGCCACGGCGTAGCGCACCGAGTGCCACACGCAGTAGGCAAGCAGGATTGCCAAGGACACGTTCGAGAAGGTGCGTACACCGGAGCGCCACCACTGTGGCCCGCGGTCGCGAAGGAATGTGATCGTGGTCACCTCGCCAAGGCGCACCGCCAGCGACACGCCGAGCCAAATCACCCACAGAAAGGCGTAGGAGGCGATCTCGTCGACGCCGCTGAACGAGAAGTCCAGCACGTAGCGGGTGAACACGGTGATCGCCACAACGCCTGAACACACGAGCACCGCACCGATCAACATGACGCGTGTGATGGCCGCAAGCGTCTGCGACAGGTGCGACAGCCACAGCGCGACCCGCTCATCGAGGCGCGACGACGACGTTCGCTCACTCACCGGGTATCCGTGCGCCTGGTCCACGACACGATGCTGTCAGGTGGCCGGGGCCAAATCTTGGGCCCCGGCCACGCTGACACGATCAGATCAGGAGGTCTTGCATCCAGCCGGAAGCGCAGGTGGGGCCGCAGGCGGTCCCATCGATGCCTTCAGGTCCTGGATCTGCTTCAGGAAGTCCTTGGTGTCGGCGTTTGCCGCAAGTTCATCCATCGCAGGTTGGGCCTT
Source organism: uncultured Actinomycetes bacterium (assembly GCA_937871165.1). Lineage (GTDB taxonomy): Bacteria > Actinomycetota > Thermoleophilia > Miltoncostaeales > Miltoncostaeaceae > CALMEC01. The sequence goes on from CALMXK010000093.1 coordinate 29,656, forward strand.
CTTTGCAAGTGCCGCACGGTTGGCCTCACCGGCACTGGCGAACGTCATGCCGGCATCACACAGCACCTGCACGAAGTTCGTCGCATCCGGAGCCGGGTTCGTGAACACCTGGATCGAGTTGCCGGCAAGGTTCTTGCCCGCGTCGGTCAAAATCGTCTGCTGATCGGCAGACAGCTTGTCCCACTGGTCCTTGTTGATGACCACGGCGGCCGGGAACGGCCACAGCGTCACGTCGGCGGTCACGAACCTGGCCGCTTCGTTGAACTTCTGGGTCACGATCAGGCCGTAGTTGGCCTCAAGACCATCGATGGCGCCACTCTTGAGTCCCGGAAGCACGTCGGGAAGCGGCATCGGGGTCGGTGACGCACCGAGTGCCTTCAACGTGCTCACCATCACCTTGGATGAGGGTGCACGGAACTTCTTGCCGACAAAACTCGCCGGCGTGGTGAACGCTGCCGTGCGACCGACCGGCTTACGCAGTCCACCCTCCAGGATGCCGAGCCCGTGAAGGTTGATCGACGACGGACCGGCCGGGCTGTCGAGCATGCCCTGTCCAATCTCCCCGCCGAGTACCTTCTCGGCCAGCGGATAGTTCGTGATCAAAAACGGCGCCTGCAGCGGCTGGAACACATTGACGCCCTTGCTGTCCCACACCGCTGTGGATACACCGGCCATCTCGATCGTTCCGCCCGACACGTCGTCGAGCAGTGTCACGTCGTTGCCACCGGAGGCCGCCGGCACCGGCGTGATCGTGATCTTGCCGCCAGACGCCGACGCAACCTCATCGGCGAACTTCTGGATGGCGATTCCATACGGATGCTGTGGCGTCGTCACATATCCAAGGCGCAGGGTCAGCCCACCGGCTGCCGCGCCCGTTGTACTTGCCTCGTCATCACTCGAGCCACATGCCGCGAGACCGACCGAAATCACGGCCGTTCCGGCAAGCGCGGCGAGCGTACGTCCGAACCCCTTCATGAACCCCCCTTTGTTCTTGAAGACCAACACGGTTGCTGTTCCAACCGTTGTTGCCGTGTGGGCCCGCACCGCCCGTCTGGGTCCACAGACCCGAACATTACACTCTGGTCACATAGAGGTTGTCAACATCCGCACGAAGTCCTCTGGAGCACACTTCTCCCTGCAAACAGCCACTTTCGGCGCATTAAGATCCCATCAAGATCCCCCATTGACGCACCGAGGTACGTGACATATGCTGCAACTGCTGACGCAACCACGAGGGGTCGCCCGATCCCAAGTGGGCTTGAGCGTGTTTTGTGTGCGCCACCCTTCCATCCTGAAAGGGGGAATGCCAGATATGGCAGATATGTTCGCCGTGACGCAGATCCCAGGTGCTGAGACGGGAGAAATCCCGCCCTCGCCGGTCGATCGTGACGAAAAGACAGCGTTTATCTACTCGCTCGTCGATCCGATCTGGGACATCGACACACTTCCGCTGACCTACACCAACTCTCGTTGGTCGGCGTTTTTCTACCGGGCTGACGAGAAGGCCCTCCGTCGTGTGGTCCCTGACTGCATGGACATCGAGGACGACATCGTCGAGTTCTGGTACGTGGATCACAACCACACCATGCTCGGCCCGTACGGTGAGTGGGGCGCAACCGTTGCTGCTAGCCACAAGGCAGGCGACGGCAAGACCTACTACGCCGGTTACTACCCGTACATGTACCTGACCCAGGACGCCGCGATCGACGCCGGTCGTGTGCTTGGTTTCCCGAAGAAGGAAGCCTTCATCCGCGTGCTTGAGCACGGTGGAGCGCCTGACGACGGATACGGCTTGGACACCAAGCAGTACCAGTTCAATCACTTCTCGTTCCTCATGATTCGTAACGGGTACGTGATGCACTCGGCAACGGGTAAGTACGACGACGCTGATCTTCCGGCAAAGCCGGCGTTCTACGGCAATACTGAGTACGGCCGTATGAACATGAAGGTCGTCACCGCTCCGGACCTGTCCACCTCCCGTTGGGAGCTGGTCTACCTTCCGTCGCTGGTCACCAAGGACCTCGCAACGGCAATGGGTCGTCCGGACACCGAAGGTTCGCACCGCTTCCAGGTGAAGCCCGAGTCGATTCGCACCGCGAGCGCCGGCAACATCAACTGGTTCATGCAGGCGACCCCGTACGACAACCTCGGTCACGAGCTTCCGCCCAAGGAGCTGCTCGGTCTCATGACCTTCAGCTTCGACCTCATCATTCCGGCCGGTCAGGTCCTTTGGACCGAGACCTACAGCCGCGATGAGACCTGGGCCGGTGCGGCAAAGCCGTACCGTTTCGGACTCCGTCACCGCTTCCCGAAGCCTGTCGGCCTCGGCGCCTAATTCGACTCAGAAAGGAGCATCATGGGTCAGCAATTGAATGTGACCAGCGTCCCCTGGATCGAGTCGGGCGATGCACCACCGCTTGCACTTGATCGTGACAAGCGTGACATCATCTCTCAGGGTGTCGCAGATCCGCTTGTCGACTACGACATTGTGCCGCTGACGTACACCAACTCGCGTTGGAGTGCGTTCTTCTACCGTTGTACCGAGGCAGACCTCAAGCACATCCTTCCGAAGTGCCTTGAGCTCGAAGACGACGTCGTCGAGTTCTGGTACGTGGACCATCTTCACACGGGCCTCGGCCCCTACGGTGAGATGGGTGTGACGGTCGCCGCCTCCTGCAAGAGTGGTGACGGGAAGACCTACTACGCTGGGTACTACCCGTACATGTACCTCACGCAGGATGCTGCTGTGTTCGCTGGACGTGAGCCCTTCGGTTTCCCGAAGAAGATCGCGTACATCATCACGCAGGAGCACGGTGGCAAGGAAGACGACGGCTACGGCGGATTCGGCAACGACTACTTCAACTTCACGTTGGAGCGTCGCGGCTACCTCATCCACACCGCAACCGGTAAGTACGACGACGCTGAGCTTCCTGCGAAGCCTGCGTTCTACGGCGACCCGAACTACGGCCGGATGAACCTCCGTCTGATCACCCAGCCGGACCTCAAGACCACGAAGTGGGACCTCACCTACCTCCCGTCGGAGGTCACCGAGGCGACCGCTCGTGCAATGGGCCGTCCGGAGACTGTCGGTCAGCACCGCTTCCAGCTCAAGCCTGAGTCGATCCGCACCGCTTCGGCGAATGCGATCCGCACCTGGGCGCTGCAGGCAACGCCGTTCGACAACCTCGGCGCGATGATGCCGGTCAAGGAACTCATCGGTCTGATGAGCTTCAACTTCGACCTCATCATCCCGGGTGCAGACACCATCTGGACCCAGACCATCGAGCGTACGGACGAGGACATCGCGGACCTGCTCTTCGCGACCCCGTACCAGTACACGATGCGTCACCGCTTCCCGAAGCCCCCGGGCGTCTAGTCCGACTTCGTTACGAAGCATTGGGGGTCGGAACCTTCGGGTTCCGGCCCCTTTTTTGTGCCCGTCGGGGCACTGCCATACGATGACGGCTCCACTTCCCCACCTCACTGGAGCCCGCCGTGACCGTCACCACCGGCAATGACCTGCCCGGCTATGAGATCACCGCCGTACTTGGCGAAGTGTTCGGCCTGACGGTACGCACACGCCACCTGGGATCGCAGATCGGCGCCTCCCTCAAGTCACTGGTCGGCGGCGAGCTTCGCGGCATGACCCAGATGCTCGCCGAAGGACGCCAGGAGGCCATCGAGCGCCTGCGTGAAGAGGCCGGCGCGCTCGGGGCCGACGCCATCATCGCGATGCGCTTCGACAGCTCCGACTTCGCCCAGATGGGGACCGAAATCTGCGCATACGGCACCGCCGTGCGCGCCGTGCGCCGCTAAGAACACGCCCCGCCACCCACGCGCTGCGGTGCGCAGACCGGGGTAACTCACTCGCGCTTCGCACGTCGTCGCTCTTCGCTGGCCACTGGACACTTGTACAGCGCAACACCGGGTGCGCAGGACATGCACCTGCACCTCGCGCGCCCGGGACGTGCTTCGGTGGCCCGGATCTGGACGGCGGGCGCCGCTTGGCGGCTCCACGAGCACGACCACCCCTGCCCCGCTCGCCGTGCTCGACCACCACGACACGGCCACCTGATGCAGGGCTTCGCTGGCCCACCCAGGGAGGCGGTGCGTCCGATGCCAACCACCGGTCCTCACCCACACACGCCCGTCCAGGGGTGCAGCGCCTCCACGTGCGGGGCTTCGGGGCCGCGCATCGTGTGCACGGCAACCGCACGCCCCGCGCCGAAGCCGCTGCGGCGCACCCTGTGCCAAGAAGGAGTTGCCACGCAGGCGGCGAACACGTGCACCACAGACGCTCGATGTGCGCCGCAGGAGGTGCTCGTGAAGGTCATTGCGGTTTCCAATCAGAAGGGTGGGGTGGGCAAGACCACGACGGTCGTCAACCTGGCCGCCGCCGCACGCCGGCGGGGTCTTCGCGTACTCACGATTGACGCGAACCCCCAGGCGCACCTGTCGCGCCACGCTGGCGTCGGCCCCGACGCGGTCGGCCTTTCGGCCCTGCTTCGCGCCGCAGCGAACCTGTCGCTCGATGAGGACATGATCCGCGCGGTGCTCGACCAGGAGCGCCCGGATGGCCTTGACTGCGGTGACATCATCCCGGCCGAGGGCAGCCTTGACGACGACAGCGCCGTGCTGCTGAACGTCTCGGGCCGCGAGCAACTCCTTCGTGAGGTCCTCGCCCCGGTCCGCGACGACTACGACGTCGCGATCATCGACACCTCACCGGGATTCGACCTGATCGCCACAAACGCCTGGGTGGCCGCCGACGCCATTCTCGTGCCGTGCCCGCCCGAGGTCTACGCTCTCGAGGGCCTTGCCAAACTCGCCCGACATCTGGCAGAGGTGCGCCACCGCCTGAACCCGGATCTCAGTGTGCTCGGCATCCTGCTGACCCTCGCTGAGCTGCATACGATCGACGGGCGCGCCACCTCCGACGCACTTCGCGCAGGCGCCCCGTGGCCGGTGCTTCGTCAAGTGGTCACCAAGCGCGTGGCCTATCGCCAGGCCGCAAGCGAGCGGGTGACCGTCGATGCCCTGGACGCCGAGCTTGGGCGTGTGTGGGATCGCATCGCCGAGGAAGTTCTGTCCGACGTCCGGGAGGTCGCAGGTGTCTAGCTCAGCAACACCCACCGCGCGCGAAGGCGCACTCGCCAAACTTGCTGCCGAGGCAGCCAGGTTCGAACAGCCCGCAGAACGGCCGGCGCCTGCGCCGGTTGCGGCGGTCGCAGCCCCACAGGCGCGTGTCCTTGCCCCGGCCCCCGCACCGCCGGCGCGCCTTGCCCCACACACCGCGCAGCCGACCGGCTACGTCCCGGTCGCCGTCGCCCCGGAGCGGGGAAACACCCGGCCAGTGGTCCCCGTCGACGGCCGCCTGCACATGCGCGTCGCAACCCAAACGCTGACGGATGTCGACGAGGTCGTTCGCACATGGAAGGCCGCCGACCCGAGCGCACTTCGTGACCTGGAGCGGGCCACACTGGTGCGCATCGGTCTTGCGATGGTCCTTGCAGACGTCGCCCAAAACGGCGTCGATGGCGCGGTGGGGGAGGCGGTACGCGCTGCACTCGATCCGCGCGTGCGCCACACCGATCAGCCCATGCCGGCGCTCACGCGCTGGCTCAGGCGCTCTGCGGAGGACTGAGCCGGACCTTTGGTCGTGGTGACTTTGCACGGGGAGTGCGGGTCACCACGACCTGGTTGACCCAGCCGGCACGTGCATCGAGCACACGCTCGCGCGTGAAGCGGTAACTCGGATCGACCTGGCTGATCGACTCGCACGCACGCATGATGGCCGCCACATTGTCGCGGTCGCGCGCACAGGTCGAGCCGAGTGTCGTAAACAGCGGCGGCGCGAGCGCATATGCCTGCCATTCGAACTGCCCTTCGCGCTGCACAAAGCGTTCGTTCTCGAGCAGGCCGTAGAACTTGCGCGCGATCGGGGGCAGCTCACGAAACGAGCCCCAGTCGAGCCACACACCCGCCTCATTTTGCAGCTGCTCCAGGAACCAGCTTCCCAGAAAGATCAGACCGGGACGTTCGAGCCGACCATTGTTGGTGACCGGCCACATGACACGATCGATGATGCCGAAGTGATCCTCGTGGGTCTTCTTGCCGGTGACCGCATCGTTGACCTCGCCCTCCCAACGGGCCTCTTGCAACGCAAGCAAGGTGCGTTTCAGGGCCTGACGGGCGGGCTTTCCCGCATCACCCCAGCCAAAGTCCTGGAGCATGCGGTACTGGCTAAACGGGATCGCGGTATTGGTCGGAGCTTCCATCTGCAGCCAGCGCGAGCCGAGCCAGACGATCAACATGTAGCCATTGCGCCCGATCTCGCGACCTTGCGTTTGGCGAATGGAGCCCAAGCGGTCGGCGATCGCAAAGCCGGCCGCCACCTCGAGCCCCTTGCGGGCGGTCGCACGATCGGCAAAACCTGAGCGCAGCGGCTGCTCAAGACGTCGCAACGCCTGCGGTTGAATTAGCGCAAGTTGCTCCTGCACACCACTGATCGTGACCTCGTCCTGGGCGTCGTGATGTGGGGCGGCGTTCATTGCTCGCACAGCATGCATGAGTGGGATGCAATGCATGTTGCGAGCGCGAGTGGAATACCCCGGGTAGCTCGCTCGCGGTGAGAAGGAGTGGAAACGGCCGACCCGACGGGGAGGTCGGTCGGTTCCACCTGAAAGGTGTGTACTGAAAAGCTCTTCTTAAAGCCTTAAACTGGCTGGGAGAGAAGTGTCACACATGCAGGGGATTTGTGAGATTCCCCGCGAGTTCATTCCCCCGGTGGGCGCGAGTTTGTTACCCCGGGTACAGCGCGAGGCTCACACCGGGGTTGTTGACTCGCGGTGCAGGGTGTTCAGGTCGCATACGCGAGTGAAATCCCCCGGTGCGGGTCGGGCGCGAGTTTCTTACCCCGGGGTGGTCGCGCATGGGCGCGAGCCAGCTACCCCGGTCGGTGATCTGCTGACCCCGGTTGCCGGCTCGCGCACATCGGCTCGCGCGAGTTGGTTACCCCGCTTGGCCGATTTCGCGCGAGTTGATTCCCCCGGCTGTGGAAAGGCTGCGCTCGGCGCCTATGTGGTCAGACGGCGATAGAGCTGTGGAAGCTTGTGCGGCAGCGTGCGGACATCGTCGATGATGACGAAGTTCGCATCCGAGTACATGTGGGGCAGGTAGTCGGCCGCCTCCTGGTCAACCGTGACGCAAAACAGGTGGATCTTCTCGCGCCGCGCTTCACGCAGGGCCATCTTGGTGTCCTCCTGCGCGTAGGTGTTGTCCTGGTAGGTGTCGGAGTCATAGGGCTTGCCGTCGGTCAGCAAGATGAGCAACTTGACGTGTGCATCGACGCTCATGAGCCGCTTCGTCGCATGACGCAGGGCAGGACCCATCCGGGTCTTCTGCCGGCCGTAGATGCCGCCGATGCGTCCCTTCACACGGCTGTCATAGCGCTCACCGAACTCCTTGACGGTGTAGAACTGGCAGTCCTCGCGGCCCGATCCCGAAAAGCCGTAGATGGCGTACTCGTCGCGAATGGCTTCAAGTGCCTCGGACATGAGAAGAAGCGACTCCTTCTCGATGTCGATGATGCGTTTGCGACCGTCGATCTTGCGATCGGTGGAGCTCGACATGTCGACGAGAAACGCCGTGGCGACGTCGCGATCTTTCTTGTCGCGCTTGATGTACACGCGCTCGGTCGGACTGACCCGGCTTCGGCGGTCGACGACATGCTCGACAAGACCCTCGATGTCGAGGTCGTCGCCTTCGGACTGGAAGCGCATCTTGCGAAGTCGTTCGGGGCGCATGAGCTGGAAATTGCGGCGGATCATGCTGACCACGCCGCCGTGCTCATGGAAGGTGGCCGCGACAAACCCTTCGTGCACACGGGTTGCGCGTGATTCGCGCAGGGTGCACCAGGCCGGGCGGTAGTCCTCGATCTTGTGGTCCCACTCGTCGTAGAAGAAGGTCTGCTCGCCAAGATCTTCCTCGGCGTCGTCCTCGTCGGAGTCCACCAAGGGCACTGCCGCGGCCGCGCCAAGTTCCATCTCGCCGCCCGATCCCTCCTGATCGTCGCTTCGTGCATCGGGGGCCTCGCCCGGCTTGGCGGTGGCCTGTTCGGTCTTCTGGTCGGTGCGCTGTGCAACGTCGTCGTCTTGGGTGTCGCCACCCTGTTGGGCCTCCTGGGTGGCCATGGCGCCGTCTGCCTGCTGGGGTTCGCCCTCGGCCTGCTCGCCCTCGTCGGCCTCCTGCGCCTCGCGCTGCTTGGCGCGCTGCTGGACGAGCTCCTCAAGGACCGGGGTCATGAACGGCGGCATGTCGAGCGACGAGTACTCCTCAGCGCCGCCGCCCTCACCCGGTTCAGGGACGTTCGGCTCCATGGCCTCCTGGGGAAGGCCGGTCTCCTGGTCGCCCTGGGGCCACTGATCCTGGTCCTCATTTTGGGCAAACGGGCTCTCGATCGCCTTGCGAATACTGTCGTCGATCAGCTCATACAGCCGTGCGGTGGTGGATGCGCTCGCCGCCACCGTCGCCGACGGATCGCCGACCGCGCGAAGCTCGCCGACGGCGTCGCGCACCACTTGCGCCACCGACGGGGCGAGGGGGGAGAGGTCCGCCTCAATCCCGATCGTGTGAAGGATGAGCCCCTCGACGATCGCTTGGGCGTCGCTCATGCCGTGACCGATCGGCTCGCGCCGATCGAGCGTCGCGGCGGCGATCGCGCCCATGTCGCGCGCAATGCCCGGGTAGGCGGTGCGAAGGCGCACGTCGATCCGGTGGCCCTCCACGATGTTGAACAGATCGCGGGCGAGCTCTTCATTGGGAAAGAGTCGGTAGAACCGGCCAAGCTCGGAGTCGACCGGCTGCTCACGGGTGCTCATGCGGGGCTCCGACCGTAGCGGCTCTCGAGGTGCTTGACGACCTCGTCGATCTCATCGATGCGAAAGTCATACGTGCCAAATTCGATTCGCCCCGCCCCGTGAGCGGTGGCGACCTTGTACGCGGTGAAGTTCGATTCCTCATCGTCGAAGTAGCGCATGTCCGGCGGCAAGACGATGTGGTCGGCCCCGAAGGCCTCAAGCGAATACATCTCCTGCGTGGAGCGGATCGCGACGTCGCGGGCGCACAGCGCCGTCGCGTAGAGCTTCAAAATGCGTGCAACCCCGCGAAGGGCGAGTCCCTCGCGAAGCTCCTCGACCACATCCAGGGCGTACTTCGAACCAAGCCGGAAGTAGCCGCGTCCAACCTCGGCGTTCTTGTCGAGCACCTGCAAGCCGCGGGCCACCCACTCTCGCGCGCCATCTTGGGAAAGCCGCTCACCGTTGAGCAGATCAAGCAGCGTGTCCGCGCCGTCGAGGGCGGCCTCCGAGTCGGCATCGGCGATCTGTTGCACGAGCTCCAAAAACAGCGGCCGGTAGCGGGGGCGAAGGCGCGCGAGCACCGGCGGCAGCACCGATGCGAGCTCCACCGCGTGCTTTTTGCGCTTCTCGTCGCGGCGGTCGCGTGAGGCAAGGAGCGATTTCAGCTCCTGCGCACGCTGAATCTTCGGCTCCATCTCCCGGATCTCGACCTCGAGGCGGTCGAGCTCGGACTGCAGCTCGCTGCTGCCGGCATCCTCGCCGTCGCGGCCGGAGGTGGCGCCGGTGATGATGTCCACGTAGGCGCGGGCCAAGTTGGGGTCGGGCGCGTCGTAGAGGTCCGGAAGCTGTTTTGCGACCTCGACACTGCTCTTCCAGCCGACTTTCGCAACCTCCTGCACCTGCTGCAGGTAGCGGGCGACCAGGTCGGTGTCTTGCTCGGCAAGCAGTCGGGGCAGCTGGCGCGCGACCTCGACACCCAGTTGGTACTTGAGATCGGCGATCTGCGACACCAGGGCGAGGTAGGTCGGTCGCTTCTCCTCGGGGACCGAGGCGAGAAGCTCACGTGCCACGTACATGCCGACATTGCCGACGGCCGGACCGAAGGTCACCTGCGTACCCTGGCTAGAACTGGGTTGCGATGATCTCGACGATGGAGCGCTGCATATCGAGATCGTCGGTGATGGGTTTGCAGATGGTGGCCTCGCAGGCGGCGAGCGGATCGATGCCCTTTCCGATCAGCTGACCGGCGTACACGAGCAGTCGTGTCGAGACGCCTTCCTCGAGACCGTGGGTGCGAAGGTTTCGCACCTTCTCCGCGATCTTCACGAGTTTCGAGGCGACGTCGGCGTCGATCTGGGCCTCGGTACGCACGATCTCCTCTTCGAGCTCGGGCTTCGGGTAGTCGAAGTCCATCGCCACGAAGCGCTGCTTGGTGGAGTGCTTCAGATCCTTGAGCACCGACTGGTAGCCGGGGTTGTAGGAGATCACCAGATGAAATCCCTCCGGGGCCTGGACGATCTCGCCCTTCTTTTCAAGCGGCAGGATCTTGCGGTCGTCGGTGAGGGGGTGGATGACGACCGTGGTGTCCTTGCGCGCCTCGACCACCTCGTCGAGGTAGGCGATGCCGCCGGCCTTGACGGCGATCGTGAGCGGTCCGTCCTGCCAGACGGTCTCGTCGCCGCGCAGGGTGTACTTGCCGACCAGGTCCGACGCGGTGAGGTCCTCGTGGCAGGCCACGGTGACGAGGGTGCGACCGAGTCGCCAGCTCATGTGCTCGACAAAACGCGTCTTGCCGCAGCCGGTGGGGCCCTTCAACATGACCGGCAGCCCGGCGTGGTAGGCGGCCTCGTACAGCTCGATCTCATTTCCGACCGGCAGGTAGTACGGCTCTTTCTCGAGCTTGAAATCCTGGACGCGCTGGCTTTCGACCGCCACAGATGACTCCTTGGGAGGAGGGAATGGAGATGTTGTGTGAAGTCTAGCTGGATCTAACTGCTTAGGCAGGCTCGCTCTGGCCACCCCACACGGGCGGGAGGTCCACCTCGAATGAGCCATCTTCGTCGGCGTGGGCGGCATGCCACGCTTTGAAGTTGGGGATGGAGAACCCAAGAACCTGCCGGCTGTGCGGATCGATGCGCACAAGCAGCTCGCGATCGGGGTCGTGCACTTGGAGCGCCGGGGCGGGCGGCCCGTAGGACACCTGGTAGGTGTCGGTCGCCTCGTCGTAGTGTTGAAGGGACTCGCTTGCCACACGCATCGCGTTTTCCTCGGCGAACGAGGGGGGCTTCGGGGGTGGTGTACTTCCCACGGCGTCTCCTTCCAGAATGGGCTTGTTACGCTCCAGGGGAACTCAGGGAACAGACTTTGAGACTATCGCGACGAATTGGGGATTGTGGATGCGCGGCGTTGACGCGACATTGGCGGGGCTGAAACAAGCGGGGATCGACTCGATCTTCGGGATTCCCGGCGGACCGGTGATCCCACTGTTTGACGCCCTGAGCGACGATCCGGACATCAAGACCTACCTCACCCGCCATGAGCAGGGTGCCGGTCACATGGCGCAAGGGTACGCAAAGGTGACCGGCCGTGCTGCGGTGTGCACGGGAACATCGGGACCGGGTGCGACCAACCTGGTCACACCGATCGCCGACGCCTACATGGACTCGGTACCGATGGTGGCCCTCACCGGTCAGGTCGGCTCGACTCGTGTCGGCACCGACGCATTCCAGGAGGCCGACATCGTCGGCATCACCCTGCCGATCGTCAAGCACAGCTACCTCATCAAGAAGGTGGAGGATCTTCCCGGTGCGATCGCCGAGGCGGTCCATATCGCCGAGACCGGGCGTCCGGGTCCGGTGCTCGTCGACGTGTGCGTGGACGTGTGGGGACAGGACATCGAGGCCTATTCGGGCCCCTACCCGCCGCAGATCCCCGGCTACCAGCCACCGTCCGGTGCGGGCCATCCGCGCCAGATCGCTGCGGCCGCAGCGGCCATCGCGGCGGCAAAGAAACCGGTGATCTACGCAGGCGGCGGCATCATCCACTCGAGCGCGAGCGAGGAGCTCCTTCGCGTGGCGGAGGTCACCGGGATGCCGGTCACCACGACCCTCATGGGCCTTGGCGGATTCCCGTCCAGTCACCGCCAGTGGGTGGGAATGCCCGGCATGCACGGCATCGCCGCCGCCACCTGGGCCTTCCAGGAGTCCGACCTCGTGCTTGCGATCGGCGTGCGCTTCGACGAGCGCGTCCTTTCGACCGTGATGCACGAGTGGGCCCCCGGCGCCAAGATCATCCACATCGACGTCGACCCGGCCGAGATCAGCAAAAACCGCGCCGCCCACATCGGCATCGCCGCGGAGGCCAAGGCCGCCCTCGGAGCGCTCGCCGAGGCGTATGTCGCCCAGGGTGCGCGCCACGACGAGGCCGAGCGCTCCGCGTGGCTGTCGAAGGTCGACAAGTGGAAGGCCGACTTCCCGTATGAGGTCGACACCAACACCGAGGGTGCCATCCCGCCCCAGCACGTCATCAAGAAGATCTACGAAATCACGCGTGGCCAGGCGATCATCGCCACCGACGTCGGCCAGCACCAGATGTTCGCCGCACAGCACTACCTGTTTGACCGCCCGCGTCGCTGGCTCACCTCCGGTGGGCTCGGCACGATGGGATTTGGCTTGCCATCAGCCCTCGGTGCCCAAGTGGCCCTGGGCCGGGACGAGCTGGTCATCGACATCGCCGGCGACGGTTCATTCGAGATGACCTTGCAGGAGCTCTCGACCGCGCAGATGTACGACCTGCCGGTCAAGGTGGTCATCCTGAACAACGGCTACCTCGGCATGGTGCGCCAGTGGCAGGAGATGTTCTGGGAAAGCCGCTACTCGGGAACCTCCTACGCAGCGTTCCAGCCGAGCTTCGAGAACATCGCCAAGGCCTACGGAATGCCCGGTGTGACGATCACGCAGGAGGCGGACCTGGAGGACGCCCTTCGTGAGACCTTCGCCCACGACGGACCCGCGCTCATCGATGTGCGCACCCATGAGTTTGCGAAGGTGTTCCCGATGGTCCCCCAGGGCAAGGGCCCCGACGCCATGATCGTGGGGGAGGCCGGGGCGGTTCCACGCCCCGAGTGAGCGCTGTGGGCCGCCGGAGCGTTCCGGCGGCCCACCATTCTCATTTCGCCGTCTAGTACATCTCGGCGATACGCACACCGGAGCGAAGCTGCTCCTCGTCGTAGTCCATCTCCTCTTCCAGGTTCACCGGCACGCGCGTCGGAAGGTCGACGTCGTAGCTGCCGTCGGGGAGCTTGTTGTCCTCGTAGTACTTCGTGAAATTCTGGATGAGGTAGCCGAGCACCTCGTTGGTGTCGGGGTCGAAAAAGACCGTGACGCCCTTGGAGTTGGTGACCGCCGAGGCCGACGGATGGCCCTTGGCGATCGCCTTCAGCGTGTCGCTCGCCTGGTCGTACACCGGCTCGACCTCGCGAAGATCGGTCTGGAGTCCCGGCAAACTGTCGGTTGCCTGCTCATTGGTGGGCGCGTCGTCCTTCACGTGCGTTCCTCATGGGTTCGGTGGGACAAATGGGCCTTGAATCGTATCAGCAGCGGGGATTTTCGCTAGCGCCCGTGTGGTGGCGCTGGTAGCGTCCCACTGCCGCCGGGGGCGACCGCGCCCCCGCAACCGACCGCGTGTGCACATCGGCACCGCGGTTTTGGAAGGTCCACGAGAGGAGACGGATGGGCGAGAGCACACCCGACGTGCGTGAAGCACGGCGCATGCTGGCGAAGGGCATCTGTATCGCCGGTGTCGGCGAGACCGAGCAGGGAATCATCAAAGACCGAGGCTCGTTCCAGCTGCTGGCCGAGGTCACAAAGATCACGCTCGACGACGCAGGGCTCACCCTCGGCGACGTCGATGGAATGGTCACCGCGTTTTCATTCGTCGAGCAGACGCTGATGCACGCGACAACCTTCGCCGACTACCTGGGGATGGAGCCGGGCTACTTCGCCTCCGTCGCCGTCGGTGGAGCAACCGCTCCCCTCATGGCCATCCAGGCCGCGATGGCAATCGACGCAGGCCTTGCCGAAGTCGTGCTGTGCGTGCGCGGCGACAACACCCGCTCGGGCATTTCAAGCTCGGGCATGATCGCCATGGCGCGCGAGATGAGCCATGGTGCCTACGAGGCCCCGTACGGGCTCACCACCATCGGTGGCTACGGCCTGCTCGCGCAGCGCTACATGCATGAGCACAACGTGCCCCAGGAGGCCCTTGCGGCCGTCGTCGCAACCCAGTCCGAGCATGCCGCCCTCAAGTGGAACGCCATGCTTCGCGACGTGGTCACCGTCGATGACGTCATGAAGGACCGTTGGATCGCAACGCCGTTTCACGCAATGGACTGTTCGCTTGTGTCCGACGGTGCGGCGGCATTCCTTGTCACCACCGCCGAGCGCGCGAAGGACATGAAGCAGACGCCCGTGTACATCACCGGTGTCGGCGAGGGCTACTCCCACCAGTACATCACCTCGGCAAAGAGCGTCGACGGAGTCCGTCAGGGCCTTGGTCGTGCCGGCCGTCGTGCCATGGAGGTCGCAGGCATCGGCCCGCAGGACCTCGATGTCGCGGAGATCTACGACTCGTTCAGCTTCACCCCGCTCATCGCCCTTGAGGGCTTTGGCGTGTGCGGTCCCGGCGAGGCCGGCGACTGGGTGCTCGAGGGCAACGCCAAGCTCGGCGGAAAGCTCCCGATGAACACCCACGGCGGACTCATCCGTCAGGCCCACCTCGGCGCCATGCATCACATCGTCGAGGCTGCCCTGCAGCTTCGCGGCCAGGCCGACGACACCGCTCGCGGCGGAGGAAACCACCAGGTTCCCGGCGCCAAGACGGCGATCTCGAACGGCTCCGGCGGCATCCTTGCCGCAACCAGCGCCATCGTCCTGTCCAACGAAGCGCCGACGGCGTAGGGAAGAAGGGAGACACACATGTCAGCTGAACAGGCACCCGCCACGAGCGGCTACGCAAAGCCACTTCCCGATATGCGTCCGGAGGGCGACGGCTACTGGGCCGGCACGAAGGAGCACAAGCTGCTGCTTCCGACCGCACCCGACGGCACGCCGTTTTGGTACCCGCGCGCACTGTCGCCCGGCACCCTCGAGCCACACACGTGGACCGAGAGCAAGGGCCTCGGCACCGTGTACACCTACTCGACCCACTTCATCGGTCCGAGCAAGGCGTACAAGGGCGACCCGCCGCACATCGTCGCGCTCATCGACCTCGATGAGGGCCCGCGCATGATGACCAACCTCGTTCGCGATGAGGAGGGCTACCCCTCACTCGACCCGGATGCCGTGAAGATCGGTATGCGGGTGAAGGTCGTGTTCCACGACGTCACCGACGAGATCACCCTCCCGAAGTTCGCCCCGGCCGAATAGGCCGGGGGGGCTTCACCCCTCTTTTTTCCGCGAAAACAAGTTCAGGAGACGCGACACGCATGGCCGACTGGAGCGACTGGTATCAGAAGGAGGACCTCACGACGTGGGTCCTGCCCGAGATTCTGCAAAAGCGTGCTGAGGAGCATCCCGACCGGGACTTCCTCAAGTTCGGCGACGGCAAGTGGGTCAGCTACGGCGCCGTCAACAAGAAGGCGAACCAGATCGCCAACGCGCTGATCAAGCGTGGCGTGCAGAAGGGCGACTCCGTGTCGGTCATGCTGCCCAACTGCGAGGAGTTCCTGCCGGTGTGGTTCGGCATCCTCAAGGCCGGCGGCGTCATGAGCTCGATCAACATCGCCTACAAGGGTGATTTCCTCGCCCACACGATCAACCTGGTCGAGGCGAAGATCCTCATCATCTCCGACGAGTGGCTCGATCGCCTGCAGGTGGTGGCAAAGCGTCTGCCGATCCTCGAGCACGTCGTGATCATGGAGACCCCGCGCGCGACCAAGCCGATGCCGCGCAAGTTCACCCATGAGCCCCTCACCGAGCTCATGAAGGGCTCCACCAAGCAGCCGTCGGTCGACTACAAGTGGACCGATGATGCACGCATCATGTTCACCTCCGGCACCACCGGCCTTTCGAAGGGTGTCATCAAGCAGCACGCAGCCGACTTCTTCTCCGGCCGTGGTCTGCTCGAGGTGATTCGCGCCCTGAACTCAAAGACGCTTGCGTCGATGAAGGACGAGACCTTCTTCTCGTGCCTGCCGTTGTTTCACTCAAACGCCCAGGTGCTCACCGCCTACCCGGCGCTCATCGCAGGTGCCCGCGTGGCATTTGTCGAGCGGTTTTCCGCAAGCCAGTTTTGGAAGCAGGTCACCGAGGCCGAGGCCACGGTGTTCAACTCGATCGGAGCGGTCAGCTACTTCATCTACAACACCGCCAAGACCGAGTACGATCGTGCCCACAAGGTGCACACCGTCTTCGCCGCGCCGGCGCCGAAGGACATCTACAAGCAGTTCGAAAAGCGCTTCGGCGTCAAGTTCGTGGAGGGCTACGGTCTCACCGAGACCGGTATGGCCACCTACATGGACCCGACCAAGAAGCCGGTCCTCGGCTCGATGGGCAAGGCCAACCCCGGCTACGAAGTGACGATCGTGGAGCCCGGCACCGACCGGCCGCTGCCGCCGAACACCCCCGGCGAGATCGTCGTCGACATGCGGATCCCGAACATCGTCATGCGCAAGTACTACGGCATGGACGAGAAGACCGCCGAGGACTTCCGCAACCTGAAGCTCCACACCGGCGACCTCGGACGCATGGACAAGAACGGCTACTTCTTCTTCATGGACCGCGTGAAGGACTACATCCGTCGCCGCGGCGAGAACGTGTCGTCGATGGAGGTCGAGCGCCAGGTGGGCAACCACCCGCAGATCAAGGAAGCCGCCTGTATCGGTGTGAAGGCAGACGAAGGAGCCTCGTCGGAGGACGAGATCATGGTCGTGTGCATCCCCGAGGGTCCGGCTCCGGATCCGGCCGAGCTCACCAAGTGGCTAGCGGCCGAAATGCCCTACTTCATGGTTCCGCGCTACATTCGTTTCGTCAAGGAACTTCCGAAGACCCCGACCGAGCGTGTCCAGAAGGTCAAGTTGCGCGAGGAAGGCATCACTGCCGACACGTTCGACCGGGACAAGGCCGGGATCAAGGTCACGAGGTAACACATGGCCCACATCGCAAGCTACGGGGCGTACCTGCCCAAATACCGTGCGACGCTCGGCGAGATCCAAGCGTTCGAGGGCAGGCCGGGACGGCCCCGCTCCAAGACGCTTGCGACGCCGGCACTCGATGAGGACACGCTGACGATGGCCTGGGAAGCAGCTTCCCAGGCCATCGCCGGTCGCCCGTCACCGGCCGCGGTCATCACCCTCACCCATTCGGCACCGACCGGTTTTCGCAAGATGTCCCAGACCTTGGTCCGGGCGCTTGAGTCGATCGACGATCCCGAAGCGGTGAGCTGCTATGACCTGTCGGGCCATCCCGGCAGCCTGATCGACGCGTTCGAGCTCGCCTCGGCACTCGTCGATGCCGGCAAGGGCGATGTTCTTGTGGTCGTCGCCGACTACGTCGTCGCATACGACGACAAGGTCCTCGACATGCTGTCGGCCGGCGGTGCCGCCGCATTTGTGATCAGCAGCGCAGGGTTTGCCACGCTCGGGCCGGTTGCCCGTGACGGGCGTGAGGTCTTCGACGTGTGGCGCCTTGGCACCGAGCCGACGGCGCGCTACCGCATGGAAGTCCTGTTTGACAGCTACAACGCCGCCGCGAAGGGCGCGATCGGCAAGCTCGCGAAGCTCACCGGTCGTGACAGCGGCAAATATGTGAAGGCCGCCGTCAGCCAGCCGCACCCGCAGACGGTGCGTGGTCTTGGCAAGCTCGGCATCAGCGACAGCGCACTGGCCGACACGGTGTTCGTCGCCGAGATCGGCAACCTCGGGGTCGCCGCGCTTGGCATTTCGCTTGCGCTTGCCCTCGACGGGGCGGCAAAGGGCAAGGCCGTGCTTGCATTCGGCTACGGCGCCGGCGAGGGGATTGCGCAGGAGATCGTCCTGACGGCCGCCTCACCGAAGTGCAAGATCGCCGAAGCGATGGCGACGACCGAATCGATCAGCCTTGGCACGTACTACCGCTGGACCCGCGGGCGCCAGCAAGAGCCGCACTAAGGCAAGGGGAGAGCACATGCGCGTTGGTGTTTTGGGAATCGGAAAGACTCCCCACAAGATTCAGCACAACAAATCCCTCCGGGATCTCATCGTCGAAGCCGGCCAGAAGGCCATCGACGACGCAGGCATCGAGCGGCGCGACATCCAGGCCCTGTATGTCGGCAACGTCGGCTCGGTCGGCTTTTGTTTTGAGAACTCCACCGGTCTCATGGCCGTCGACCACCTGGGCCTTGTGCCCTCGGCGGCCGTGCGCGTCGAGGCCGCCTGTGGCACCGGCGCCTGGGCGCTGCACCTCGGGTGTGCGGCCATCTTGTCGGGCCTGTACGACACCGTCATGGTGCTCGGCGCCGAGAAGATGAACGACCTCGCCACGGTGGAGGCGACCTCGCTGATCGCGCAGGCCGCCGACTCCAAGGAGGAGTACTTCTCCGGGCTCACGTTCCCGTCGGGAACGGCGCTCACCGCTCGCAAGTACATGCAGACTTACGGCTGCACCGAAGAGGATCTTGCGAACGTCTCGGTCAAAAACCACTACTACGGTGCCCGCAACCCCTACGCCCATCTGCGCTTTGAGTGCACGGTGGACGAGGTCATGCGAAGCCCGAAGGTCGCCGACCCGCTGAAGCTGTTTGAAGTGTGTCCGATGACCGACGCCGGCTCGGCGCTCATCCTGTGTCGCGAAGAGATGCTTCGCGACCGCCCGGACAAGCCCCAGGTCTTTGTCACCGCCACCTCCATGGCGTCGGGCACCTGGTATGCGGCAAGCGACGGTCTCGACGAGTCGTTTGACCTGCTCGCCCGCCCGGCCCAGAAGGCCTATGCGATGGCGGGCATCAGCGCCGATGACATCGACGTGGCCGAGATTTACAACAGCTTCGCCATCCAGGAGCCCCTTGGCATCGAGGCCCTTGGCTTCGCCGAGCGCGGTGACGGCTGGAAGGGTGCGGCCGATGGCTCCACGTGGCTTGACGGTAAGGTTGCGGTGAATCTCTCCGGTGGGCTTTTGTGCAAGGGTCATCCGCTCGGTGCCACCGGCACCAGCCAGGCGTGCGACATCGTCGAGCAACTTCGCGGAACCGCCCCGGCGGAGATCCAGCGCAAGGACGCGGCGATCGGAATCAGCGCGTGTCGCGGCGGACCGGGGTCGGTCGGCGCCGTTCATATCTACCAGCGGCTGGAGGACTGACATGACCGTGTCCGCGATCGAGTTCTCCCGCCTGGGACCGCCGAAGCTTCGCCTGTACGCCATGCGCTGCACCGACTGCAACACCTTGCACCCCTGGTGGGAGCACTACGTGTGCGAGAAGTGCAAGGGCACGACCCTCGTGCGTGAGCAGATGTCGGGCACGGGTGAGCTCACCAACTACACCGTCGTGTACTACCCGCCCCGGGACTTCCTTGGGCAGGAGCCGTATGTGGTCGGTCACGTGCGACTGGATGAGGGTGTCAGCATGCCCGCGCCGGTCGTCGGCGTGTCGGAGGACCAGGTTGAGGTCGGGATGCGTGTGAAGAGCGTCTTTCGCCGCATGAAGCTCGGCCATGAGGGAGACGTGTACTACTCCCAGAAGTTCGTGGTCGATCCGAACCCGCCGAAGCCCAAGAAGAAGGCTGCGGCCAAGAAGTAGTGGGAATGTCGGGGCCGCCACGTGCGGCCCCGAATCATTTCGGCAGGTCGGGCTCGGTGAGCTCTTCGCCGCCGACCAGGTTCGCGAGTGCGACGAGCACCGGATCCGACGGCTCACGCACGAGGACGCTTGCGTAGCGGTCGTACTGGGTGGGGGTTTCACCGAGCATGATGAGCGGCACCCCGCGTGTGAGTGGCACCGACGGCAGCAGACTCATGGGGACCGCACGCAGGTCGCTGTCGATCACCACGAAGCAGTCGGCGGCCGTCGTCACCTCCCAGGCGGTGCGGACCGCGTCCTCGATGAGCGGCTCGCCCCACAGGGTCGATGAGGGCCGAAGCGGGTAGGCGCACTCGCGTGCGGTACAGCGGGGAACCGCGTCGGCTGCCGCATCGATCAGCGCCCGCACCTCCTCCAGGCCGTAGCGCTCCCCGCAGCGGGTGCAGCGTGCGGTCAGCAGATTGCCGTGGACCTCGATCACGTCGTGTGCGCCTGAGATCGTCTGGCGGTGGTCGACGCTCTGGGTGATGAGATGCTCAATGATGCCGGCGTGCTGCAGACGCGTGAGCGCCCTGTGGGCGGGGGTGATCTCGCGCGTGGCCATCGTTGCCGCTGCAGGCAGTGTGGCCCGCCAGAACGCTGCCGGATCGGTGAGCAGCACTTCAAGGTTGGCATCCTGGGACCAGGTCGTGCGCGTCGCCTGAATGGCGTCCTCGTCGTACAGGCCAAAGAGCCATCCGGTGAGCACGACAACATGCTGGGCGCCAAGCAAGGCCGCGGCGATTTGCTGGTGGGCCGGGGTGGGTGAGTCAGGCATGCAGTCTCGATGCGTGAGGTGACAGGCGATCAAGCGCGCGCAACCCGACAAACCATGTCCACGCGGTGGCCACGGCGGCGGCGGCGACAAGCACCCCGAGCGCCAGTGTACGTCCCATGATGTCGGCGAGGATGCCCACGATCAGCAAGGGTAGCGAGAACCCACCCAGGTAGCAGGCAACGTAATAGCTCGAGATGAGTTTGCCGCGGTCGGCGGGCGGGGCGATGCGGGTCGCAAGGTCGATGCCACCTTTGAACACGAGGCCGCACGCCGCTCCGGTGAGGGTCACGGCGCTGAGGACGATCGTGGCGGAATGAAGCGGCGCGCCGACCACAACGCCGACAAAGCAGACGCAGGCGATCACGAGGCCCCACCCGATCGCGGGCGTCGGGGCCAGATGGCGAAAGACCAATTGACTGATCGCACCGCTCATCAACACCAAAAACCCCGCGGCACCGACCAACGCGTAGTTGGTGACACCGAGGTCCTGAACCTCGAAGACGGGCACGATGGCAAGACAGACCCCGTCAAACAGTGAAAAGAGCATGCCCGAGGGCACAAGGACCCGCCAAAAGACGGCGCGCTCGGCGGCGGGCACTTCCAGGCGCAACTTGAGTGGCCGCCTCGGACCGGGTGTGACCGTCTCGGGAAGCGCCCACAAGATGACCAGAGCAATCGCAAGGCCCCCGAGGTGCACGGCAAATGGCAACCGAAGCGGTTCGGGCAGATACTCGGCGAAAAGTCCGCCAAGGCCTGGTCCGAGCGCAAGACCCCCGCGCACCGACACCGACGAGAGTGTCGCGACCTGCCCACGGCGCGCCGGGCGGGTCTGCTCGACCAAAAAGGCGGTGCAGGTGCCAAAGAACGCACCGGTGGCGGCCCCTTGAAGGGCGCGGGCGATGAGGATGGCC
>CALMXK010000094.1 GCA_937871165.1 uncultured Actinomycetes bacterium
AATGATACGGCGACCACCGAGATCTACACTAGATCGCTCGTCGGCAGCGTCAGATGTGTATAAGAGACAGCCAGAAAAGCTCTCCAAGCCGGAGATCGGTCACCTTCAAAAGGCCGGCACCGGTGCGCACAAGCATCTTGTGGAGTTCGCCCCCGAGGAGCTCGGCGGCGACGTTGCCGTCGGCGACGTCGTGACTGTCGAGTCGTTCACGTCCGGTCAGTACGTTCGCGTGACCGGCACCTCGAAGGGCAAGGGCTACCAGGGAACCATCAAGCGCCACAACTTCAAGCGCGGTCCCAAGAGCCACGGCTCCCACAACGTTCGTCAGCCCGGTTCCATCGGCGCGGCCGCATATCCCGCCCGCGTCATGAAGGGCGTCCGGATGAGCGGTCACATGGGTGACGCGCGTGTGACGCAGCGTGGCCTGCAGATCGTC
Organism: uncultured Actinomycetes bacterium; assembly: GCA_937871165.1. Taxonomy (GTDB): domain Bacteria; phylum Actinomycetota; class Thermoleophilia; order Miltoncostaeales; family Miltoncostaeaceae; genus CALMEC01. The sequence goes on from CALMXK010000094.1 coordinate 437, forward strand.
GATCGCGATCCGGAACGTAACCTGCTGCTCGTCCAGGGCTCGGTTCCCGGTGGCGTCAACGGCATTGTCATCGTGAGGCCCGAATGAGTGTTCCCGTCCTGAATTCCGAGGGTCTTCCCACCGGTCAGGCCGCCTTCGCAGGGCGTGTCGCCGAGCAGGAGATCAAGCCCCACCTCATCCACGAGACCGTGGTTGCGGAGCTCGGCGCACGTCGTGCCGGCACGCACTCCACCAAGACTCGTGCCGAGGTGCGGGGTGGTGGCAGGAAGCCATGGCGCCAGAAGGGCACCGGTCGCGCTCGTCAGGGCTCGATCCGCGCGCCGCACTGGACCGGTGGTGGTGTCGTCTTCGGCCCCACACCGCGCAGCCATGGTGGCAAGGTCAACCGCAAGGTCCGCGTCCAGGCGTTCCGTTCCGCACTGCGGGCGCACGCCGAGCGTGGCAGCGTGGCGCTCATGGAGCCCACCGGTTGGGACGCGCCGAACACCAAGCGTGCCGCCGAGTACCTGTACCAGGCGCCGGACGGTCTTGCCGATCGCGCGCTGCTCGTCATCGTCGATGACCCGGAAGGCGTCGAGGGGATGTCGTTCCGCAACCTGAATGGCGTCTATGTGCTTGCCGCCATCGACGTCGAGGTCGTGGATCTGATGGCCGCCCGCAGCCTGCTCGTGCAGCGCTCGGTCTGGGAGCACTGGGTCGGGAGCGAGCTCGAGGTCGAGTCCGCCGACGCGACGGCCAAGGCCGCGCCGACGCGCACGGCTCCGCCGAAGCCGAAGCCGATCGCAAAGAAGAAGGACACCGAGGCCAAGCCCAAGCGCGCCAAGAAGGCCGCTGAGCCGGCGCCGGCCGAGGATGCCGTCGATGCCGCGTCGGAGGAGCTTGAGGCTCCTGTCGCCGAGGTGGAGGAGACGGTGGCCGAGGAGACCGCTGCCGTCGAGGCAACGGAGGAGACCGCCGTCGAGACGGCCGACGAGGGTGAGGAGAAGTCGTGAGCGGAAGCCTGCGTGAAGACATCCGCAAGGTCGTGGTCCGCCCGGTCATTTCGGAGAAGGCGTTCCAGCTGGCACAGCTGCACAACCAGTACACCTTCGAAGTGCTCCAGGACGCCCACAAGATTCAGATCCGCCAGGCCGTCGAGGACATCTTCGACGTGACGGTGACGGATGTGCGCATCGTGAAGGTCCAGAGCAAGCCGAAGCGCCGTGGGTACACGCGCGGACGCCGCCCTGGGTTCAAGAAGGCGATCGTCGAGCTTCGGCCCGAAGATCGCATCGAGCTGTTCGAAGGGGTCTAGGCGCGCCGATGGGTATCAAGAAATACAAGCCGACTTCACCGGGTCGCCGTTTCGTCACCACCTCGGACTTCGAGGAAATCACGTCGACGACCCCCGAGAAGTCGCTTCTCGACAAGGTCAAGAAGACCGGTGGACGCAACAACAACGGCCGCATCACGACCCGCCACATCGGTGGCGGTCACAAACGCCGCTACCGCATCATCGACTTCAAGCGTCGCAAGGACGGGATCCCCGCCAAGGTTGCGACGATCGAGTACGACCCCAACCGGTCTGCGCGCATCGCACTCCTGCACTACGCCGACGGTGAGAAGGCCTACATCATCGCGCCGCTTCGCCTGAAGGTCGGCGACACCGTGATGAGCGGCCCCGGCGCCGACATCAAGCCCGGCAACACCCTGTCGCTGCGTGACATCCCGACGGGTACGATCGTGCACAACATCGAGCTGCAGGCGGGACGCGGCGCCCAGATGTGCCGTTCAGCCGGCGTCGGCGCGCAGCTGATGGCGAAGGACGGCGACTACGCCACGCTTCGCTTGCCGTCGACCGAAATGCGCCAGGTGCACCTTGAGTGCCGCGCGACGATCGGCCAGGTCGGCAACCCGACTCATGAGAACCTGACCGGTGGCAAGGCCGGCCGCACACGTTGGAAGGGCACCCGCCCGACCGTCCGCGGCTCCGCCATGAACCCGGTCGACCACCCGCACGGTGGTGGTGAAGGAAAGACCAACTCGGGTCGCCATCCGGTGACCCCGTGGGGCAAGCCGACCAATGGTGCCCGTACCAGGAACACCAAGAAGGCGAGTCAGAAACTGATCGTCCGTGGCCGTCGCCGCGGCAAGCACGCTGGCGGAGGCAAGTAGTGGGTCGTAGCCTGAAGAAGGGTCCGTTCGTCGCCGAGAAGCTCATGCAGCGGATCGAAGGCATGAACGCGGCCAATGAGAAGAAGATGATCCGCACGTGGTCGCGCTCATCGACCATCTTCCCGGAGATGGTCGGTCACACGATCGCCGTCCATGACGGTCGCAAGCACGTGCCGGTGTTCATCAGCGAGAGCATGGTTGGCCACAAGCTCGGTGAGTTCGCGCCCACGCGGACCTACCGCGGCCACGTCGGCTCCGACAAGACCTCGAAGATGCGCTGATGGCAGACACGACCGAAACACCGCAGATGGTCCGCGCGACCGCCAAGTACATCCGTGTCTCGCCGCGCAAGGCCCGCCTCGTCGCGGACCTCGTTCGCGGAAAGAGCGTGCCCGAGGCGCGCGCCATCCTGGCGTTTGCCACCCGTGACGCCGCCGTTCCCGTCGGCAAGGTGCTGAACTCCGCCGCCGCCAACGCGGACAACAACCATGGACTTCGGTCCGACGAGCTCGTGCTTGCGCACGTCACCGTCGATCCGGGCCCCACGATCAAGCGGTTTCGTCCGCGCGCAAAGGGTTCGGCCTCGCCGATCATGAAGCGCACCTGTCACATCACCATCGGACTGGCGCAGCCGGCTGAGCGCTCGCGCAAGAGGGGGAACTAGTGGGTCAGAAAGTCCACCCCGGAGGGTTCCGTCTCGGAGTCCTGAACGGCTGGAAGAGCAACTGGTTCGCTCAGCGCGACTTCGCAGCCGCGCTGGACGAGGACCGTCTGGTCCGCAACCACATTCTCGGAAAGCTCGCGCACGCCGGCCTGTCGGACATCCACGTCCGCAAGGACCCGGCCAAGCTCACCGTCGACATCTTCACGGCCCGCCCGGGCATCGTGATCGGCAAGAGCGGTCAGGAAGTCGATGCGCTTCGCCGTGAGCTCAATGCGCTCACGGGCAAGCAGATCCAGATCAACATCAACGAGATCAAGCGGCCCGAGCTGGACGCCACCCTCGTTGCCCAGAACATCGCCGAGCAGCTGCAAAATCGCGTCGCGTTCCGCCGCGCGATGAAGCGTGCGCTCACTTCCGCCATGCGCTCCGGCGCCCAGGGCGTCAAGGTGCAGTGCAGCGGCCGACTCGGCGGCACGGAAATGTCGCGGTCCGAGCATTACTCGGACGGTCGCGTTCCGCTTCACACCCTGCGCGCCGACATCGACTACGGCTTCTACGAGGCCAAGACGACGTTCGGCCGTATCGGCGTGAAGGTGTGGATCAACCGCGGTGAGGTGCTGCCGGAAGGTGTCACCGACGCTCGCGGTCGTGTCGACTTCGACGCTCCGGCGCCTCCGCGTCGTCCGCGCCGTGATCGCAACGACGGTCCCGGTGGCGGCGGCAACAATCGTGGCGGCCGTGGCCGCGGCGGTCGTGGCCGTGGCGGCCAGGGCGGCGGTGGCGGTCAGGGTGGCGGCGCACCTCAGGGTGGCGGCGCTCCCCAGAGCTCCGGAGGTAACAGCTAATGCTGATGCCGAAGCGGATCAAGCACCGCAAGCACCATCGCGGTCGTCGTGAGGGATACTCAAAGGGCCATACCGAGCTGCATTTCGGTCAGTACGGCCTGAAGGCGCTCGAGCCTGCGTGGATCACCAACCGGCAGATCGAAGCGGCGCGTATCGCAATCAACCGTCGCATCCGTCGTGGCGGAAAGGTGTGGATCAATGTGTTCCCGCACCTGCCCGTGACGAAGAAGCCGGCCGAAACCCGCATGGGTTCCGGTAAGGGTTCGCCGGAGACGTGGGTCGCCGTGGTCAAGCCCGGCAAAATCATGTTCGAGCTCTCCGGTGTTCCGGAACCGCTCGCCAAGGAAGCCATGCGCCTTGCTGCCATGAAGCTTCCGATCAAGTGCAAGTTCGTGACGAGGGACGATTTCTAGTGGCGCAACGTAAGCCGAAAGAGTTTCGGGAGCTCAATGACGAGCGCCTGGCAAGCCTGCTGCACGAGTCGCGAGAGGCGCTGTTCAACCTCCGCTTCCAACATGCATCCGGCTCCCTGGAGCAGACGGCCGAGATCGGTGTCCGCCGTCGCGAGGTTGCTCGCATTCTGACCGAGATCCGCAGTCGTGAGGTGGCAGGTGGCTGAACAGAAGACCCCGCAGGAGTCGATCGCAGGTCGCAAGACCCGTCTCGGCGTCGTGACAAGCGACGTCCGTGACAAGACCATCACGGTCCGGATCGACACCGCACGTCCGCATCCCGTCTACGGGAAGACCGTGCGGCGCTCATCGAACCTGCAGGTGCACGACGAGACGAACACGGCCGGTGTCGGTGACACCGTTCGCGTCATGGAGTGCCGTCCGCTGTCGGCGACCAAGCGCTGGCGCCTGGTCGAGATCGTGGAGCGTGCTCGATGATCCAACAAGAATCACGCTTGCGCGTGGCTGACAACACCGGTGCGCGTGAGATCCTGTGCATCCGTGTCATGGGCGGCCACAAGCGGCGCTACGCATATGTCGGTGACGTCATCGTCGGCACCGTCAAGCAGGCCACGCCGAATGGCGCGGTCAAGAAGGGTGACGTCGTGAAGGCCGTCGTGGTCCGCACGAAGAAGCCGACCCAGCGTGACGACGGCACGTTCATCGCATTCGACGAGAACGCGGCGGTCATCATCGACGGCGGCATGAACCCGCGTGGAACTCGCATCTTCGGCCCGGTGGCCCGTGAGCTCCGCGACAAGAACTTCATGAAGATCGTTTCGCTCGCCCCCGAGGTTCTGTAAATGGCAGCACGCATCAAAAAGGGCGACGAAGTCGTCATCATCTCCGGCAAGGACAAGGGCAAGACCGGTAAAGTGCTTGAGGTTCACCCGGCCGACGAGAAGGTTGTCGTCGAAGGGCTGAACATCGTCAAGCGCCACACGCGTCCACGCCCCCCGGCCGAGCCCGGCGGCGTCATCGACAAGGCGGCGCCGATTCACTGGTCCAACGTCGCGCTCATCGACCCGAAGGAACACCTGCCCACGCGGGTTCGTTTCGTCACCGAGGGCGACAAGAAGGTGCGCGTTGCCGCGCGAAGCGGAGCAAAGATTGACTGAGCACGACGAACAGCAGACGAACGACGGCACGACCGAGGCCGCTGCGGCCCAGGGCGCGACGCCGGCTGCGCCGGCGCGTCTGCTCGACAAGTACAACACCGAAGTCCGCCCGAAGCTTCAGGACGAGTTCGGCTACTCATCGCCCATGCAGCACCCCCGCATCACGAAGATCGTGTTGAACATGGGTGTGGGCGAGGCCAAGAACAACTCCAAGTTGCTCGACGAGGCCGTTGAGCAGATGGCGATCATCGCCGGCCAGCGTCCGGCGATCACCAAGGCACGCAAGTCCATCGCGCAGTTCAAGATTCGCGAGGGCATGCCGATCGGCTGCAAGGTCACCCTTCGGGGTGCACGCATGTGGGAGTTCTACGACCGACTCACATCGGTTGCGCTCCCCCGCATCCGTGACTTCCGCGGGGTCAACCCGGACAGCTTCGACGGCCGAGGCAACTACGCCCTCGGTCTTCGCGAGCAGACGATCTTCCCGGAGATCGACTACGACCGGATCGATCAGGTCCGCGGACTTGACGTCATCATCACGACCAGCGCGACGAGCGATGAAGAGGGACGGGCACTGCTTCGTCACCTCGGAATGCCGTTCCGCGAAGTTGGCTACACCGCTGAGGAGCGGGCTGCACGTCGTCGAAGCAAGCAGCGCAGCCGTTCCCGCAGCCGTTCAAAGAAGCGATAGGAGAGACGTGGCTAAGACGAGTTTGCGCGTGAAGTCTGCGCGCCCGGCGAAGTACCAGACCCGGGCGTACTCACGCTGCCACCGCTGCGGCCGTTCTCGGGCGTACTACCGCAAGTTCGGCCTGTGCCGTATCTGCTTGCGCGAAGAGGCGCACGCGGGCGTCATCCCCGGTATGACGAAGTCGAGCTGGTAGAGGACCTGAAGAATGCTGACTGATCCAGTCGCCGACATGCTCACCCGGATCCGCAACGCCAACATGGCGATGCTCGATCAGGCGAAGATGCCGGCAAGCAAATTGAAGATCGAGCTTGCGAAGCTCCTCGAGGCCGAGGGCTACATCGCCGGCTGGTCCGAGGAAGGCGCAGCTCGCGACCATTTCCTCACGGTGTCGCTGAAGTACGACAAGAACCGTCGTCAGGTCATCTCCGGCCTGAAGCGCATCAGCAAGCCCGGCCGGCGTGTGTACGTCGACCGCGACACGATCCCCAAGGTCCTCGGTGGCATGGGCGTCGCGGTGATCTCCACGTCGCAGGGTCTGCTGTCCGGTCAGGAAGCCCGCCGGCGTGGTATCGGCGGCGAAGTTCTCTGCGAGGTGTGGTAGTGAGTCGTATCGGACGCGCGCCGATTCCCGTCCCGGACGGGGTCACGGTCGCAATCAACGGACAGCACGTCACGGTCAAGGGACCGAAGGGTGAGCTGTCGCACACCGTCGTCTCGCCGATCACGATTGCGCAGGAGGGTGGCGAGCTGCTCGTCAGTCGCCCCACCGACCGCGCACCGCACCGGTCGCTGCACGGATTGTCGCGCTCACTCGTGGCCAACATGGTGGAAGGTGTCACCAAGGGCTTCGAGAAGCGCCTCGAACTCGTCGGCGTCGGTTACCGCGCGCAGATGAAGGGCAAGGACCTTGAGATCGCGGCAGGCTTTTCGCACCCGGTCATCATGACCCCCCCGGACGGCATCACCTTCGAGACCCCGGCACCCACGCAGATCGTGGTCACGGGCATCAAGAAGGAGACGGTCGGCCAGGTGGCCGCCGACATCCGCAAGGTTCGTCCGCCGGAGCCCTACAAGGGCAAGGGCATCAAGTACGAGGGTGAAGTTATTCGCCGGAAGGTTGGAAAGCGGGCGTGAGGCACATCAATCCATCTGCGCCGGGTCGTGAACGGCGCCGGAAGCGGATTCGTGGAAAGGTCCACGGCACTGCGGAGCGTCCGCGCCTGTCGGTGTTTCGTTCCAACGCCCGGATCTACGCTCAGATCATTGACGACCGCGAGGGCAAGACACTTGCCGCCGCGTCGTCGATCGAGCCGAGCCTGCGTTCTGTTCCAAAGGGTGAGGCCGCCACGAAGGTTGGCCAGCTCGTCGCCGAGCGTGCGAAAGCCGCAGGCGTCGACAAAGTGGTGTTCGATCGTGGTGGATACCTGTATCACGGGCGCATCAAGGCGCTCGCCGATGGCGCCCGCGAGGGCGGCCTTGAGTTCTAGGGGGAGTGGGCACATTGGGTGACGCACGTCGAGAGCGCATCAATGCAGGGGGCCTCGAGCTCTCCGAGCGGGTTGTGCAGGTCAACCGCGTGGCCAAGGTCGTGAAGGGTGGACGTCGGTTCTCCTTCGCAGCCGTGGTCGTCGTCGGTGACATGCATGACGTCGTTGGCATTGGGCATGGCAAGGCCCGTGAGGTTCCACTCGCGATCCAGAAGGCGATCGAAGACGCCAAAAAGAATCTGTTCCGCGTTCCGAAGCACAATTCGACGATCACCCATCAGGTGCTCGGTCGTCACGGTGCCGGTCGCGTGTTCCTGAAGCCGGCCTCGCCGGGTACCGGCGTCATCGCCGGTGGTCCCGTGCGTGCAGTGCTGGAGCTTGCAGGCATCAACGACATTCTCAGCAAGTCCCTCGGGAGCTCAAACCCGATGAACCTGCTTCCGGCAACCGTCGACGCGCTCAAGTCGCTTCGCCGTCCGGAGGACATCGCCGAGAGTCGCGGCAAGACCATCGCCCAGGTGTTCGGCCTCGCCGACAACCGTCGCTCGACGACGATCACCGCCGATGCTCCCGCTGCGGACGTGGCTGCCGACGAGCCGGTTGCGGTCGCCGCCGCCGGTGAGGAGGCGTCGTCGTGATCAAGGTGACGCAGATCCGTTCGTCGATCGGTACGAAGGACGAGCACAAGGGCACGCTGCGCGCACTGGGCCTCGGAAAGATCGGCCGCAGTCGCACGCACAAGCAAACGCCGGAACTCGCCGGCCGCCTGCGCAAGGTTGCACACCTTGTGAAGGTCGAGGAGGTCAGTGAATGAGCGACGCACCAACAGTTGATCCCAACGAGGTCCGCCTCGAGAACCTGAAGCCCCCGGCCGGTTCACGCCACCCGCGCAAGCGCGTCGGTCGTGGTCCGGGTTCCGGCACCGGCAAGACGTCCGGTCGCGGAATGAAGGGCCAGGGCGCGCGCTCGGGCAAGGGACCGATCGAGACCTACCAGGGCGGCAAGGTGCCGATCCACATGCAGCAAGGCAAGCTGCGTGGAGCGAACCGCAAGATGTCGATGCCGATCGGGCCGTTTCGCACGCACACCGTTCCGGTGAACGTGTCGAGCCTGACCGTGTTCGAAGCCGGCAGCGTCGTCGACGTCGCCGCGCTTGAGGCACGTGGCATCGTCAAGGGCAACACCAACCGCCAGTGGCCGATCAAGATTCTCGCCAAGGGTGAGATCGATCGTGCGCTTACGGTTCGTGCGCACCAGTTCTCGGACGGAGCCAAGGCCAAGATCGAAGCAGCCGGCGGCACCGTTGAGATCGTCCGGGTTCGTGTGGCTCCCGCCACCGCCGAGCAGTAGTCATCACGATCCCAGTCGCTGAGGGCGCGCAATGTTGAAGTCCGTACTGAATGCGTTTCGGTCGCCGGAGCTCCGCAAGAAGCTCTTCTTCACGTTCGCGATCCTCGCGATTTACCGGTTCGGCACCTTTGTGCCCGTTCCCGGTATCAGTCGCGAAGGCATCAGCGACGCGCTCGGTGGCGCGAACGCGAGCGTCCTCAACTTCCTGAACCTGTTTTCCGGTGGCGCGCTGACGCGCTTCTCGGTGTTCGCGCTCGGCATCATGCCGTACATCACCGCGAGCATCGTGATCCAGGTGCTCACCATGGTGATCCCCAAGCTGGAGCAGCTGCAGAAGGACGGCGAGGCCGGGTACGGCAAGATCACGCAGTACACCCGGTATCTGACCGTGGTGCTCGCGGCACTGCAGTCGCTCGCCTACGTGCTGTTCTTCGAGAAGCAGGGTGCGCTCGAGGGAATCACGTTCGGCCGCATGATGCTGACCGTGCTCTCACTCACCGCGGGAACGATCCTCGTGATGTGGCTCGGCGAGCTCGTGACCCAGCGTGGTGTCGGCAACGGCATCTCGCTCATGATCTTCGCGAGCATCGTGGCATCCATCCCGCAGGGCGTCCGGTTGTGGTGGGGACTTGATCCCGTCACGATGATCATCGTCGCCGTGATGGTGGTGCTTGTCGTGATCGGCGTGGTGTTCGTCAACGAAGGCCAGCGTCGGATCCCGATCCAGTACGCCAAGCGCGTCGTTGGACGTCGCATGACGCAGGGTGGCACCACCTACATGCCGCTGCGCGTCAACATGGCGGGTGTCATCCCGGTCATCTTCGCGGCATCGATCGTCATCTTGCCGTCGCTGCTTGCGACGCTGATCGGCGGGTCGTTCCTGACGAAGGTCGGCAACCTGCTCGGCACGAACTCCTGGTTCTTCATCATCTTCCAGGGTCTGCTGATCCTGCTGTTCACGTACTTCTACACCGCGGTGCAGTTCAACCCGGTCGACCAGGCCGAGAACCTGAAGAAGTACGGCGGGTTCATTCCCGGCGTCCGTCCGGGTCGTCCGACCGCCGTCTACCTGGACCGCGTCATGACACGCCTCACACTTCCGGGCGCCGTCTACCTCGCACTGATCGCAAGCCTCCCCGCGATCATCTTCAAGTACATGCCGGGCGTGAGCTTCACGATCGGCGGTACCTCCCTGCTCATCGTGGTGGGTGTCGCCATCGATACGATGCGTCAGCTCGAGTCGCAGCTCATCCAGCGCCAGTACGAAGGATTCTTGAAATAGCACGCCTCGCACTCTTCGGTCCCCCCGGTGCCGGCAAGGGCACCCAGGCTGAGCGCCTGAAGCAGGAGCTGAACCTGCTGCATCTGGCCACCGGCGACCTGCTTCGTCAGCAGGTCAAGGACGGCACGGACCTTGGACTTGAGGCGAAGCGCTACATGGATTCCGGTGGTCTGGTACCTGACGAGGTCGTCATCGGCATGATCCGTTCGGCGCTTGCGGCCCAGTCGAACTCCTTCCTGCTCGACGGCTTCCCGCGGACGGTTGCGCAGGCCGAAGCGCTCGACGTGATGCTCGGCGAGCTGTCCGCGCCACTTGACGCGGTGATCTCACTGATCGTCCCGAACGACGAACTCACCCGCCGCCTCGGCGGACGCTGGATCTGTCGCGCCTGCGGGCGGTCGTTCCACGAGGTCTTCAACCCGTACGACAACAGTGCGTGCCCGGCAGGCGCAGCGAGCTGCGACCTGTACCAGCGCGACGACGATCGTCCGGAGACGGTGGCCGCGCGGCTTGCGACCTACGCCGACCAGACCGCTCCGGTGGTCGACTACTACCGCGCCAAGGGCATCCTTCGCGAAGTGGACGGCATCGGCGAGCTGAGCGACGTGTACGACCGCATCAGCGCCGTTCTTCCGTGATGTTTGCGGCCCGCAGGCGCCCCAAGATGAGCGCGAAACACCACACCGGGCCGATCCTCAAGTCCGCAGCCGAAATCGAAGCGATGGCGGCCGCCGGCGCGGCGCTCGCCGAGTGCCTCGATCTGGTCTGCGCCGCAGCGACGGTCGGTGCCACGCTGCTCGAGCTTGATGGCATCGCCGAAGCGGCCATTCGCGAGCGTCGTGCCATCCCGGCGTTCCTCGGCTACCCCGGTGGTCCGGGCGCACCGGACTTTCCCGGATCCATCTGCTCGTCCCTGAACGACGTGGTGGTCCACGGCATCCCGAGCCCGGTGCGGCTCGAAGATGGTGACCTGCTCGCCATCGACTGCGGCCTGATCCTCGACGGATGGGTCGCTGACAGCGCCCGAACTGTCGCCATCGGCTCCATCACCGCGGAGGCGGCCGAGCTCAAATCGGTCACCGAGACCGCCCTGCAACGCGGGATCGCGGCAGCACAGGCCGGCAACACCGTCGGTGACATCGGCGCTGCGGTGCAGGCAGAAGTGGAAGCCGCAGGGTTCCAGGTTGTGCGGTCGCTGGTGGGACACGGCGTTGGACGGTCGATGCATGAAGAGCCGCAGGTGCCAAATTACGGCACGCGTGGTCAAGGGCCGCGGCTTGAGCCGGGCATCGTGATCGCCATCGAGCCGATGGTCAATATCGGCACACCCGATGTGACGCTCGACGACGACAGGTGGACGGTTCGCACGGCGGACGGCAGCTTGTCGGCGCATTCCGAGCACACAATTGCGATCACCGCGGACGGTCCGCGGATCTTGACAACACGATGAGTTTGCCGTGCTAAGATGCGTGGCCGCTCGCAGAACCCTGCGTGCGGTGATCTGCGGCGATTTCGCCCCGACGGGCGATTGAGAGGAGATTTTGGGCGAGAAAGAAGAGGCGATCGAGCTTGAAGGTGAAGTCCAAGAGGCTTTGCCGAACACGATGTTTCGTGTGAAGCTCGACAACGACCACAGCGTTCTTGCCCACATCTCGGGAAAGATGCGGCAGCACTACATCCGTATCCTCCCCGGCGATCGTGTGAAAGTGGAGCTCAGTCCGTACGACCTCACCCGAGGTCGCATCACGTACCGCTTCAAGTGAGTAGTGAGGAAAGGCGAGTCAGGTGAAGGTCCGAGCGTCAGTCAAACCAATGTGCGAGAAGTGCAGCGTGATCAAGCGGCACGGCAAGATCATGGTGATCTGCCAAAACCCTCGCCACAAGCAGACTCAGGGGTAGCCGAGTGGCACGTATCGCAGGCGTCAACGTCCCGCGCGAAAAGCGGGTCGAGGTCGGACTCACCTACATCTACGGCATTGGTCGGACCACCTCCAACAAGGTGCTCTCCCAGGTCGGTATCTCACCGAACACCTATGTTCGGGACCTCACCGAAGAAGAGGTCACTCGCCTTCGCGACGTGATCGAGAAGGAACTCGAGGTCGAAGGCGACCTTCGGCGTGAGCGCGCGAACAACATCAAGCGCTTGTCCGAGATCGGCTGCTACCGCGGCCTTCGCCATCGTCGTGGCCTCCCGGTCCGCGGCCAGCGCACCAAGACAAACGCGCGTACCCGCAAGGGCCCCAAGAAGACCGTCGGCAAGCAGCGCAAGAAGTAGAGGAACTGAGTGAGTCGTCAGAAGCCAACGCGCGGCCGTACGCGGCGTCGCGCCAAGAAGAACATTGCGATCGGTCACGCGCACATCAAGACATCGTTCAACAACACGATCGTCACGCTGACCGACCGCGAGGGCAACGTCATTGCGTGGGAGACCGCCGGCTCGGCCGGGTTCAAGGGCTCGCGCAAGTCGACGCCGTTCGCCGCGCAGGTCACGGCCGACGCTGCCGCAAAGAAGGGCATGGAGCACGGCCTGCAGAAGGTCGACGTGTATGTGAAGGGCCCGGGCTCGGGCCGCGAGACCGCCATCCGCTCCCTGCAGGCGGCCGGTCTTGAGGTCACCTCGGTGACCGACGTGTCCCCAGTCCCCCACAACGGTTGCCGCCCTCGCAAGCGGCGCCGCGTCTAGGTACGAGGTTCATTCGTGGCTCGTGATCGTGATCCGCAGTGCAAGCAGTGTCGCCGTGAGGGCGAGAAGCTCTTCCTGAAGGGAGAGCGCTGCCTCACCGACAAGTGTGGCATCGAGCGCCGCAACTACCCCCCGGGTGAAGCCGGCCAGAATCGCCGCTCCAAGCAGAGCGAGTACCTGCTCCAGCTTCGTGAGAAGCAGAAGGCGCGCCGGTTCTACGGCGTCCTCGAGGCGCAGTTCCGCCGCTACTACGAGAAGGCGAACCGTCAGCCGGGTATCACCGGTGAGAACCTGCTTCGTCTGCTCGAGTGCCGCCTGGACAACGTCGTCACCCGATTGGGCTTTGCCGCATCGCGCCGTCAGGCACGCCAGCTCGTCTCACACGGCCACTTCAAGGTCAACGGCCGTCGTGTGGACATCCCGAGCTACCAGGTGCGTCCGAACGACGTCATTTCGCTCAAGGACAAGTCGACTGCGGAGCAGGCTGTTCGCAACGCGACCGACCTGGTGGCCTCGGTGGCCCCGTGGCTGCAGGCCGACTACGACCAGCTGTCTGGCACGATCTTGAAGTTCCCGGAGCGCTCGGACATCGACACGCCCGTGCGCGAACAGCTCATCGTGGAGCTCTACTCGAAGTAATCGGTACGGAGGCCCCGGGCGATGGCGGCCACTTCCTGACGCGGGAGGTGGCAGCCGAGGCGACGGGCCTCCGCTTCGCGTTCACCACAGTCCGGCCCACCGGACGGAAAGAGGCAAAAATTGCTTGATGCTCACGCACCTCGGATGACCTACAACGAGATCTCGGACACGCTCGGTGTCTTCGAGGTCGAGCCGCTTGATCGCGGGTTTGGTCACACGTTCGGGAACTCGCTTCGCCGCGTGCTGCTCTCGTCGCTCGAGGGTGCCGCGGTCACGTCGATCCGCATCGACGGTGTCCAGCACGAGTTCTCGACGATCGAGGGTGTCCGCGAGGACGTGACGGACATCATCCTGAACCTGCGTGGTCTGGTGTGCCTGCTGCATGGTGAGATGGGCGAGGTCGAGGTGGAAATCTCGAAGAACGGCCCCGGCATCGTCACCGCCGGTGACATCATTTGCCCGGCCGACCTCGAGGTGCTCAACCCCGAGCTTGAAATCGCGAACTTGAACAAGGGCGCGAACCTTGAGATGGTCATCACCATCGCACGCGGCAACGGGTACGTTCCCGCCGACCAGAACAAGGGAACAAACACCACGATCGGCGTGATCCCGGTCGACTCGGCGTTCTCGCCGGTCCGCCGCGTGCGCTACGAGGTCGCGGCCGCCCGCGTCGGCCAGCGCACCGACTACGACAAGCTTTCGCTGGAGATCGAGACCGACGGTTCGGTCAATCCGCGCGACGCGATGGCCGCAGCGGCTGGCACGCTGATCCAGCGCCTGTCGATGTTTGCCGATCCTGCAGTGGTGCAGGAGGCCGAGCCGGTCGAGGAGGGCGCTCCCAAGAGCGACATCCACGACATCCTCATCGAGGAGCTCGAGCTTGGTGTCCGTTCGTACAACTGCCTGAAGCGTGTCGGCATCGAGACGATCGGCGACCTGATTTCAAAGACAGAGGGCGAGCTCGGGGCCATCCCGAACTTCGGCCGCAAGAGCATCGAAGAGGTCAAGGAAGTCCTGGCAGCCCAGGGCCTTGGCCTTCGCTCAGACGACTAGCAGCAGCAACACTTCCGAGGGGATCGAACGATGCGTCACCGCCGACAAGGACCAAAGCTCAGCCGCAGCCCCGCGCACCGCAAGTCGCTGGGCGCCAACCTGGCAACCGCGCTGCTCGAGCACGGTCGTATTCAGACGACCGAGGCCAAAGCCAAGATGGCGCGATCCATCGCGGAGAAGGCCATCACGCTGGGCAAAGAGGGCAGCCTGCACTCACGCCGCCAGGCGATCACGCTGCTTCGCAACAAGCCGATCAGCTACCGGTTGTTCAACGAGATCGCTCCGGTCTTCAAGGACGTTCCAGGTGGCTACACGCGCATCACGAAGCTCGGTCCCCGTCCCGGGGATGCGGCGCCGATGGTGCTGCTCGAGCTGTCGCGTGAGGTTCCCGTCGCGGCTGAGTAGTCGTTGGTGATGGCGACCGTTCGACTCGACCTGGAGTACGACGGAAGCCAATTCGCCGGCTGGGCCGCCCAGCCGGATCTCAGAACTGTCGAGGGCGTCCTTCGGGACGCCCTTCGCGTTGTGGTGCGCGGCGAGGTGACGGACCTTCGCGTCGCGGGCCGAACCGATGCCGGGGTCAGTGCCTCGGCGCAGGTTGTGAGCCTGGTGTTGCCTGACGGGTTCGACTCGTATCGGCTGCGTGAGGCCCTCAACGGCACGCTGCCCGATGACGTCGCCGTTCAACGGGTGACGCCCGCCCCGCCGGGGTTCGACGCGCGTTCGGATGCGCTGTCGCGGGCATATGAGTATCGGCTGCTGCTTGGGCCGCGCTCTCCGCTTCGGCGAGAACACGTGCTTCGCATCCGTGGGGTGCTGGACATCGCGGCGATGCGCGAGGCCGCGAGCCGCACTGTCGGACAACACGACTTCACGGCCTTCACGCCGAAGCAGACTGAGCACGTCTTCTTTCACCGCACCGTCCTGGTGTGCGAGTGGCAACATCGCGAGGATGAACTGGTCTTCGTCGTCGAGGCCAACGCCTTCTTGCGCAACATGGTGCGCGTGTTGGCCGGGACGATGATGCAGGTCGGGCGTGGTGCCATGAGTGTCGACCGCTACGCAGCGCTCCTGCAGGGCGCCCCGCGTGAGGCGGCAGGCCCCACAGCTCCACCACATCCGCTCACACTGGTGGCGGTGCGCTACCCGTCGGTCTGAACCGGACCTGATGCCGGGTGGGCAGCGATGAGCGCACGCTCGCGCTCGTCGGTCAGGCCGGCGCCGTGGGGCTGCGGCTGATCCGCCTCCCATGCGAGCGTGTCTGCCAGACACTCTTGAAGCGGCCGATGGGTGAGTCCTGCGGCGTGAACGGCCTGCCCGAGGCGGTCGCCAAGGCCCCACTCCGCGCGGTCGGCCAGCCACAGCGGCAGCGAGTCGTCACCCATCCACTCCGTCACGCCCTGAGCGACCAGCCAGTCGGCGTCGGCAGGCAACGGCGTCCCACGCCCGCCGAGCTCGGCGGCGATCTCCAGCAGGTGTCCGAGCGTGGAGGATGGACCAACCGCGTCGTAGGTGCCGTGCACTCGCTCGACCGCGCAGTGGACGAGCCATCGCGCCAGGTCGCGGACGTCGACGATCTGCATGGGCTGGTCGGCTGCGTCGGGCACCAACACCTGCCCGCTTGCGGTCGACGGATGCGCAAACCGCCACGGCCAGTAGCCGCTGCGTCCGGTTCGGTCACCGGGGCCGCCGATCAGTCCGGCCCGGGCGATGCAGCAGCCGTCGGCGCCGAAGCGTTCCAGCACGTGGCGCTCGCAGGACACCTTCGCCGGGCCGTAAACGCTCATGTCCGTCATCTCGTCGCCGGTGAGTGGCGAGAGCGTCGGGGCGGACTCGTCCTGGCCGGCCGCCGCGTCGTCGGGATAGACGCTGATCGTGGAGACGAAGACGTAGTGCGGGTCACCTGCAAGATCCCGGCACGCGCGGCGGACATGGCCGGGATGGCGGGCGACGTCGATCACCGCGTCAAATTCGGTCTGCCCGATCTGTGCGCACCAGTCATCGCGACTGCGGTCACCCTTGACCCAAACCGCGTCTGCGGGCGGCGGGGTGCCACTCTCGCCGCGCGTCAGGCATGTCACCTCGAACCCTTCGGCCACGGCATGGGCGGCGATCGCGCGTCCCAGGAACACGGTCCCGCCAAGGATCAGGAGCTTCATTCGCCGACCCTATCAGCGCCGATTCAGCACCCGGCGCCTCGCCGATCGTCAGCCGGTCGCTTCGAGGGCGAACTCACGTGGTGCGGGAGTGCGAGCCTCCACCAGCTCGTCCACGCACTCGACGAGCGCGGCCACCATCTGCGGATCGAAGGCCGTGCCGCTGTCGGCGTGCATGATCCCCATGATGCGCTCCAGGGGCATCCCGTCACGGTAGGGGCGGTCCGCGTGCAGTGCGTCGAACACGTCGGCCACCGCCAGAATCCGCGCGTCGCGCGGCAATTCGTCGCCGCCGACGCCACGGTGGTATCCCTTTCCATCGAGTCGCTCGTGATGCGCACCCGCGACGAACGCGATCGGCGCAAATGCCGCCACGCGCGACAGGATCTCCTCCGTAAAGCGCGGGTGATCCTGAATGACCCGCCGCTCCTCGTCGGTCAGCGGTCCGCGCTTGTCGAGGATCGAGTTCGACACACCGAGTTTTCCGATGTCGTGCAGGAGGGCCGCACGGTTCAGCGTCCGGATCTCCGCATCAGGGAGTCCGAGGACAGTTGCGATCGCGACCGCGGCACGTGCCACGCCGCGGGAGTGGTCGGCGGTGAACGGGGACTTGGCGTCGATGACATCCGCGAACGCGAGTGCGATACGGTCGAGGTCGTCATCCAAGAGCATGCCGGTCACTTCACCCGGCTCGTGCACGGCGAGCACATCCGGCGTGTCGGCCGTGGCAAGCGACGTCCACAGCCGGTCACCGTCGCCGACGGAAAGGAATGCATCGGCGATCTGAGGGTCGAACCACGTTCCACGTCGACGCCGCACCATCTCGCGCGCGCCCTCACGACCGACCGCCGTCAGAAAAAAGTCGACGTGCTGGGCAAGACAGGCCACCCGGGCAAGGACCGGAATCTGATCGCCGACAAGGCCGTCCGGCCTGCCCTTCCCATCCCATCGCTCATCCAGCGAACGGACCGCTCCCGCCGACTCGCCGGGAAATCCGAGCTGTTCGACAATCCGTGCACCACGGTCACAGCGGGCGGCGACGACTTCGCCGCCATGGCGCTTGAACGCCAGCGCAGCGGCAACGATCTCCCGTGATCGCGAGAGTCCGCGGCTGGTGCCGGCATGACCGGTCACAAACCGCACGGCGTCGGAGGTCCGTGAGAAGTCGACGAGCTTGGCAGCCCGTTTCAACTCCAGGTCGTCAACGCCGCCGAAGATCTCCGACAGTCGCGCCGCCGAACTTGAACACCCGGCGTCCTTGAGCAGCAGGGCGTAGTAGAGCGATCCGAGCTGCGACGAAGTGAGTCCGATGGTCTCACCGACGCGCATACCCACAAGGCAACTGCGTCCGGCATGGCCGATCGGCTGGCCCTCGGTCAGGTCGAGCGCATGCGAGAGCGCTGCCACGACTTCGGATCGGCGATATTCGATCAAATCGTGCATTAACTCATCATCGGCGTGTCGGGCTCTTCGCCTGAGTCCGCGCGGGTTGCCGGCTCGATACCATCGAGTGGTGAGCAGCCAGGACCCGAGGTCACCTCGCCCCGTCCAAATGCCGTGGTGACACGACAGGAGTGCCAGGCATACGACGCCTGCGACCCGCTGGCCGCGCTTCGTGCGCAGTTCGTCGTTCCCGACGGGATGATCTACCTGGACGGCAACTCGCTCGGGCCACCGGTTCGGGCCAGTGCGACGCGGGTGGCGGCATTCGTGACCGACGAGTGGGGAGCACACCTGATCGGCGGCTGGGAGCGCGACGGCTGGATCGCATCGGGCGCCAGGCTGGGGGCACGCATCGCGCCGCTCATCGGAGCGCGACCCGACGAGGTGATGGTGTGCGACTCGACGACGGTGAATCTGTTCAAGCTGCTGCATGTTGCGGTGGCCATGCGACCGGACCGATCGGTCATCCTTGCGAGCGACGACGACTTTCCCACCGATCGGTATCTGGTGCAGGCCGTCGCGGAGCAGCGTGGATGCACGGTCCGGTGGGCGCCGCCGCATGAGTGGCAGGGCGCCACGCTGGACGGCGTCGCGGTCGGCGCGCTGTCCCACGTCAACTTCCGTTCCGGACTGATCCACGACATGGGCGCGATCACCCGAGCCCTTCATGATGTGGGAGCACTTGCCGTGTGGGATCTCTCGCACAGCGTCGGTGCGCTGCCGGTGGACCTGGGCGGCTGCGACGTGGACCTGGCCGTTGGCTGCACCTACAAGTTCCTGTGCGGCGGTCCAGGTGCACCGGCGTTTGCGATGGTTGGCGAGCACCTGGGCGGGGAGGCGCCCCGAACGCCGATCCCGGGGTGGCTCGGCCACGCCACGCCGTTCGCGTTCGCGTCCGACTATGCGCCGGCGCCAGACATCGGGTGGGCAGTGACGGGCACCCCGAGCATCGCGTCGCACGTACTGCTCGACGTGGCCCTCGACGTGGTGACCGCCGTGGATACGGGCGACAGCCGACGCAAGGCGGTCGAGCTGGGAGCGCTGTTTCTGGATGTCGTGGAGCGTGAGGTCCCGGGTGCATTCACACTGCACTCACCGCGTGAGCCGGATCTTCGCGGCAACCACCTCTCGCTTGGCCACCCCGAGGGGTTCGCGATCATTCAGGCCCTGATTGCGCGCGGGGTGGTGGGCGATTTCCGCGAACCCGACGTCCTGCGGTTCGGCTTCGCCCCCCTGTACGTGTCCTACGCCGAGGTCCATGACGCGGCGATGGCGCTCGTGGAGGTCATACGGACCGACGAGTGGCGCGATCCTCGCTTCAATGTGCGCGGCACCGTGACCTAGTGTCGCGCGGGCAGCGGGGCCGACGCCTGGTGTCGGGTGAGGTGCCCGCCACCAGGATGGACAGCGACCTCATGTCGCTCGGCTCTGTTCCGCTGTGGTCAGGACTCGGGTGCGTACGCCGCCCCGGGGGTGCCCCCGATGATGAGCAACGTCACCGCGTCCTCTCCAGTGGTGAACTTGCGCACCTGCGACGGGGCGACGCGCATCATCTGCCCGCGATGCAATTCGTGCCGTGCATCCGCAAGATGAACAGTGGCCGACCCGTCAAGGACCACATAGACCTCTTCCTGCCCATCGGCGACATGGTTGTGCTCCGGATAGTCGACGCAGTGCGGGTCCAGCTCGATGACGTTCATTCCCCACGCTTCGACGCCGAGGGCCTGACGCGCCGCCCGATACCGGATTCCGGGAAGGGCGTGAGGGCCGGAGTATGGTTCGATATCGGAGATGTCCATGATGGTGACATCAGGCATTGCTGACTCCTTTCGTGTGGTGGCAGGACGGTAACCAGATGCGACAACGTCCGCTTGAACAAATGCGACCGGCCGGAAATGGGCGATCGCGCGGGCTCGTGTCGAGTCGCTCGAGCGGGTCCCGCGTCGAGGTGCAGATGTTTGCGCCACCTCCGGATCTGGCGGATACGGTGGACTGTTTCTGGACCGGTGCCTGGGACCTCGCCGGGCAAGAACCGCACACCGTCCAGTTGCTTGGCGACCCATGCGTCCACATCGCGATGGAACGTGGCGCCAGCCGCGTCGTGGGTGTCTGGACCGAGACGTGGACGAGGACGCTCAGCGGGGTCGGGTGCGTTCGGGCGGTCAAGCTCCGAGCCGGGGCCACTCAGGCGGTTTTCGACCGGCCCGCTTCGACGTTCACGGACCGTCTCGTGCCACTCGCCGACGCGCTCCCAACCGCGCTGAGTGTTGAGGAAAGCGTGCTCGACGCGCCCAGTCATGAGGAGGCTGCGCGCGTTCTCGCGGACTGGCTTCGGGGGGTCAGCGCGCCGGTCCCCGACCCCAAGTGCATGCTGGCCGTCTCACTGATGGAAACACTGTCGGCCGATCGGTCGATCGTCCGCGTCGAGCAACTTGCGGCCCATGCGGGGCTGACGGTTCGTGCGCTCCAGCGCCTGTTTGTCGAACATGTCGGAGCGAGTCCCAAGTGGGCGATTCGTCGCCACCGGCTGCAGGAGGCCGCAGTCAGGATCGAGGCCGGGACGCAGCAGTCCCTGGCACGCCTGGCAGCCGAACTCGGGTATGCCGACCAGGCGCATCTCGCGCGCGATTTTCGCAACGCGGTCGGCACACCTCCCGGGGTGTTTGGTCGCGATGTGCACCGGTGAGCGGTGCGCGAGCCGACGTGTCCTGCGAGGTGCCCGGCGCCAGGGTGGACAGGGACGCTGAGCACCGCCGAGCCACCCTCACGCCTCCCATTGCCGCTGGGCGGCACCGTCCGGAGACGGTGACCGCCGCAGACGACCAGGACTAGCAGACCACCACCAGGTGGAACGGACGGTCGGAGAAGGCGCCGGCGCTGTCATGCGTCACGACGGTCACGGCCTTCGGTCCCAGCGGACTGCTGTAAACGGAGACTTCGCCATGCCCACCGTAGTTCGTACCGGTGGCGCCGATCGTGGCCGAGTACGCGCAGTTGGTGACACTCACCGGGAACGTCACCGTGTAGAAAGATGCGCCGGAGTAAGCGGCCGTCACACCGGCTGAACTGCGGGCTTTCGTGCCGGTGGCGGTCACGACGGCCCACATCGGTTTGAGGGCAGCCCGGGTTGCCGGTGCCAAGTCGGCGACGGACACGGACCCGTCGGCCACCCTCGCCGAGTCGACCGCCCCGGCGCGGATGTCGGCGCGGCGGACCTCGCCGTCTTTGATGTGCTTCGAGAGGATGGAGTTGTTCGCGATGGCGGCAAGCGCGCCACCGGTGGTGGCGATGAATACGGCCACGCCCGCGACGATGATCGACGGCGAGGGCCTGCGGATGCGCTGCATTCGTCTGCTCCTTTGGGAATCCCGGCGTGATTGCCGGTGGCCGGATGCTTTCAGTTGAAACGGCTCATGTAAACGGTGAATACGGCGTTCGACGCCGTGTCCTGTGAGGTGCCCGGCACCAGGACGGACAAGGATGCTTCACGCCGCGGGCTGTCCTGCGAGGTGCCCGGCACCAGAATGGACAGGGACGCTCAGCGCCGCTGCGCCACCATCACTCCCGCGAGCACGATGGCCCCGCCGACGAGCGCCCAGGCCGCCGGAGTCTCGCCGAGCACGAGCCACCCTTGAAGGACTGCGAGCGGCGGCACCAGGAACGAGATGCTCGCCATCTTGCCGGCGGTGCGGTGCGTCAGCGCATACGCCCATGTGGTGAACGCGATGGCGGTCGGAACTACGCCCAGATAGACGGTGGACCAAATGGCGCTGGGAGCGGCTGTCTGAAGCTCGTCGACGAGCGCGGGTGCGTAAGGCAGACACACGATGAGCCCGACCATGCAGGCGCTCCATGTGACCATCAGGGCCGACCGGTGGGCAAGGACCGGCTTCTGCGCCACGACACCGATCGCATAGGTGGCGGCGGCAAGGAGGCACAGCAGGGTGCCGGTGCTGAGCCTGTCTCTTATACACATCTCCGAGCCCACGAGACTAAGGCGAATCTCGTATGCCGTCTTCTGCTT
>CALMXK010000095.1 GCA_937871165.1 uncultured Actinomycetes bacterium
TTTTTTCAAGCAGAAGACGGCATACGAGATTCGCCTTAGTCTCGTGGGCTCGGAGATGTGTATAAGAGACAGCCGACTGACCGGTGTAGAGACCGGTGCTTGCAACCAGTGGGGTCTCACCGGAGGCTGCGGCATCCCACCCTGAGCGGATCTGGGTGATGTCGTCGAGCTGCGACTGTGTCTGCCCGTCGTCCGGGGAGGGCTGACCGGGAGGCTGGACCGACGGCACGTTCGGCGTCGCGCCGCCGCCGCCGATGGTCGACTCGTTGTTGCCCGGCACCACCGAATCGGTCCCAGGAGGAACGGCCGCGCCGATCGTGCTGGCAGCGGTATCGGCTGCAGGGAACGAATCGTTGCGCGAGATGCCGGTCAGGATCGGCTCTGTCTGGGCGCTGCCCGCCATGACGGTGCCGGAGACCTCGGATCCCACGGGGTACATACCCAGGTTCACACCGGCCGGTACGGTCACGGTGACCACGACCCCGGAGGGACCACCGGCGGCGACGCTCAGCTTGCGTGTGACGCCGTCGCGACGCAGCACGGTGCCTGCGACCGGGATGATGGCCCCAATCGTCGGCTGCTTGATCTGACCGACTTTGGCGATCTCAACGGAGCCGTCGGCCGCCAACTTGAGCTGCATGTTGACCTTCATGCCGAACCCGCTCGGCGCGTTTGCATTCACCAGCTTCGGGCCGGGGAGCCACACAGCGCGACGGCCGAACCGGATCACCCAGCTGGCGCCCGGAACGGAGACGACCATGCGACGCTTGCCGCGGAAAATCACCGTGGCACGGAGGCTCATCGTGTGACGAACCCGCCCAAGATCGGTGAGCGTCGAGCGGTACGTGCCGTTCTTGGCCATCGGGATCGCCCACTTGACGCCCCACGGCCGGTAGCCCCACTTGACCCCGGAGACGTAGCTCCCCCACTTGACACCGCGCACGCGCACCCACCGTCCCACGCGGTAGCGGCGCAGCGAATGGATGACGAGGACCTTTTGGTTGGACATGACCACGACGGCGGTCTTCGATCGTGCCTGCCATGCCACAACGACACCCTCACGGGTCTTGAGCGGCACGGCTTCCGACGCCAGCGCCTGCGGCGTGGACACGGCAACGGCCGCCACCACGCAACCCACTACGGCTTTCGCCTTCATTGGTCCTCTTTGGGAGACTGCGGATTGGGACGAGTCGGCGAACCCCCTCGCCGAACCCGATGTTCGCCATTGCTGGCGTTTACAAACCGCTTTCTATCAGGCCTCCGTCAGAACGCCTACACATCTCCCGACGTTTCGCAACCCATTTTGCAAATTCCACATTGGTGGAGGAGCTTTTTGGGAGTTGTCGGAGCGGTTCGTTCGCAGTTCATACCCGGCGCGCGCAGACGACAAACCGGCCCGATGTCACCATCGGACCGGTTGCCGCGCACGAATGTCAGTCGGTCAGTTGCGCGTACAGCGCCTGCGCCTGGGCGACGACCTCGGTCTGGTAGGTCACGTCGATCTGAGGCGGGCCGCCGGAATTGCTCGAGGGCGGGAGCGGCACCGCGCCCTTGACGCGATCGATGAACGCCTTGACCTTCAGCAGGACGAGCGGCTGCTGCTGATTGCGCATGATGGCCCGCTCGATCAGCGCGAGTTGCTGGCGCTGACTGGTGTAGAGACCGTTGCCCTGCTGGGTGAACTTGCCGGCGACCTTGGCCGCGTCCCAGCTCAGTCGAAGCTGCTTGATGGCCTGCAGGTCGAGCGGATTCGGCGCCGGAGCCGAATGGTTGGTCGCCGGATCATCGGCCTGCGCGAAGTTCTGGTTCTTCGAGATCCCGGTCACGAACAGCTCGGGACCGGTCTGCGACGTGACGAACGTTCCGGCAATGTGGGTGCCGACGGTGAAGACCGTGAGGTCCATGCCCTCGGGGAACGTCAACGTCAGGACGATCGGGAACTGCGGGTTCTTCGTCGCGCTGACAACGATCGTGCCGTTGGTCAGGTCGATCGAGGTGATCTTGCCCGCGAACGGGATGGACTGTTGCGGGATGGGCGGCGACACCTGCGTCGCACCGGTGACCGCCGCAGCCCCGTTGGCCAGGTTCAACTTGAAGACGCTCTTGGAGCCGACTTCACCGACCATGCCGGCCTTCGTCAGCGTGCCACCCGGCAGCCAGACGGCGCCACGTGAGATCGGAAGGAAGATGACGGACCCGCGGAAGGAGATGGCCACCCGGCCGCTCCACCGGCGCAGCACGACGCCACGCAGTGCCATCGTGCGCTGGGTGCCAAACGGCGCGAGCCCGGCCTTGTACGTGCCGTTCGACGCCATCCGGATGCCCCACTTGATCCCGCGTGGGTTGAGACCCCACTTGATGCCAAGTCCCATGCGACCCCATTTGACGCCGCGGATGCGCACGCGAGTGCCCACGCGGTATCGGCGAAGCGAGTGCACTGCGTACACACGTCCGCTGGTCGACACGATGACGTTTGAGCGCGACCCGGGTTCCCATGCGACGACAACCGCGGTGCTGCTTGGCAGCGGCTGTCCTTGGACCGCAAGTACCTGCGGTGCAGCGATGGCAAGGATCGCTGCCGTCCCCGCAGCGGTCAGTCCCGTCCTCATACTGGTCCTCTCTCGGTGATCTCGTGCTCCATTATCGACGCGACCGGCGCAAACTCGAAGGAACCTCTCGAAATCCTTACAAGAACGGACAGCACGGCACGAGCGAGGTCACGGAGCCGGCGGAATCTCGCTCTCGGTGGCGCCACGCGCAAGCACACGTGAGAGCAGCTCCACCTCGCGCGACATCTTGGCGGTGCGCATCGCGATGACCGCCAGGTACATCAGCAAGACGAACCACACGACGACGAAGGACGCGACGATGTAGTCGTTCACTGTGCAGACTCCTCGAGGGCCAGACGAATTGATGAGAGGCGCCGTTCCATCTGACGCTGCAGCAGCTCCACCTTGAGGAGCGCGATGAACACGACGGTCATGGCCACGTGTCCGATCACGAACCACAGCGCCGTCGGACCGTCCATTTGCAGCCCGTTGCGATCGAGGGCAACCGGGTGGATTGCGCTCTCCGCGGTCCGAACCGCCCAGAACGACAAGGGGATCGATGCGAAGGCGACGACCGCAAAGACTGCGGAAAACCGCGCCTGCGCACCGCTGTCGCTCGACGAGCGAAGGACGAAGAACGCGGCGTAGATGAGCCCGATGATCAGGTACGTCACCAGGCGCGCGTCCTGCCAGGACCACCACGTCCCCCAGAAGGCCTTCGCCCAGATGGAGCCGGTGATCATGGCCAGAACGGTAAACAGCAGACCGAGACCGCAGGAGACCACGACGATGTCGTCCCACCGCTGGCTGCGCGTACGCAGGTACATGAGCCCCGCCACGCACGCGACGCCGAACGCGATCAGCGACACGACGGCGATCGGAACGTGCAGGAAGACCAGACGCTGAATCGGCCCTTCCACGTCCTCGGGCGCGATCCAATACGAACCCGCCACCGAGATTGCCATGCAGACGGCCGCGGCCACGGACCACAGCGCGGCGCCCCGCCCGACGCGGACGGATTCCACCGGTGGATCAGTCATCGAAGACCGCTTCGTAGGTCGCAAACGCCACAAGGGCGAACAGTACCGAAAACCCGACCAGGAACACGCAGTAGCGGGTGTAGCTCGTCATGTCATGGCCACCGACGACGGCGTGGGTCGCCCCGGCCGCGGCGACCACGACCGGGAGCAGCAGCGGAAGGAAAATCACCGGCATCACGAGCTCACGTGCGCGGGTGAACACGGCCATGGACGCCACGAGTGTGCCGAGTACGCCAATGGCGACATCGGCCAGGAGCGCGGCCAGCGCGATCCACCCGACACTCCCCCAGTACGGCCCGCGGACAAAGAAGACGCCGAGCAAGGGAATCGCCACCAGTTCGACGACCAGCAGATACCCGGTGATGGAGATCGCCCGCGCGATGAGCATGGCAAAGCGCGAGGTCGGGGCGACGAGCAAACCGTCGAGCACGCGCTGCTCCCGTTCGGCCACGTAGCTGCGCCCCACGCCGAGGACCGCGGCGAACGTGATCGGAACCCACAGCAGGCCACCGGCGAACCGGGTCAGATCGGTCTCGCGCGTCCCGAAGCCGAACTGCAAAATCACCATGGCGATCACGACGAACAGCCCCATCGCGACAACCGTGTCGCGCGTGCGCATCTCAAGCCACAGGTCCTTTCGCACAAGGGCGCGGATCTGGCGGAGCGACCGGCT
This sequence comes from uncultured Actinomycetes bacterium, assembly GCA_937871165.1. Taxonomy (GTDB): domain Bacteria; phylum Actinomycetota; class Thermoleophilia; order Miltoncostaeales; family Miltoncostaeaceae; genus CALMEC01. The sequence goes on from CALMXK010000095.1 coordinate 4,263, forward strand.
CATGCCACCAGTTCCCGGTAGCGACTGACGATGGCGTCGGGGTCGGTCGCGTCCGCCACGACCAGGGTGTCGACCACGCGTCCTCCGCGCAGCACCATCATGCGTGTGGCGTGGTGCGCAGCCCAGTTCACGTCGTGCGTGACGATGACTGCGGTGCGGCCCTCCGCGATGACGGCGTCCAGAAGCGTCGCCCCCGGCGCGTCCAGACCCGCGTACGGCTCGTCGAGCAGCAACAGTTGAGGGTCGTGGAGCAGCATCCGCGCGACACCCAAGCGCTGAACCATGCCCCGACTGAAGGTACGCACCACGTCGTAGGCACGGGGCAGCAAGCCGACGCGATCCAACAGGTCCTCGATCGCGGAGCGGTTCCAATCGACGCCGTACAGGTCGGCGAACAGCCGCAGGTTCTGCCACGGCGTGAGGTCCAGGTACACGAGTGGATCGTGGCCCAGGTAGCCGATCTTGGCGCGCACCTGATCGACCCGACTGGGCAACTCGTGACCGAACACCGTCAGGCGTCCCGTCTGGGGTCGGTGGAGCGTGGCCAACATGCGAAGCAGCGTCGTCTTGCCTGCGCCGTTTGGCCCGACCAACGCCACCAGCTCACCATCGGCCACGTCGATGTCGACGCCCGTCAGCGCTGCGCGGTGCCCGTAGCTCTTGCCGAGCCCGCGTCCGACGATCAGTGCGTCACCACTTCAATGAGCACGAACGCGAAGTAGACGAAGGCGACAACCCCGTTTGCCACGCCAAAGGCAAGCTGCACCGCACGCCGATCACCACCGCGCACCGCGACGTTCTCCCACAACAAGATGGCGGCGCACACGGCCACGCCGACGGCGTACCACACACCGGCGTCGACCAGTACACCGGCCACCACCATCGCCGCCACCGCAATCACGTGCATGATGCGACAGCCGATCAGGGCGCCCCGCTCACCGAAGCGCGTCGGGACCGAGTGAATGCCGGTCAGCCGGTCGCTGTCCACATCGAGCAGCGCGTAAAGCATGTCGAATCCGGCCACCCATGCCGCCACCGCGATCCACAAAGCGAAGGCCGCGGGAGCGAACTCACCGGTCACCGCGATCCACCCGCCGATCGGTGCGATCCCGATGCTGAGCCCAAGTACCAGGTGGCATGCCCAGGAGAAGCGCTTCATGTACGGGTAGATCACGAACAGGGCCACGGGGACGGGCCACAACACCCACGTCAGGCGTGGCAGTTGACTGACGGCGACCAGCAGCGCCGCAAGCGAGCCCGCACTGAACACGACCACCTGGGTGCGAGTGAGCTTTCCCGAAGGAAGCTCACGGCTCGCGGTCCTCGGGTTGCGCGCGTCCAGGGGCATGTCGATCAGCCGGTTGAGCGCCATTGCGAGCGACCGGGCACCGGCCATGGCGAGCAGGATCCAGCCAAGACGCGCCGCGGAGGGGACCTCCATGCGGGCAAGCAGAGCCCCGGCGAGCGCGAACGGCAACGCGAACACCGTGTGGGCGAACTTGACGAGGCTGAACAGCGCCGGGACGAGCGCCAACCCCTTCGCCGGCTGTGCGGCGTGAGTCGTAGGCACGCCGGGAACTCTAGTGCACACCACCGTCCTGGACGTTCGACGTCCGTCCCGATTCAGGTGCGTCGATCGGCCGGCAATCCCAGGGTCAGAATGACACTGAGCAGCCCGAATACGGCGGCATCCAGCCACAACGAACGAAAGCCCCAGTGGTCGGCCTGGAATCCGAGCAGCGGCGACACCAAGCCGCTGACGCCAAACAGCGCCATCGAAGTCAGCCCAACCGCCTGCCCGGCCCGTGCCGGACCGGTGAGTTCGCCGGCGATCAGGTAGAGCACCCCGTTTGCCCCGGTCGCGCCGAACGCGAAGATGAAGGCAACCGGCATCTGCACCGCAGGCCCGAGCGGCGCCACCAGGAAGTACAACAGCGCGCCGACAACGGTCACGATTCCGACGTCGCGAAGCGACGCCCGCCGCCGCGTCCCGCCTGCAACGTCCGCGATGCGCCCCCACGCCAGTCGCGCGATCATCGCCGAGACGCTCACCACCCCGAACAGCACTGCGCCGACGACGACGGATGCGCCTTCGTCACGAATCGCCGGCACCGAAAAATTCAACAGGGTGGTGAGCGCGGAGACGTGGACCGCGCTGATCGCGACGACCCGCCAGAGCCCCGGGATCCTCATCAGCCCGGCGATGTCGAGCCCACGCGGCCGGCTGCGATCGCCTGCATGCAACGCACCGGGCGGACTCGCCAGACCGAACAGCGTGGCAAAGGTGCCCGCAATGATTCCCGACGTGACGAGCGCAAGGCGAACACCGCCGAGTGCGGCGAGCGCCGGAAGCAGACCGGCGGCCACCAACCCGCCCAAGGAGACGGCCATCTGGCGAAAGCCCAGGGCGGTGCCGCGCGACGCTGCGTCAAAGCCGTGAAAGATCGAAACGGTCCCCGCGACCGCCACGAACGCCCCGGTCAGTCCGTAGCAAAACAGGGCGATCCCGACGAGCAGCGCCGACGAGGAGAACCCGGCGCCCACCAGGGTGAGGCCCGACACCAACCCGCCCGCGATCAGCGGGCGTCGCGGCCCGTGCCGATCGACGATCGTCCCCGCGGGGATCAGGATCACCGCATTGCCGATGAAGCCCGCCGCCAGGATCAGCCCCAGCTGCGCGGCACTCAGCTGAAAGGTCTCCCGCAGCTCGGGGCCGAGCGCACCGAGCCCCCACGAGGCGACGGAGATGGACGCCTGCGACGCAACCGCCAGCGACAGCAGCCGTCGCTGCCCGCGATCCAGTCGGCTCACGGTGTGGGCCTTTGTCGGTTCGTGCTGATGGCTGCAGCGTAGGTCGGGCGCGCCATCCTGACAAACTATGATCGTCATGGAACCATCGACGATCGACGTCGTAAAACGCGCCGCAGCGCTGGCGCCGCGTGTCGCGACGCCCTCGCTCGGCAGCACGGGTTCGGGTGACCCAGTGGCCACGCGGACCAGACGCGAGGCCCCACGAGCCTAGGTTGGCGGCTCGATCGGCCCGTACCTGGCCGGTTGCCCGGTGATCGATCCCCAAAATTGATCCCCGAAGTCGAAGTGCCACCACTCCTCGACGTATGCCGTGAAGCCCTCGGCCGCCATCGACCAAAACAGCAGGCGGCGGTTGTCGCGCGCGGCCGACGGCGTCTGCTCGAGCGCTGTGGCGCCGGCCTGCGGAACGAAGGCGTCGAAGTCCGTCCCAAGGTCGAGCGGCCTGCCGTCGGCGTCCGCCAGTGTCAGATCGATCGCGCCACCTGTGATGTGCGGCGCGGGGCATGTCGGGTCGCGACTCGGGACGCTCACGTAGCGGGCGGTCTCACGATGCAAGACCTCCTGTGACCATTCTGTATGTTTGCGAGCGAGGTCCGCCATCCATCCTTCGTAGAGCGCCTGCTGCGTCTCAAACGACCGCCAAGCGTCCCACACGACCAGCGTCATTTCGTCCGGCAGACAGCCCACGACGCGGTTCAAACGTTCGGCGACACCCTCCCGAATCACCGCAACCGCGCGTGATCCGGCGAGTCCCATCTGCTGGTACTTGGGGTCGTCGATGATGCGCGGGTTGATGTCGCGCACCTCGACCAGTGGCTCGCCGACCGGTTCAACCGGGACACGCCGCCAGTCGCCCGGTGGACGAAGCAGCGGGAGGGGGCGGGTGTGATCTGGCGCACCATGCGGGGTTGACCTTGCGGGCATCACCCGTAGGGTAGCTACACAAGCTTCGACCGGATCGGCTCAAGGCGCCGACAACCCAGGGAGGCACATGGTCACCGCAGCACTTCCGCCTGCGCCCATTTTGATTCACGCTGACGAGTTCACGTTCAACGGGTCGCGCAACTTCGGCCCATCCGGACTCTGGCGGATCAATTTCAACAATATCGGCGAGGACCAGCACGACATCTGGGTACTTCGCCGCTCGACGAAGCGGATCGTCGGACACTCGAAGATCTATCTCCCCGGCGAGCACGGCACCATCACGGTGCGGCTGCGACCCGGCACCTACACGCTCTACTGCGCCGTCGCCAATCACCGGGCACTCGGGATGCGATGGCACATGAAGGTCGTCAAACCCAAGATCAGACGGACGGCTCCCTGATGGCGACGACAACGCGACCACGAATCGAACGTCTCTACTGGCGAGCGGGCTTCGGCGCGCTTCCGGCGGAGCTCAACACCTACTCCCGCCTGGGCGTGTCGGCAGCGGGCCAGAACATGCTCCGCCCCTCCGGCGCACAGCTTCGTCCCACGCGCGCCGCGACTGTCGGCGGCCGGCCGATCGACCCGTTCAACGAGTGGGGCCACGACGTGTTGTGGTGGTTGGATCGCGCGGTGCGCGGTCGCCACCAGCTGGTGGAGCGCATGACCCTCAACTGGCACGACCACTTCGCCGTGTCCAACGACAAGGTCGGCAACAACCGTTGGATGGTCGGCCACTACTGGGCCCTTCGCCGCTATGCGCTCGGGTCGTTCAGGGCGCTCATGCACACGATGCTGCGTGACCGGGCGATGCAGATGTTCCTCGACCTCGCCAACTCCAACAAGGCCGACCCCAACGAGAACTTCGCGCGGGAGCTGCTTGAGCTCTACACCCTCGGCGTGAACAACGGGTACACCGAACGTGACATCCGCGAGGCGGCGCGCGCCCTGACCGGGTTCACGTTCGACTGGGGCACCAAGCGCTTCGGCTGGGACCCCGCCGCACACGACACCGGCGTCAAACGGATCTTCGGCCGTCGCGGCAACTTCGGACCGGCCGACGTGGTGAATCTCGCGATCGCCCATCCGCGCCACGCCCGGTACCTGTGCTTGAAACTGTGGGGGTACTTCACGCCGCTGCCGTGCCCGGCGGCCACGCTGAAGCGGATGATCGCGACGTACCGAATCTCCAAGACGCGGGTCCTGTCTCTTATACACATCTGACGCTGCCGACGAGCGATCTAGTGTAGATCTCGG
>CALMXK010000096.1 GCA_937871165.1 uncultured Actinomycetes bacterium
TGTCGAGACCCTGGCGCGGCACAAGACGGCGGAGAGTTGCAACCCGAACTCGAGCGGGTTCGATGCGCGGCGGACTTTGAACCGCCCTGGGATCCGCGGAGGCTTCAACTCTTGGAAACGAGGATGGAGTCATGGGTTCACAGGTCAAGCCGACCACGCGTCGGTACACGGTTGAGCAGAAGGAACAGGCTGTCCGGTTGGTGCGCAAGATCCGCGCTGAGACGGGGCAGGCGCATGGGGCGGTGAAGCGGGTCGCGGCGCAGCTCGGCTACGGGGTCGAGTCGGTGCGGTCGTGGGTGAAGCAGGCCGACATCGATGGCGGCGAGATCGCCGGGGTGACCTCGGCGGAGGCGGAGCGGGTGAAGCGTCTCGAGCAGGAAGTGAAGGAGTTGCGTCGCGCGAACGAGATCTTGCGGCGGGCTTCGATTTTCTTCGCGACGGAGCTCGACCGTCCACAGCGATGATCGTCGAGTTCCTCGACGCGAACCGCGACGAGCTCGGTGTCGAGCCGGTCTGCACGGTGTTGCAGATCGCTCCGAGCACGTACTACTCGGCGAAGGCCAGATCGACGTCGGCGCGCGCGGCGCGTGATGTCGTGCTGGCAGCGATGATCAAGGTGTTGTTCGACGCGAACTACGGCGTCTACGGGGCGCGCAAGATGTGGAAAGCGATGCGTCGCGCCGGCGAGGACGTCGGCCGTGATCAAGTTGCCAGACTCATGCGCCACAACGGTTTGCGCGGTGTGCGTCGCGGCCGCCAGGTGTTCACCACCCGCCCCGATCCGGCAGCGACACGCGCCCCGGATCTCGTCGACCGCAACTTCACCGCCGCCCATCCGAACGCTCTCTGGGTCACCGACATCACCTACGTGCCGACGTGGGCCGGGATGGCATACGTGTGCTTCATCATCGACGTGTTCTCCCGCACGATCGTCGGGTGGCGGGTCGCGGGCAACATGCGCACCGACATGGTCCTCGACGCGGTCGACATGGCCTGCTTCCAACGCGGGGCCCGGCACTCGACACTGGTGTTCCACTCCGATGCCGGGTCGCAGTTCACCTCGATCCGCTACACCGAACGACTCGCCGAGATCGGTGCCAGCCCATCGATCGGCACGATCGCCGACAGCTACGACAACGCGCTCGCCGAGACCGTCAACGGGCTCTACAAGACCGAGCTGATCCACCGGCGATCACCATGGCGGACCGTCGATGACGTCGAACTTGCGACGCTCAGCTGGGTCCACTGGTTCAACAATCAACGGCTCCACAGCGCGCTCGGCGACATCCCGCCGGCCGAGTTCGAAGCCGCCCACTACGCTCAACTCGCACCAGCGGGCTGAACGAAAACCAAACCACCAAGCCTCCATCAGACCCAGGGCGGTTCAGAGCGCGTCGTCGCCTACGCAAACATCTGCGCCCGGTTGCTCTGGTCCCCGCTCGGGGCGCCGGTGCGCGAGTGGCTCCACAATCGGGGCCTTGGCGATGACGTACTCCGCGCCAACCACGTCGGCGCCGACCCCGGCCGCGACCGACTGCGCCGATCACGCGGAATCCCATACGGGGCCGGCCCTGGAGCCACGTTCCCAGCCCTCGACGTCAACGGCCAGATCCGCTACGTCCAAACACGAGCGCTCGAACCGAGACCCGGATACGGCAAGTACGACAACCCCTCCGCCGCGCTCGCCCCGAACCCAAGGCTCACGTGGGCAGTGCCGCCCGGTCCCGCCCAGCAAGGCCAACTCCTGATCTGCGAAGGCATCCCCGACGCCCTCATCGCAGCCCAAGCCGGCTACCGATCCGTCGGACTCCTCGGCACCAACGCTCTCGACCCGACAGTCGCCGCCCGCATCGCCAATGTTGCCACGAGAGACAACCTCGACATCACGATCGTCACCGACAACGACGACAACGGGACCGGAAAGCACCTCGGCCAACAGCTCGCCACCGGGCTCCAAGCGCAGGGACAAATCGCAGTAGTCCTCGAGACTCCGGATGGGCACGACCTCTCGACCTGGTCGCTCCGAGACCCAACCTGGATCAATGCAGTCGTCCGAGATGGCGCCGGCAAGCATCCGACAGCACATCACCAACGCGTCGAGAGCACGCTTGTCCAGTAGCGCTGGGTCAACGGAATGTTGCGTTCGTGATCGGTACTCCACGTCGACCCGGGGTCGCTACCGACGTGCTGGAAGCTCGCAGAGTCTGTATGGCGCGACGCTTGTCCAGGAGATCAGCGCGGCAGTCGCCCAGATAGATGGCCGAGCATTCGTTCGGTACCTCGTGTGCGCCGAAATTCGGGCGCTGGCTGCGCGCGAACGCGGCGAAACTGTTCGGCATGGACCTGCCGATCGTGTCGATGGACGAATCCGGCAACACCGGACAAAACCTGCTGGACCCCGATCAACCAGTGTTCGCGCTCGCCTCGATCTCGTTGACAGATGAAGAGGCACGCCAGATCGTGGGCCAGTCGGCCGAGGAGCTCCACTTCGCGAAGATGCGAAAGAGCCGGGTCGGTCGACAACGTGTCCTCGATGTCCTCGGCGCCTTGGACCCAGAACGCGCGAAGGTCGTACCCATCCACAAGCGGTTCATGGTGACGGCGAAGATCGTCGACCAACTCGTCGAGCCCCAGGCTCGTGCGGTCGGCCACGACGGAATCGCTGACGGATCGATGCTCGCGCTGGCCAACTTGTGGCACCTGACCTCGGGCACGTTCTGCGGGGAGGACAAGTTCGAGCGGCTGCTACGCGCGTTCGTCGACTGTGTTCGTCTTCGCGAGCTGGACGAGGGACTTCCCGTCGGGAGTCTTCTGAGCCGGGTCGGCCCCGTACCTTTGTCCCGCAACGGACGCGCCGATGCGAAAGGCCTGCCGGCTGAACCATCGACCGAACTGGCTCGCCTTGCGCTGCAAGCAGGCCTGCCAGCATGGAACACGCGGCGCATTCCGGTGCGACGATGGCCAACCCAGGCGCCCCGGACCCCGCGGCCGGGCGATGCAAAGCCTGTCAGCGGATACCCGCGCCCCGCAAGATGAACGCGATGCTCTGCGCGATGATTCTTTCCCGGGCTGCAGCGTCCAGCTCCGGCTGCTCGGTGAAATAGAGGATCTGCTCCGTGTGTTCCGCAAAGAACTGGGTGATGGCCCAGGTGTTGAACAGCAGCAGCAGCGGGTCCACCGGCTCCATCAGCCCGAGCTCGATCCAGTTCCGGATCACCGCAACCGCTTGGTCGGTGCGACGCTTGGATGTGGTGAGCATGGTGCGCAGCACCGGTGCTCCGCGCATCATTTCCATCGCGAATATGCGCGAGCGCCGTGGTTGCTCGAACGAGAAGATCAGCTTGCGCCGGATGTAGTCAGACAGCACCTTGCGCGGTCCGTAGGCTTCGTCGCTGAAGCCGAACACATTGATCCAGTCGTCGATGACGTCCTGCACGCTCATGCCGCTGGGAAGCCGAGTCGAGCCGTCATGTCCGGCTGCGGGGACCGGCACCGCGGGTGTCACCAGCGACGCCGCAGGCAGCGGCCGGCCGGCGAGGAGCGCGTCGACCGCCAGGGCGCACCACGCC
>CALMXK010000097.1 GCA_937871165.1 uncultured Actinomycetes bacterium
CGCGGCGGTCGCGCCCAGTCCACCGACATGGGTGTTGGTCGCGGCCGTCGCGGCTTCAGCACCGACGCCCTCGCTGTCCAAATGGAACGCCAGGCGATCGGCCACGAACGCGTCGAGGTGATCGAGCGTGGTCGGCTCGTCGTTCACGAGCTTTGCACCTTGGGCGGCGAACGCCTGATATGAGGCGGCAAACAGCGCGCGGGGATCCACGTCCCAGCCACGTTCAAGCGCGATACGGACAAGCCCGGCGGCGGCGCGACGAAGCCCGTACGGATCCTTGGAACTGGTGGGACGCTCATCGATGGCAAACGCACCCACGAGCGCGTCCACCTTCTCCGCTGCGGCAAGCAGCGCACCGGGTGCGGTACTCGGCGTCGGGGTGTTGGGTCCCTCCGGCAGGTAGTGCTCCTCGATGGCCTGCGCCACGTCATCGCTCTCGCCGGACAGGCGCGCGTAGTGCGCGCCGGCGTAGCCCTGAAGCTCTGAGAACTCTGCGACGAGCACGGCGCCAAGGTCCGCCTTTGCAAGCTGCGCGGCGCGCGTTGCGGCCGTGGCGTCCTCACCGACTGCGGCACCAACGGAGACGACCCCGAGTGCAAGCCGGTCGCGCTTGTCGGCCAGTGTGCCGAGCGCCTGGTGGAACACGATGGTGTCGAGCTTGCGGTCGAGCTCCTCGAGGCCTGCGTGGAGGTCCTTCTCGAAGCTGAATGTGGCGTCTTGAAGGCGTGCCGACAGCACGCTCTCGTTGCCGCGGGTAATGATGTCCGCGTGCGCCGGATCGCCGTTGGAGATGGCGAGGAACGCCGGGTACAGCGAGCCGTCGGGGCGCTCAAGCGGGAAGTAGCGCTGGTGGCTTTGCATTGCCGTCACCAGAACCTTGGGCGGCAGATTCATGTGATCGTCGCGGATCGCGCCGGTGATCAGGTTCGGCCATTCGACGAGGAACAGCACCTCCTCGATCTTGCCGAGCGGGTCCTTCCACTGCGTGCCGAGTTCCGTCGCCTTCGCGTCGAGCGCCGTGGTAATGGTGGCCCGGCGCTCCACGTGGTCGGCGACGACGCCGACGGTGCGGACCTCGTCACGGTACTTCGATGCATGCGTGATCGTGACCGGGCCGCCGATGAACCGGTGCCCGCGACTCTCGTCGCCGGCGGTCAACCCGTGCAGCTCGAACGGGATCGTCTTCTCGTCGAGCTTTGCGACGATCCACCGCACAGGACGGGAGAACCGCAGCCCGGTGCCGTCGCCCCAGCGCATCGTCTTGCCGAAGCGGATGCCTTCGATGAGGCGCTTGGCGATGTCCGGCACGAGCTCGCCAACCGTCATCGACTCGCCGGGAACGTCTGCAAACACGACCTGTCGTCCGCCGGTTCCTTCGCGCACAACAAGTGCCGACACGTCGACGCCCTGTTTGCGTGCAAAGCCTTCGGCAACCTTGGTGGGCTTGCCGTCGGCGTCGAACGCCGCCTGCGCAGGCGGTCCGGCAATCGATTTGGCTTCACCGCTTTGGCGCTCCGGAAGACCGGTCACGCTCACCGCAAAACGACGGGGCGCAACCCAGACGACCGGCTCACCGCTGAGTCCGTGCGCTGCGAGCGCGGCGGACACGAGTCCCGGAGCCTGCTGCACGATCTCTCGGCATGCGCTCGACGGAAGCTCTTCACACCCGACTTCGATCAGAAGCTCAGGCATCGGCCGCCTCCGCTTCCTTCGCGGCCAGGTAGGCGGCGGCGACTTTGGCCGCCAGCGCCCGTACTCGCCAGATGAACGCACCACGCTCGGTGGGGCTGATGACGCCGCGAGCATCGAGCAGGTTGAACGTGTGGCTGCACTTGAGCACCTGGTCGTACGCCGGCAACACCAGTCCGGCGTCCAGGCAGCGCTGACACTCGGCTTCGTACTCGGTGAAGCGGCCGAACAGCGCCTCGGTGCCCGCCACCTCGAAGTTGTACTTGGACCACTGCCGCTCGTTCTCGTGGTAGACGTCGCCGTAGCTCACACCGTGCGCCCACTCCAGGTCGTAGACCGAGCCGACGCCTTGCAAGTACATGGCGATGCGCTCAAGGCCGTAGGTCAACTCGGCACTGATCGGGGTCAGGTCGATGCCGCCGGCCTGTTGGAAGTAGGTGAACTGGGTGATTTCCATCCCGTCCATCCAGACCTCCCAGCCGAGGCCCCAGGCGCCGAGGGTCGGCCCTTCCCAGTCGTCCTCGACGAACCGGATGTCGTGCTCGGCCGGGTTGATGCCGAGCGCCGTCAGCGACCCGAGGTACAGGTCCTGCACGTCGTCGGGCGACGGCTTCAGCAGCACCTGGTACTGGAAGTAGTGCTGCAGGCGAAAGGGGTTCTCACCGTAGCGCCCGTCGGTCGGGCGGATCGACGGCTCCACGTACGCGGTGCGCCACGAATCGGGGCCGAGGCTTCGAAGCAGAGTCGCCGGGTTGAACGTTCCGGCGCCGACTTCGGTGTGGTACGGGGTCATCAGCACACACCCGCGCGACGCCCAGTAGGCGTTCAGGTTGGTGATGACATCCTGGAAACTCGGTCCCGCCACGCAGCCTCCGCGTGTTGTGGGTCAAGACATCTAAGTCTACCCAGCACATATGGCCGGAACGTCCACACCTACGGGGCGGATTGGACCGACTGGAGCCCCACAGGAGTCGTCAAGTGCCGGAATCGCTCGTACGGGTCGACGCCGACCGGCCGTGCCACAGCAGGCTGATTGCGGTTCCGAAAAACCAGATCCCATAGAAGATCGACATGGCAGTACCCCAATACTCGTGGTGGTGAATCCGGCGGACGGCGGCTGTGATGGTGGCGCCCACGAGGACCACACCCGAAACCGCCACCATCACCTTCCATCGGTGTGACAGCGGCGTTCCGACGAGGTCCGCAGACGCCAACCACCAGAACACCGCCAACACAGGAAGACCGATCACTACCGCGGCGATTTCATCCCCGGACTGTGTGAGGAACCCCGCTACCGCCGAGATCGCGGCGAGCAGGGCAAACGCGCGGGCGAGGGTGGTTGGGCTGACCGTTTGCACGTTCGCATTCTAGTTAACCGTTCTGGTGTCTGACACCAGAACGGTTAACTAGAATGCCTGCAAATCGCGGGAACCAGCCCCAATTCGGAGCCCTCACGACCAGACACCGACCGCCAGGCATGTTGGGCCCGAACCGCGTTGTTCGGACCGTCTAGAGCGGAGCGTTTGAGCGCAGCACCACACCCAGGTGCTCGCGGAGCACAAGCCCGATCAACCGCTCGACCCCGTCGGCGACACCGCGTGGAAACGGCTCACGAAGGTCCGCGAGGGGTGAGCCAAGAAGCTGCGCCAACGCCGCAAAGACCGCCGCGTCGACCGGCTCACCGTGGGCCATGTGGTCCGCGCACAGCGCGCCGCCCATGCGCGCCGAGAACGCGACGAGCGGCCCGGGCGAGTCGCAGGCGCAGCAGCTGCCAAGGCGCGGCAGGAGTCCCGCGACCACGAGCAACTTGGCGTGGACTCCGAGCACGATCGAGTCATGGCGCGGAGGAAGCTCGGTTGGCGGTGCTTTGGCGAGCAGCCCGAGCCCCCGGCACAGCAGGTTGTAGGCGCCTTCGTTCGGTTCCTCCTCGATCAGGATCCGCATCGCCGCTTCGAGGATCGACCCGGATGCCCGAAGGCGGTAGCCCTCCATCCACAGTCCGGCGTGTCCCTCCACGATCTGCGCCTGGCGAACGGTCTGCATGTCGCCGCGCCCTTCGTGCAGCCCAAGATGCACCCGAACAGCAGGTTGGAGTCGCCCGCCCAGCCGGGACGTCGACTTGCGGGTGCCCTTGGCGATAGCCGACACCCGTCCGCGCGCCTGGGTGTAGAGCGTCAGGACGCTGTCCGCCTCGCCGTAGCGGATGCTTCGCAGAACGATCGCCTCGGTCTCGTACACGCTGGGAGTGTGGCAGCGCCAACGGGCGCGCATCAGCAGCGCCGGCACGGCATCCCAACCGTGCGTCGTTGGCGGTGTTGTGGTCAGGTGCGAGTCGCAGAAATTGGCCCCTTGGCGCATTTGCGGGTTTGGACGATTGGCCGACCTCGGTGTGTCGATCGTCGACCAATTGGCCACTTGGCGCGTTTGTACTGATCGCCGGACTTCCGGAACCTGAGCATTTGCAGGCAGTTTTCTCCATCTCCGTTTGGTCGAATTGGCCACTTGACGAATTCCGCCGACGACCGGTCGGCTGCCTCAGCCAGCGAACTCCCCCATCGCCGCCGTCCAGAATTGGCCACTTGGCGAGTTTCTCTGTCGAACAGTGGGCGGCCCCGACCAACGAACGGCGTCCTCCCGTCGGTCCGAATTGGCCACTTGGCGAACGTTCGAAGGGTCCAGCCTGCGGCCCCCCGGCCTCGTATGCGCGGCGACGCGGGCGGTCGAATCGAACCCCTGCGGGCCGGCCGCAACTGGACCCGGCGTCACACGAAATTGGTCAAGTGGCCAATTTCGTCCATCGTGGCAGAGTCGGACGGCGTCACCCCAGCCACGACGAATCCGCTTCACCTTTGATACCCTTGCGGGTATGGCCGAAGTCACCATGTACACCAGTGATCAGTGCCCCTACTGCCTGCGCGCGAAAGCGCTCCTTGACAGCAAGGGCGTGGAATACGAGCAGATCCACATCGGGCTGAGCGATATGGAGGCACGCAAGCGCATCCATGAGATCACCGGACAGATGACCGTCCCACAGATCATCATCGATGGCACTCCCATCGGCGGCTGGGACAACCTCTCTGCCCTGGAGCGCGCCGGGAAGCTTGACCCGATGCTCGCCTAGCGAGCAGGGACCTCACTCCCGGCGTCAAAAGCGCATCCCATGATCGTGGGATTGCCACATGTCCGCACCGCCGCCGCCGTGTTTGCGCTCATCGGTGCCACGGCCGCCGGATGTGGCGGCGAGGTCAGGATTCGACAAGCGGACGTCGAAACCCAAGCCAAACGGGCGGCCGGCCACCTGATCGGGCGCGCGCCGGACGCGGTGACCTGCCCGGGCGACATGGTCGCCGAGGTCGGCCACAGCATGCGATGCATCCTCGACAGCAACGGGTCGCAGTTCGGCGTCACCATCACGATCACGTCGATGGACGCCGCAGGCCAAAACGCGAAGTTCGCCGTCGCGCTCGACAAGGCACCGATTCCGACCTAGCCGGTGATCTCCAACCCGGCGGATGCCTCACGGGTGAGCGGGAACCAGCAGGCGCACGTGTGATCCGCCTGCCCATCGATCTCCTCCAGCGGCGGGATGTCGTTCGAGCAAAGTTCGGGGACACCCCCAAGCTCACCCTCGATCACCTCGCCGCCCTGCGACACGGCGACGTCCCGCGCATGCGCGCATCTGGTGTGGAAGCGACAGCCGGACGGAGGATTGGTGGGCGACGGGACGTCACCAACGAGCACCTGACGGGTCCGCGTGCGCGCCAGTACCGGGTCGGGCACTGGAATCGCCGACAAGAGTGCACTTGAATACGGATGGCGCGGTCCCTCCACCAGATCATCCGACTCGGCGATCTCCATGATCTTGCCCAGATACATCACCGCGATGCGATCACAGACGTGACGCACCACAGACAGGTCGTGCGCGATGAAGACAAGCGTCAATCCGAGCTCACGTTTCAGATCGGACAGGAGGTTGATGATCTGCGCCTGGATCGACACGTCCAGGGCAGAGACCGGCTCATCGGCGACAAGCAGTCGTGGTTTCACTGCGATCGCACGCGCCACGCCAATGCGCTGCCGCTGCCCACCTGAGAACTCGTGCGGATAGCGGTTGTAGTGCTCCGGGTTCAATCCCACGAGATCCATCAGATCCTGGACCCGACCTTTGCGATCGGCCTCCGTTGCCGCCAGACGGTGGATCTCGAACGGTTCACCGATGATCGCCCCGACCGTCTTTCGAGGGTTGAGCGACGAATACGGATCCTGAAAAATCATCTGCATCTGGCGGCGAAACGGCGCGAGCGATGGTGCATCCATATCGGCGATCTCATGGCCGTCGAAGCGGATCGAGCCGCTTGTCGGTTCCAGCAGCCGAAGGATCAGGCGAGCTGTGGTGGACTTGCCGCATCCGGACTCGCCGACCAAACCGATCGTCTCGCCCTGCATCACATCGAACGACACCCCGTCGACCGCATGTACTGCACCGACCTCGCGGTTTCGCAGGCCGGCGGTGATCGGAAATCGCTTGACCAGGTCCCGAATCTCCACGAGCGGTGTTGCACCAGTGCCCATCAGACGACCTCCTCGGCCTGCGGCTCCGGACGATGACCAAGCGAGGGATCGACGGTCAGATCCACTCCTGCGACGATGTCATCCGGAACGTCACCGACGTCGAGGCGCGAGCGAACCTCCGCGCGAACAGATGTCGGCAAGAGGCAAGCAACCTCGTGACGGGCATTTGGACGGGCCTCATTCAGGCCGGGATCGAGCGCGGCGCACTCGTCCTGAGCGTAAAAGCACCGCGGGTGAAAGGAGCAACCGCTTGGACGGTTGATCAGCGACGGCGGACGCCCCGGAATCGGGACGAGTTCCTGATCGGAGGGCTGGTCCAGTCGTGGAATCGAGCCCAGCAAGCCCCACGTGTACGGGTGTTCCGGGCGAGCGAACAGTTCCTCGGTTGAGGCATGTTCCACGATGCGACCGGCGTACATGACCGCGATCTGATCGGTGATCTGGGCAACCACACCGAGATCGTGGGTGATCATGATCACAGCGGCGTCGAACTCTTTCTGCAGGCGGGTCAGCAGGTCGAGAATCTGCGCCTGAACGGTCACATCGAGCGCGGTCGTCGGCTCATCGGCGATGATCAGTTTGGGGTCGTTGATCAGCGCCATCGCGATCATCACGCGTTGGCGCATGCCTCCTGAGAACTCATGCGGATACCCTTCCATCCGCTTGCGCGGCTCGGGAATGCCGACGAGTTCAAGCATCTCGGCTGCGCGATTTTTGGCGACCGCCTTCGGAACGTCCCGATGTGCGGTGATCGCCTCAACCAGCTGATCGCCGATGCGGTAGAACGGATGAAGCGACGACAGCGGATCTTGGAAGATCAGGGCCATCTCACTTCCGCGAAGCTGGCGCATCTCGTCATCGGTCGCGCCCAACAGGTCGATGCAGTTGAAGGTGACCCGCCCCGTCACATGAGCATTGCTTGAAAAGCGTGCAAGCCCCATGACAGCGAGCGACGACACGCTCTTGCCGGAGCCGGACTCGCCGACGATCCCGAACGCCTGCCCTTTGTCAACGGTGTAGGACACCCCGTCGACAGCACGAACGATGCCATCATCGGTGTGGAAGTGGACATGGAGGTCTTCAACTTCGAGGAGCGCCATCAGCGACGCACCCGGGGGTCGACGAACCCGTACACGATGTCCACGATCAGGTTCATGAGGATGATGAAGAACGCTCCCAAAAGGACTGTCCCTTGCACCGTCGGCATATCGCTCTTTTGTACCGCGTCATAGGCGAGTCTGCCGACGCCGGGGATGTTGAAGACTGTCTCGGTGAGAATCGCGCCCGACAGCAGCACGCCCAAGTCGAGTCCAAGCAGCGTCACCACCGGGGTGATCGCCGAACGGACCCCATGTTTGAACACCACAGTGCGTTCGGGGAGCCCTTTCGCACGCGCGGTGCGAATGTAGTCCTCACTCATGGTCTCGACCAAGTTGGCACGAACGAAACGTGCGTAGATCGCGGCGAAACTGGCGGCAAGCACAAAACACGGAAGAATGAGTGCGGAGATCACTCCCACCGGATCGCTGAAGATCGTCCCCGATACGGGGTAGCTCCCCTGCCCTGGGAAGATGCTGACGAACGGGAGTTTTCCGAGGTTGTCCGAGAAGAGGTACAGGACGACGAGTCCGAGGAAGAACACCGGCGCTGAGATTGCCACCAGGGCGGTCCCCATCGCCATGCGATCCTGCCAACGGCCCCGTTTCAGCGCCGAGATGATGCCAACCGGGATGCCGACCAGCAGCCACACGAGCGCGCCGCCCAGTGCCAGTGTGATGGTCGCGGGAAGCCGGCTGAAGACCTGCTCACGGACTGAAATGTTGTTCTGGTACGAGTAGCCGAAGTCAAAGTGCAGCACCAAGTCCTTCATGTAGGTGCCGTACTGCACGTACCACGGCTTGTCGAGACCAAGCGACTCTTTGATCGATGCCACAAGCTCCGGTGTCGGCTGCTTGCCGGCACGCAGCAACGCCGGATCGGCCGCCGGGAGCGTGTAGAAGATCACGAAGGTGAGGAAGCTGATCACGATCAGCGACACCACCATCCAGATCAATCTGCGAAGAATGAATGTGGCCACGTCAGTGCATGAAGGGATCGACGGGGAGGTCCGACGCTGACGCCGGACCTCCCTTGTGTCGAGTTGATCCCTACTTCAGCGAAGTGAAGGCGAGATCGTGGGTTGTCGTGATGTCGTTGGTCACTGCGTTGACGTTCGACGAGTTGATAAGCGCGGTCTTGTCCCACAGCCACGGAATGGCGGGGGCCTGCTCGGCGATCTGCCTGTTGATGGCAGCCCAAGCCTCGTTGCGCGCTGTACCGACCGCGATCGGGCCGGCTGCATCCATCGCATCGTTGATCGCCGGAACATTCAGCTGCGGCCAGTTGACGTTGCCTTGCGGGATGATGTTGTTCCCGTTGAAGGTCGCGTCAAGCATCGACTGCGGGTCTGAGAAGTCCTTGAACCAACCGACGTTCGGACAGAAGACGACCTTCGCCGCCGGGACGCCACAGAACTTGGTGTACAGCGTGTCCTGCGGCACCGGACGGAAGTTCAGCTGGAAGCCGAGCTCCTCCATCTGGCCCTGGAACGACTCAGCGGTCTTCTTGCCGGGATCGGCGTTTGCAGCGATCGTCAGGAACTTCTCAGTTCCGACCCACTTGCCGTCCTTGATCGGCAGTCCGTCCGCCTCGGCCAAGTCCATGTACTTGCGAGCGACAGCGGGATCACCCTTCGGGTTTGCGAGGTAATCCAGGTCGGTGTTCTGTGTCAGACCACCGGCCTCCTCCGAACCCGGGATACCCGGTGGCAGCCAACCATTGGCGATGTCGCCAATGCTTTCGCCACCTCGGGTCAGCCGGAGCGCATCACGATCGATGTGCGCGATGATCGCTTTGCGGAGGTTGATGTTGTCGAACGGCTTGATCGTGTTGTTGATGGCGATGTAGCGCGTTCCACCTGACGGGACGTACTTCAGCTGATCCGGGGTGCCCGTGACGATTTCTTTCATCACTTCGGCCGGCGGCGAACCGGCATCGCAGCAGACGAGTCCTTCACCCTGGATGGTGCGCCGAGACGCGCTCGCCAGGTCCTCGTTCCCTTCCTGGATGTCAATCGAGTCGAGGTATGCCGGCCGGAAGTCGCCGGTCGCCTTGCCGTCCCAGTTCGGGTTGCGGACAAGTTCGATGAGCTTGCCGGGCTGGCGTCCTGTCAGCTTGCCGTTCGCGTCGTTCTTGATCATGTACGGGCCGGTGAAGGCGACGTACTGATCGTATTCCGTCGGGCTCTTGGCATCGAACTTCGATGCGTATTCCTTCGGGACTGGAACGGCGATCGGCATGCTCAACGCCTGAACGACCAGCGGACCAAGCGGCTTGGTCAGCTTGATCACCAGCGTGTTGTCATCGGGAGTTGTAAGTCCCGCGATCTCCTTGATCGGACCGGCCCCAGCTTCGGGCGCACCCTCGATCGCGTTGAAGTACACACCTGCGTAGCCGTTCGGCACGTTGGCGGAGAAGGCACGCTCGATGGCGTACTTGAAGTCCGCCGCGACGACTTCGCGATTGACCGGCGGGGCGTACTTGACGCCCTTCTTGATCTTGACCGTGATGGTCTTGGAGTCGTCCGACACCGTCGGCATTCCATCTGCCAGATCGGGAATCGGAGTCGTCGAATCGTCGGGCATGTAGCCCAGCAGCTGGCGGTTGACCGCCAGCGAGATCATGAACCCAAAGGTGTAATACGTCTGGCCGGGATCGATGTAGTCGGTATCAGCGGCGGCCAGGTAGGTGAGCTTGCCACCCGTCTTGCCTTCCGTCGTACCGGATCCTTGGCCTTCATCATCGCTCCCACCACAGCCGATACCTGCGAAGGCGACGGCTCCAGCGGCGGCAGCGAGAAGGGCGAAACGTACGGGCCGTTTCATCCAACCCCCCTTTCTTCCGTGTTTTGCACGGACCAGGAACACGCCCACCCCATCAGCGGCCACCGCGTGGATTGAGGGCGTCTTGCAGTCCATCGCCGACAAGGTTGAAGGCGAGGACGGTTACCAGGAGCGCAAGCCCCGGGAATGTCATGTACCACCATGCGGACGCGTACTTCGTCGAGGCGTCGGACAGCATGGCGCCCCAACTCGACGTCGGTGGCACGACACCAACACCCAGGAACGAGAGCGCAGCCTCGTACAGGATGTTGGTGGGAATCAGAAGCGTCGCGTAGACGACGATGGGCGCAATCAAGTTCGGCAGGATGTGCTTGAAGATGATGCGCGCGTCCGACGCGCCAAGCGATTGCGCCGCTTCGATGAATTCTTTCTCGCGAATGGAAAGCACCTGTCCGCGAATGAGACGCGCCATGTAGGGCCAACCCGAAAAGACGATCACGAAGATCACGACCGGCAATCCGGGTTGTACAAGCGCCTTCCCGTCCCCGAACAGCATCATCAGGATCGCAGCGAGTGCAATCACGATGCCCGGGGACAGGCGAAGCATCCAGTCATCGCGCGCCAACCGCCGGAGGCCTGCGAGACCGCGCCCCTTCACGATCTGGACCGCGGCCGGAAGCAGCAGCAAGACGATGCCGACCCCGAAGATCCACACTCCGGTGGATCGCGCGGGAAGGCAGCCTTCAATCGCGCACGCGGCGCCGAAACCCAGGGCAAGCAGGAGCACGGGAAACGCCAGAATGATGTCGATTGATCGTGAAAAGAAGCTGTCGACGCGGCCACGGTAGTAGCCGGCGATCATGCCGACCGTGACACCGATGATCAGCACCAGCCCGGTCGCGATGAACGCGACCATCAAC
>CALMXK010000098.1 GCA_937871165.1 uncultured Actinomycetes bacterium
GTATGTATCAAGGGGCACGGGGCCGCAGGCCACGGCGCGCGCCGGGCGATCCCGCAATCGAATGGTGCGCTACCCGGCGGAGTCCCCGCCGTCGGCGGTGGGAGTCGGGTCGCGCAGCTCGTACCACTGGATGGTGGTGGCCGGCTCGGGACTCAGCATCAGGGCCAGCGTCATCGGAGCGGCCCTGTCGTCCACCACCTCGACGTCCACTTCGGCCAGGTTGAGTGCCGTCACGGTGCGGATCGTCAGCGGACCGTGGGCACCTCGGCAGGTGACCGCCAGGTGGCGTCGACGCGCCGGCGCGTCGTCCAAGGCGACGTTGAAGCTGAAGATCTCGGCGGCCCGCTGGTCGGACCACTCGTTCAGGAGTGCCACGAGCGCGTGGGCTGCGGTGGTCAGCTCGGGCGTGACGGGTGGCACTCGGATGGGCGCGGCGTCCGCGTCGACGATGAGATCGAGAACGTCGCGCGTCAGATCACGGGCCGGTGCGTAGCGGCTGTTTGCGAGCGCCACTGCTGCGACGGCGCGCTCGGGCAGCCACGCCATGTGCGACCCGTACCCTGGCAGGCCGCCGCTGTGGTGGACCAGTCGACCCAGATGCGAGTCGACGACCACGTTCAGTCCGAAGCCGTACCCGCCGGCGCTCACGCGCGTGCCGGTATCGGTCGAGGTCACACGCGGGGGCAGGGCGTTCGCCACCTGCTGCATCTCACGGCGGCTCGAGCGCGACAGGATCGGGTCGTCTGAGTCGTCTCGCGGCGGGAACGCATCGAGCATCCACCCGCACCACCGTGTCAGGTCGCGGACCGTGCTCCACAGGCCACCCATCGCGGCGAAGGCGCCGTCGCCGAGCACCGGCTCAAGTGTGAGCGCGTCGTCCACCCGCCAGTACGGTGGCGCGACCGGTCCGACCGGCGGCGCCGTCCATGTGGTGTCCGTCAAGCCGAGCGGGATCAAGAGCCGGTCGGTGATGACGTGCTGGAATGGTCGTCCCGCCACGTTGGTCACCACCCGACCGAGCATGGCGTACCCGAAGTTGGAGTACGAGAAGCCACCCGGCGCGGTGGCAAAGGCGGCTCCCGCGCGCAACAGCCCGTCCATGGTCGCCGAGTCGGCGTCGAGCAGACGGTCGCCCCAGGGGTCGTCACTGGCCATCCCTCCCGCCATCGACAGCAGGTGGCGAATCGTGATCGGCGGCGAGTCGGTGGTGGGGCCGGCAAGCCCCGCCAGCTCGGGGACATGGCGGGCGACCGGGTCGTCAAGGCGCACCAGGTCGTGGTCGCGCAGCTGCAAAACGGCCGCTGCGGTGAACGACTTGGTCATCGACGCGATGCGAAAGACCGTGTCGGCCGTGGGTGTCGGCTCAGCTGGATCGGCGGCCGTCGATACATGAGCGAGATCAGAGCCGGCGCCGACAGCGAGCACCACACCCGGCAGATCATTGTCGGCACGGAACGCCGCCGTCTGCGCGTCGATGGCGCCACGCAACTCGGGTGTGAGGTTGATCTGAGCCACGGCCGGCTGACGATACAACCCGCGGCCAAGGGACGGTCAGCGGACCGGCGCTACTCGGGGCCGCGAGCGTCCAACGATGAGGGCGTCGGCACGTCGGTTGCGACCACGAGTCGGCGCCGAGCAACGCGTCACGGAATCCGACCACCCCTCTGTCGGAGTGGTCGGGTCTAACGCGGCCGGATTCTCTTACGTGCCGGGTCCGCGTGCGGCCATCGCCCGCATCAGACGTGGCGTCTCGTTGTGGGTGACGGCGGTGATTCGTGTGCCTCGTCCGAGGTCGGCCAGCGTGTACGACGCGTCGAACTCATAGATCACGTGGTGGCGCTCATCCATCAACCGCCACCGCACCGTGGCCTGGGCGACATTGTCGCCAAGCTGTGCCACGCGCGTCTCAAGCCGCTCGGCGATCTGCACCCCGACGGCGCGGTAGCCGCCAAGCACACGATCGAGCACGCCGAGCCACACTTCGCGCGTCGCCACCGATGCGACCGTGGCAGGTTCACCGTCGCCGGTCACCTGGCACGGAAACGAAAACAGGTCGGCGATGGCGTCCGCGTCGAACCCCTGGAACGTCTGCTGGTACCCGTCGAGAAAGGCGGCGACGTCGACGCTCATGCGCGGACCGCCTGGACACGTGCTGCCACGGACCGGTTGGCGACCAATGTCCGCTGCCACCGCATGACGTGGTGCGGCTCGTGCATCCCAATATCTTCGCTGCGCATACCCGCCCCTTTCGGTCACTGGCGGATCGACGCGATCACGCCCGTCCAGTGCCGGTCAACGTACCACGGCGCACCCGACTTCACCCGTCGCGCGACCCCGCCGCCGCGTGCTCGGCCGAAAACTCGGGGCACACCGGGCGTCACGTCACGTCGGTCCCATCTGTGCGGGTTCTGTGAAACCTGGTCGTTCGGGTGTGTTTGTCGCCCACGAAATCCTGTAGAAAACCCAGACGTCATTGCAGAACGCACTTTCGTGTCTGGTCAGCGTTGACCATCGACCGGTGAACGTAAGCGGAGGGACCCGTGAAACACGTGTCGGCCCCACATCGTGGACGGCAACAGTTGGCCTGGCTGGCCGCAGGACTCGTCGGTGTCTGCATGCCCGCAGGCGCGACAGCCGTCGTCCAGACCTGGCAGTCGGCGGCGGTCTCGGACCCCGGCACGTCGGCCTCGGCGCCGAATGGTTTCGTCGATGCGGCCGGCGGTGTCACTGCCGTGTGGCTGCAGCGCCAAGGCACACTCAGCCGTGTTGCGGTGGCGACGCGTCCGGCGGCGACCAAACAGTGGACGCCCGCGTCCCCTCCGCGATTTGTCTCGAAGTCCGGAGAGAATGCCGTCGGTCTGGTGTCTGCGGGCAACGCCAAGGGCGACGCCATCGCAGTGTGGCGGGTGGGTGGCACCGTCAAGGAATCGCACCGTCATGGTATCGAGGGCACGTGGAGCGATCCGGTCAGCCTTCGGACGACGACGCAGGCGATTGGCACCCTGTCCGTTGCGCTGAACGACAAGCGTGACGCCGTGGTCGCGTGGACCGAGGGATCGATCATCAAAGCGACGTGGCGCGACGGGGTCGGCGCCTTCGCCACACCCGTCACCGTGACGACGGTTGCGACCACCCGAATCGAGCACGTGTTCGCCGGGATCGACGTTGACGGCAACAGCCACGTGGCATGGGACCAGCTGCAATCCGGATCCAAAGGCACCTTCATGGGGGTGTACCTCGCGCGCAAACCGGCGGCGTCCACCAGGTGGATTCGCTCGCCGCGCACGGACCTGGGCTACGACACCCGCATCACGTCGCTCGCCGTTCGCGGCACCGGCAACGCGCTGATGGGAACACAGCAGCGAAACGGCACATCGATGAAGGCCGTTGTGGTGCCGTACACGATGACCGACACCGCGATCACTCCGGGTGACGCGCGCCAGTTCGGTGGTCCGGGATTTGCCACGTCCAACCCCGTCGTCGCCACCAACTCGAAGGGCGACGGCGTGATCGGCTACCTGTCGACTGCAGATCAGAAGACCTACGAGGTCCGCCTGTCGTCGTACGCCATCGGCACCGACACGTGGTCAACGCCGCTGACGGTGGCGTCGGGACCGATGCAGCGCGGTTTGGCGCTCGCACTGTCGTTCACCGGTGTGGGCGTCGCGACGTGGTCGGAGACGCCCACCGGAACCCGGCGTGTTCGCGTCGCCGTGCGACGCACCCCCACCACACCGTGGGAGGCACCCAGAACGCTGAACACCCAGTCGGGGGCGTCGGAGACCACGAGCATGTCGGAGCGTGGCGGCCACTTCATCGCCACCTGGGTGCGTTCCGCATCGTCGGCCACCATCGCCAACGTCGGGCTGCTCGACACCGTGGCGCCGAAGGTGTCCGCCGGATTTCGCCCCGTCGTCCCCGTGCGCACGGCAGTGACCCTCCGTATGAACGCCACCGATGGCGCGTCGGCGATCACCGCCTACGATTGGACCTTCTGGGACGACTCGCCGCCGGCGACCGGGCCGGTCGTCGTGCATCTGTTCAAGCGGATCGGGAACTTCCGCGTCACCCTGAAGGGGACCGACGCGGCCGGCAACATCACGCGCACACAGATCATCGTGCGCGTCGTCAACTCCGCAACGGTTCGCGGATTCCCGGTACTCGGCAGCCGACTGACGTGTCCGTCGACCATCCCGGGGGCGGCCATCACCTGGCGACGTGGAACGACGATCCTGTCCACCCGGGCGCGGCACGTCGTGATTGCGGCGGACCTCGGCAAGAGGCTGAGCTGTGTCGCCCACACCTCCAAACAGTCGGTCACCTCGGCGGGACGTGTGGTGCCACGGATGTGCCGCGTTCCGGCGGTCGTTGGTCGGCCGGTCGCGTCGGCACGCACCGCGGTGCGGATGCGGGGCTGCCGAGTGACGGTCAGCACCGTCGCAGCGGGGGCGGCCAAGGTTGGCATCGTGCTGACATCGTCGATGCCCGCCGGACGGCGTGTTGCCAACGCGACGCTGGTGCGCCTGCGGGTCGGACGGTAGCTCGACTTCTCACCGCACGGCCGGCGGTCGTGCGGTGCGGCGGTCGGCTACCCGCCCGCCGGGATCACCTGCGACGTGCGTTCGGGTGTGAACTCGCGAAGATCCTCGAACGACATGGGGCGCGCGTACAGGAATCCCTGCGCCAGGTCGCAGCCGACGTCCTTCACGACATCCGCCTGCAGCGTGGTCTCGATGCCTTCGGCGGTCACTTCGAGGTCCAGGGCTCGGGCCAAGGTCACGATCGACTCCACCAACGAGCGCGCAGTGGAGTCCTCCTCCACGGACGTGATGAAGCTCCGGTCGATCTTCAGGCCGTGCAGCGGAAAGTGGGCGAGCCTGGCGAGCGACGAGTAACCGGTACCGAAGTCGTCGATCTCCAGTCGTACACCGAGCGCACTGAGCTCGTCCAGGGTGCGCTTTGCGGCATCCGGATCCTCCGCCAGGAACGTCTCGGTCAGCTCCAGCGTCAGGAGCACCGGATCCAGCCCGCTGCTGGCAAGACTCTCCCGGGTGTCGGTTTCGAGGTCGTGTTGGGACAGCTGAAGCATCGACACGTTGACGGCGACCGAGATGGGACCCTCGGTTGCGCGGTCGCGATTCAACGCTGCGATGTCGTGGCAGGCGCGATGGAGTACGAACCGGCCCACTGCGCTGATGAGGCCACTGGCCTCTGCGACGTCGATGATCCGGCTGACGGGAACGGTGGGCTCCTGCGGCCAACGAAGCAGCGCCTCCACCGAGGTCATCTGCCCGGACGTCAGGTCGATTCGCGGTTGGTAGGCGACGGTGAGTCCGTTGTTGGTGAGTGCCTCGCGGACTCCCACTTCGATGCTCAGGCGTTCCTCGGCCCACGCCCGCATGGTGGTGTCGAAGAGGCGGGCGCACCCACCGCCGTCACCCTTGGCGCGGTACAGGGCCAGATCCGCGTCGCGCAGCAGGGCGCCCGACTCGGTGTGGTCGCGAAGTGACGCGATGCCGATGCTGGCCCCGACCGTCGCCGACAGGTCGTGCAGCATGAACGGCTCGGAAAGTGCCTCGATGATGCGGTCCGCGATCGCGTGGATGTCGCCGTCGGTTCTGGCCACCACCACGAACTCGTCGCCCCCGATGCGGGCGACGAAGTTGTCGGCGCGCACTGCCTCCCGGATCCGTGCGCTTGCCTGGAACAGCAGTTCGTCGCCGGTGCGGTGCCCGTAGCTGTCGTTGACGAACTTGAAGTTGTCGAGATCGACGAACATCAGATAGAGCTGCTGCTGGTTGTCCGATGCCGCGGCCATCTCGTCGCCAATGTGTTGAAGCAGCTTCGCCCGGTTCGGCAACTCGGTGAGCGAGTCGTGTTCGGCCTGGTGCAAGAGTTTGGTTTCGGCGTCGGTGAGGCGACGATGTTCACTCACGAGTTTGCGGACCAACGAGACGATCCGACCTGTGACGAGGGCGCCCACTGCGAGCGACGCGGCGAGGTAGACGACGGGCTGGTACTCGTAGCCGAGTGCCGGGACGAGGACCGCCAGGGCAAGGGCTGCGAACACCGTGCCGCTGAGGAGTGCCAGGCGCAGGTACGACGTTTCGGTGTCGGCGCGCCGGTCGGTGACCGGTTTGGCGACGGACGGATGCAGGGCCGCGGCGGCGAGCAGGCCGTACGTGATGCAGTACAGCGCGTCGGAGGTGAGCGACTGATTCTCCATCCCCGCGAGGTCGATCAGGGTGTAGAAGACGTCGGAGGCGAGGAACATTCCGGCGAAGGCCACGAGGAGCACGAGCCCACCGGTTGGCCGGATGGCGGAAAACAGCAGGCCGACCAATGCGCCCACGAGCAGCACGTCGGACATCGGGTACGCGGCGAAGACCGCGCCCTTCAGCATGCCGTTGCCGGTGAGCAGCCCCGGGTTGATGACGAAGAACTGCCAGGTGGCAAGTCCGGCGGCGACGACGATGGCGCTGGAGTCGGCGAACATCGCCTTGCGCCGTGTTCCGCTCAACACCCACGCCATGCGGCCAAGGCCGGCGAACAGGCAGGGGTAGGTCATGAGGTAGAGCGCGTCGGCGCCGCTCAGGTCCGGGAGCGTGCCGGAGCTTCGCAGCAGATACTGGTACCAGATGTCGCCACCGGTGTTCAGCGCCATGCCGACGGCGATGAGGAGCCAGGCGCCACGCAGGCCGTCGATGGTGCGACGTGACGCGATCACGGCGCAGACCGCGGCGGCGAGGGAGAGGGCGATGACGATGGCGGAGCGTGCGTGGTCGCCGATCGGCAGGAAGGTCAGACCGGTCAGAAACAGGGTGAGTGCGAGCAGGATCCATGGCGCTGTGGAGCGCGTCTTCGGGTATCGGTGCGCCGGCCGGCTCCCCGGGGAGGTATCCATTCCCTTTGATGTCGGTCCGTTTGCACCCGGACTTGAACGAATTAGCTACAAAACTCGTTGAATATTCAATGAATGCTGCGTCTTTGAGCGGTTCAGCGACGCCGACCGAGCACGAATGTCAACGCGATGTCGAGCGGAAGATCGTCGCGATGCACGATGCACAGCGGATCATCCGGGTCGATGAGCGCCGCCACGATGTCACGGTCGGCGTGGTCGAGGTGCTCGTGCGCCATCCCCGAGGTCATCTGGATCATCTGGTGGATTGATCGGCGTCCCGCGTGGTCGAGCGGGGCCGGCAGGTGGAGCTCAAGCTGGCGGTGTTCGATGACGTCGAGGTCGGCCGCGGCGAGCAGTGCGGGCCAGTCGAGGGTGGTCGCGCCTGGTGGCAGGTGGTCGGCAAGTCCGGCCCGCACCGCCTGTGAGTGACGTGCGACGAAACCGTCGCTTCCGATCGGGAAGCCTGCGGGAAGCGGGCCGGGGGCCGTGCCGAATTCCAGTACGGCGAGGATCCCACCGGGTCGCAGCAGTCGGGCGATTTCGTGGAGGGTGGTGGGGAGCGCCTCCACGTGGTGGAGCACCATGGATGCCCAGACGACGTCGACCGAGCCGGTGTTGCCGAGCGTGACGAGTGGTTGTTCCAGGTCTGCGACGGTTGTGTCGACGCGGTCGCCGACGCCGAATGCGGCGGCTCGTTCCTGCGCCTGTTGGGCAAGCGGTGCGGCCAGATCGACGGCGGTGACCGCCGCGCTGGTGAACTGCTCTGCGAGTGCCACGGTTGCGACGCCGGGCCCGCTTCCCAGATCGAGGATTCGCGTGACGGTGTCCGGTGGCCCGACGTGTGTGGCGATGGCGTCGATGGCTTCCAACAGGATGGGCATGCGCAGCTCACCTTCGTGGACCAGGCGTTGGCCGTGCGCCGCCCAGTCGCGGTGCTCAGGGCTGTGGGAGTGCCCGTGGTCATGATGGTGATCTGTCATGGATCGACTGTAGCGGCCGGGGCGTCTGCGGGCGTCGTCGCGTTTGTCCCTCTGGTGCCGGGCACCTCATACACAATTCATACCGTTTTCATACCGAACAGCGCGGCGCCGGTCCCCACGGTCGCCAGCCGCGGTGTGCGATCGCGTTGCCGCTCGAGCAGCCCGGTGGGCGCAATGTGATCCCGATTTGTCCCTCTGGTGCCGGGCACCTCATACACAATTCATACCGTTCCGCTCCGACGTGCTTGGCGCCATCGTCAGGCATTGTTGTGGTTCTGCGTCGCCGGCGACTGTCAAGGAGCAACCATGGGTCTGTTCGACAAGTTGACGAAGAAGATGGTGGATCAGGCCATGGAGATGGCCGAAGCGATGACCGGTGCGGTGGGGGACCCCGACCAGATCACCGACGGGATCGACGGCATCGGCACCGTCGCGCAGGTGCCGGTGATCGAGGACCGCGCGTCGACCTATATGCAGCCGGTTGCGATGGTCATCGACGTGCCGGGCATGGAGCCGTATGCGGCGCGACCGACGACCGAATTCCCTCACGACAAGATCCCGCACAAGGGGCAGCGCTTGCCGGTCCGCGTGAGCGCCAGCGATCCCATGAAGATCGCCGTGCTGTGGGATCAGGTGAAGACGGGCCTCGATGGCGCGCTTGAGCAGGCGCAGCAGCCTCCCCGTGGCGACGACATCGTGGGCGAGCTGGAACGGCTGAACCGACTGCGCGAAAGCGGCGCCATCTCGGACGACGAGTTTGCGGCGCTGAAAGGGCGACTGTTGGGCACGTGAGGCGCACTTGCCAATTTGTCCCTCTGGTGCCGGGCACCACATACACAATTCATACCGTTTTCATACCGAACGGTGCGGCGGACGGCGTCCGGCGTGAAGGGCTGGGTGCGCGGGCCGCCCGCGACGTAAGTGCGCTGCGTGCGATCAGCGATCCTCTCCAGCCGCCGGCAGCGGTGATGGCTTGACGTGGAGCACCTTCGCGAGTCCGGCGGGCAGCCACCAGTTCCACCGTCCCATCAGACGCATGAGTGCCGGTGCGAGAAGCGCTCGGATGATCGTGGCGTCGAAGATGATGCCCGCGGCGAGACCGATGCCGAACTGTTTGATGTCCGTCCCCGGACCGGTCGAGAGGACGAAGAAGGCGAACATCAGCACGAGCGCCGCACTGGTGACGAGCTTCCCGGTACGTGACAGGCCGAGCGCGATCGCCTGCGACGTGCTGCCGGTCTCGTCGTAGCCCTCCCGCATCCGGGTCAGCATGAAGACCTCGTAGTCCATCGAGAGGCCAAACAGGAACGCGAAGATCATGAGCGGGATCCACGAGATGATCGAGTCTGTCGCCGGCACTCCCCAGAACCGCTCACTGCCGTGGCCGTTCTGGAAGATGATCACGATGATTCCGAACGCCGCGGCCAACGACACAAGGTTCAAGATGACGGCCTTGATCGGCAACACCAGCGACCGGAACGCGCGCATCAGAAGGATGAAGGTCAGGATGACGACGAATGAGAGCACCCACGGGAAGGTGCCGTAGGTGGTCGAGATGAACCCGCGCTCCTCCGTGGGAAAACCGCCGAGGGTCAGGGTTGAGCCCGGCACCGTCGACTCAAGGGCCGGCAGCGTCTCGCCATGCAACCGTTTGATGATCGGGCGGATGGCGTTCGCCGACCCGTCGACCGTCGGGATCGCCTCGATCAGCGCCAGGTCGCCTTTGATCGCCGAGGCCGGTACTGCCGCGCCCGTGATGCCATCGGTTTCGGCGATACTCGTGACGAGTGGTGTGAGGTCGCCCCGGGCAGCGGGGCCCTCGACCACCACGAAGAACGGTTTGGTCACACCTTCGGTGATGCCCGCGTCGATCAGTGCCGTGTAGCCCGAGTGTGCGTCTCCCGCGCCCGGCAGATCCTTCGACTGTGCGTCGCTCGGGTTCATCTGCACGCCGAAGAACACGAGCACACCGACGATGACCGTGCCGGTGATCGCGACGATCGCCGGGTGTCGAAGCACGATCCCCGCCCATCGGTTCCAGAAGCCCGCGTCCATGTCGTCGCTGCCCTCGACAATGACGCGCGGCATGACGCGCAGTCGGTTGATACGCGGACCGAGCGTGAACAGCATTGCGGGAAGGAGCGTGATTGCTGCGACCACCGAGACCGCCGGGATCAGCATGCCGCCGATTCCGATGGAGCGGATGAACGGCAGCGGGATGATGATCATGCTGAGCAGACCGACGGCGACCGTGGTGCCGGACACGATCACCGAGTGACCGGCGTGTCGCATCGTCTCGCGGATCGCCGACTCGTTGTCGGCGCCGTGTCGGATCTCTTCACGGAATCGGAAGATCATGAGCAGCGAGTAGTCGATCGCGACGCCAAGGCCCACCAGTGCGATCAGGAATTGCACGATGATCGACACATCCGTCAGGTAGGTGAGCAGCCAGACAAGCGTGAAGGTCTGGAAGATCGATGCGACCGCCACCATGAGCGGCAGCACCACGGCCGGCAACGTGCCGAACGTGAACAGCAAAATGATGAGCGCGCCGAGTCCACCGATCATGGCTTCAACCAGGACGCTGGGTCCGGCGGTGTTTCCGCCGGACGCATCGGCGTACAGCGGCAGCGTGCCGGTCAGATTCACGGTCACATCCGCGGGGGCGCTTGCCTGCAGCGCCTCGCGCACCGGCTTGTCAGGCACCACGCCGAAGCCCGGTTTGCCGGGCGCGTAGATCAGCGCGTACGTCAGTCGTCGATCGGCAGAGAGGTACAGGTCGCTCTTGGTGTTGAAGTACGAGGTGGCTCGTGCGCCGGGCAGGGCTGCGGTGGCTTTGGCGATCGACTCCTGCACCCCCGAAATCGTGGTGACGTCACGTCCATCGTTTGCCCGGATGACGGCGACGAAGGGTTGGAATTCGCCGCTGCCGAGTGCGGCCGAGGCGCGTTGGTTCGCTTCTGTCTCTTATACACATCTGACGCTGCCGACGAGCGATCTAGTGTAGATCTCGGTGGTCGCCG
>CALMXK010000099.1 GCA_937871165.1 uncultured Actinomycetes bacterium
TTTCAAGCAGAAGACGGCATACGAGATTCGCCTTAGTCTCGTGGGCTCGGAGATGTGTATAAGAGACAGCGCCAGATCCTCGACCCGGCCGACCCGGTGTCGATCGGCGCGATGGTCGGACCGGAGGCGTTCACCGAGGTGCGCTACCTGGCCCATCACCGCCAGATGGAGGCGCTCGACCTGATCCCGAAGGTGGTGGACGAGTTCCGCCAGGTGTTCGGCCGCGACTCCGGTGGCCTCGTGCGTCCCTACCGCTGCGAGGATGCCGAGACGATCATCGTGGCGCTCGGCTCGGTGCTCGGCACCATCAAGGACGTGGTGGATGAGCGACGCGACCGGGGTGAGCGGATCGGCGTGCTCGGCATCACGTCCTTCCGTCCATTCCCGCGCGAGCTGGTGCGTCAATCGTTGTGGAACGCCACACGGTTCATCGCACTTGAGAAAGCGTTCTCCATCGGCGTCGGCGGAATCGTGGCGCCGCAGGTGCGCGAGGCCTTGGAGGGCCATCCCATCCAACACTCCACGGTGATCGCCGGCCTGGGTGGTCGGCCAATCACCAAGGAGTCGCTGCACCGGATGCTCGACCGGTCGGCCCTTGGGCAGGTCGGGCACTTGGAGTTCATGGACTTGGACGAGGACATGGTTGAGCGCGAGCTCTACCGCGCCGTGACCAATCGCCGCTCGGGACCAGTGGCGGAGAACATGCTGAAAGACCTTGGCGCTGTGCGCGCCGACCCGCACTGAGGACCCCATGGCCGACACCGAACACCACGTGCGCTTCTACCAAGTCGGCAGCTTCGCCGTCGGCAACCGGCTGGTGCCGCTGGAGCTGCGATCACTGCAATCGGACGCGAATCGGCCGAACGCGCTGACCTCCGGCCACCGCGCCTGCCAGGGATGCGGCGAGGCGCTCGGCGCGCGCTATGCGATCGATGCGGCCGTCCACGGCAGTGACGGGCAGCTGGTTGCGGTCAACGCCACCGGGTGTCTGGAGGTGTTCTCCACGCCGTTTCCCGAGACCTCGTGGCAGATCCCGTGGCTGCACTCGTTGTTTGGCAACGCGCCCGCGGTGGCGAGTGGCATGGCCGCAGGGCTTCGCGCACTCGGCAAGAGCGACGTGCGCGTGGTGGCGCAGGGTGGCGACGGCGCAACCGTGGACATCGGCTTCGGCTGCCTGTCGGGGATGTTCGAGCGAAACGACGACGTGCTCTACATCTGTTACGACAACGAGGCGTACATGAACACCGGCGTGCAGCGCTCAGGGGCCACGCCGCCCGCGGCACGCACAATGACCACGCAGGTGGCGGGGCCGGAGCCGGGCAACGTCTTCGGACAGGGCAAGGACGTGCCGCGCATCGCGATGGCCCATGAGATCCCGTATGTGGCGACCGCCACGGTGGCCGACCTGCGCGACCTGGAGGCCAAGGTGCTGCGCGCGATGCAGATCCGCGGGGCGCGGTATCTGCATGTGCTGGTGCCGTGTCCGCTCGGGTGGGGCACCGCATCATGCGACACGATCACTGCGGCACGCGCCGCCACCCAGTGCGGCATCTTTCCGGTGTTCGAGGCCTACGACGGCGAGGTGACCTCGTCCACACCGATCCGCCGACAGATTCCGGTGGAGGAGTACCTGCGGATGCAGAAGCGGTTCGCGCACCTGTTCAAGCCGCGACGCGACGACATCATCGATCGCCTGCAGGCGATGGCCGACCGCAACATCGCCCGCTACGGCCTGCTTGAACAGGAGGTGGCGTCATGAACGAGAAGCCGTTTGCTATCACGCTGGACGTCGGCTCAAGCCTGGCCAACCACACCGGCTCGTGGCGCACCGAGCGCCCGCTGTACGTCGATCGCATGCCGCCGTGCAACCACGCCTGCCCGGCGGGCGAGAACATTCAGAAGTGGCTGTACCTGGCCGAAGGCGGTGACTACGAGGGCGCCTGGCGGATGATCATGCAGGACAACCCGCTGCCCGCCGTCATGGGGCGCGTGTGTTACCACCCGTGTCAGACCGCATGCAACCGGGCGCAGGTGGACGAGGCCGTCGGCATCAATTCAATCGAGCGCTTCCTCGGTGACCTGGCCATCGAAAAAGGGTGGTCGATCGAGCCGCCCGACCACGAGAGCGGCAAGCACGTGCTGGTGGTGGGCGCCGGTCCTTCGGGGCTCTCGGCGGCCTACCACCTGCGTCGCGCCGGTCACGCGGTGACGGTGCGCGACGGCGCGCCGATGGCGGGCGGCATGATGCGTTTCGGGATTCCGGCCTACCGTCTGCCGCGCACGGTGCTCGACGCCGAGGTGGCGCGCATCGCGGCCATCGGCGTGCGCTTCGAGTTCGACGCGAAGGTGGACGATCTGGAGCGCGCCATCGCCGATGGCGGGTTCGACGCCGCGTTCGTCGCGGTCGGTGCGCACCTGGGAAAGCGCGCCCACATCCCCGCAGGCGAAGCGTCGCGCATCCTGGATGCGGTGTCGCTGCTGCACGACGTGGAGCTTGCGGACGAGGCGCACACGACGACGCCGATGCTCGGGCGACGGGTCGTGGTCTACGGCGGCGGAAACACGGCCATCGACGCCGCCCGCACGGCCAAACGCCTGGGCGCCTCCGACGCCATCATCGTCTACCGGCGCACGCGCGACCACATGCCGGCACATGATTCGGAGGTGCGTGAGGCGCAGGAGGAAGGCGTGCAGCTTCGCTGGCTGTCCACCATTGCGCACGTCGAGCCCGGGTCGATGCGCATCGAGAAGATGGCGCTGGACGAGTCCGGGTTCCCACAGCCCACCGGTGAGTTCGAGGAACTGGAAGCCGACTCGCTGGTACTGGCGCTGGGGCAGGAGACCGACCTGTCGCTCCTTGACGCGATCGCCGACATCACCGTCGATGATGGTGTTGTGCAGGTGGACGAGCGGATGATGACCGGCCACGCCGGGGTGTTCGCCGGTGGCGACATGGTGCCGGCGGAGCGGACCGTCACGGTTGCCGTGGGACACGGCAAGCAGGCGGCGCGCAACATCGACGGCTGGCTTCGCGCCGAGCCGTTCGTGCATCCTCCCGTGCCCGAGTTGGCCGGCTTCGACAAGCTGAACACGTGGTACTACGCCGACGCGCCACACCAGGTGCGCGCCAAACTGGAGGCGGCACGTCGCACGAGCACCTTTGACGAGGTGGTACACGGCCTGGACGAGCAGAGCGCGCAGTTCGAGGCGCGCCGCTGCATGTCATGCGGCAACTGCTTCGGCTGTGACAACTGTTTCGGCGTCTGTCCGGACAACGCGGTGATCAAGTTGGCCGACGGGAAGTACGAGTTCGACTACGACTTCTGCAAGGGCTGCGGCATGTGCGTGCAGGAGTGCCCCTGCGGATCGATCACGATGATCCCCGAGGAGGGGTAGGTTCCGCTGCGCAAGCGGCGGCCACGGGAGGGTTCGTGCGGTTTCAGCGGCAGGGCGATCGGTTCATCGCCATCCATCTGGACGGGCGCGTCCACAACTTCTTGGCGATCGTGTTCGGCGAGTCGAAGACGCCACTGCGGATCTGGGCGCCGCCGCGCGACACCGGCGAGAAGCGTCATGTGGACGTGCACAGCGTGCGAACCCAGGTGCTCGAGGGCGTGTCGGATGCGGCCGAGACGACAGGGACCACACTGCCCGTGGCTCGCATCCACTACGTGGAAAGCGACTCGCCGTCGGGCACCATCTACCGCGAGATGGCGCGTGCCATCGCGCTGCGTTACGTGGCCGGACCGGACACGTTCGACGGAGCGGAGTAGGGCCGTTTGTCGTCCGAAAGCAGTTGGAACAGGATGTGATCGCGGTAGGCGCCGTCGATCTGCAGGTACCGGGGCGCCAGGCCGATCTCGCCGAAGCCGTTCTTGGTGAGTACGCGTTGTGAGGCGACGTTGTCGACCAGGGTTCCCGCCTGCAGACGGTGAAGGCCGTGGCGCTCGAACGCTTCGTCGATCAGCAGGCTGAGCGCGGCGGTGCAGACGCCGCGCCCGCTGACGGCGGTGCCGACGAAGTAGCCGACGTTCGCCGAGTTGAACGATCCCCGGACGATGCTCGAGGCGGCGATGAAGCCTTCGATCGCGCCGTCCACGCTGATCAGTCGCGGTAGTCCAGTGCCCGCGCGTTCATCGGCGGCGAGCCGTGACAGGCGGTCGGCCTGCCCGCCATCGGTGAAGAACGCATCCGAACGTGTCGGTTCGAAGGGGCGCAGAAACTCCCGGTCGCGCCGATACACCGCGGCCAACGCCGGGCCGAGCTCCGGCTCGGCGGCAACAAGCGTCACATGCGGTGGCGGGACGGTCACGTGGTCTCCTGACAGATCATGCGCTGGGTGTGGCGACACCCAAGTGCTTCACGAGAATGATCACACGGCGAACCAACGGATCGGATGGTGTCCAGCACTGCTCTGCGGTGGACATCGTCCCATCAGATGCCGATCAGGCCGCGCGTCATGTGGCTGCCCAAATGTGTGGGCGAATGCCAGTGATGTCCGGGGCGTATCGGGACGCCACATGCGTGTCGTCGACGCTCCTTAGTTCTCCACCAACGTGCGCGCAGCACGAGCGATGACGACACCCTCACGCGCGTGTACGACCACTATGCGCACGCCCGAGTCCGAAGCAGCAACCTCGGCGTCCCCCACATGGCCCGCCGCCGCCGCGTTGGCAGCGTCGTCCACCCGAACGCCGAGGGTGCCCAATCGCGCACAGACGTTCGCTCGAACACGGGGCGAGTGTTCGCCGATTCCGGCCGTGAACACGATGGCGTCGAGGCCGTCGAGTGCGACGGCCGCCGCACCGATGGCCGTGGCGACGCGATACTCGAACACCTTGAGCGCGTGATCGGCGGCGAACGACGACGAGGTCTCCAGGTCCTTCACCGACCCGGACTCACCCGAGAGCCCGAGCAGCCCGGATCGTTGTTCCAGCAGCCGATCGAGTTCGTCGACACTCATCCCGGCCCGCAACAGGTACAGCAGCACGCCCGGATCGACAGCGCCGGATCGCGTGGCCATCGGAACCCCGTCGAGCGGGGTGAAACCCATTGTCGTGTCGATGGAGGATCCGTCACGAACCGCCGTCACTGAACATCCGCCACCCAAATGACAGACCACCAGGCGAGGGACGGGCACTCGCTGCGCCGCCCACTGCACCGACAACCCATGGAAACCGTATCGGCGGATGCCGTGCTGGTCGCGGATGTCCGCCGGGAGCGCATAGTCGGCGGCGACGTCGGGAATGGTCGCGTGGAACGCCGTATCGAACGCGGCCACGTGAGGTACGTCGGGCAGTGCAGCACGCGCCTGTCGAATTGCGTCGAGGGCCGGGTGCATGTGGAGTGGGGCCAACGCGACAAGCGACATGAGACGCCGCTCCACGTCATCGTCGATGACCATCGGTTCACGAAAGTGCGCGCCCCCGTGCACCAGGCGATGACCAACGGCCACGACCTGCCCGTGTGCCACCTGCAGCGAGTCGACCGGGACCTCGTCGTCATCCGGTGCAACGATCGAGAGCTTCAAACTGGTGGAGCCGGCGTTGACGACAAGCACCGCCCCGCTCATCCGGGCCAGGTCCAGTTGGTGATCTCGGGGTCATCCTCACCGAACTCGCGCGTGTAGGCCCGAGCATGAAGGCGCCGCTCCGTCATCTCCTGACGAAGTCCGCCAGCGGTGTTGACCAGACCCGGTACCCGATCGATCACATCCATGACCAGGTGGAAGCGATCCAGGTCGTTCAACATGACCATGTCGAACGGGGTCGTCGTCGTGCCCTCCTCCTTATAACCGCGCACATGCATGTTGTCGTGATTTGCACGGCGGTAGGTGAGCCGGTGGATGAGCCACGGGTAGCCGTGATAGGCGAACACGATTGGGCGGCGCGTGGTGAAGAGCGCGTCGAACTCGGCGTCGGCCAAGCCGTGAGGATGTTCGCTGGCCGGCTGTAGGCTCATCAAGTCGACCACGTTGACGACGCGCACCTTCAGCTCCGGTAGACGTTCGCGCAAAATGGCTGCCGCGGCCAGGGTTTCCAAGGTGGGTGTATCCCCGCAGCAACCGAGCACCACATCCGGTTCTGCGCCGTCGTCTGTGGACGCCCAATTCCAGATGCCCGCGCCACGTGTGCAGTGAACGATGGCGTCATCCATCGACAGGAAGTTGAGCGTAGGTTGCTTGCCGGCCACGATGACGTTGACCTGATTGCGGCTTCGCAGACAGTGATCGGCGACCGACAACAGACAGTTGGCATCCGGCGGCAGATACACGCGGATGATCTCGCCCTTTTTGTTGACGACGTGGTCGATGAATCCGGGATCCTGGTGCGAGAAGCCGTTGTGATCCTGTCTCCACACGTGGGAGCTCAGAAGGTAGTTGAGTGACGCCACGGGACGTCGCCACGGGATGCCACGTGTCACCTTGAGCCACTTGGCGTGTTGGTTGAACATCGAGTCGATGATGTGGATGAAGGCTTCGTAGCAGTTGAACATGCCGTGACGGCCGGTCAGCAGGTAACCCTCGAGCCATGCCTGGCACAGGTGCTCGGACAGGATTTCCACCACTCGCCCGTCGCCCGCGAGCCCTTCGTCGGTGGAGAGGGTCGTCGCCTCCCAGACCCGGTCGGTCACTGCGAAGACGTCGCCCAGTCGATTGGACGCGGTCTCGTCCGGTCCGAACAGGCGGAAGCTCTGCGGGTTGCCTGAGATGACATCCGTCAAAAAGCGGCCCAGCGCGCGCGTGGCCTCATCGCTTGTGACCGCGGGCGCGGTGACGTCGATCGCGTGCGTGTGCAGGTCCGGCAGCGTCAGGTCGCGAAGCAGCAGCCCGCCATTTGCATGCGGGTTGGCGCTCATGCGACGCTCGCCTGTGGGGGCCAGCGCGGCAAGTTCGGCGACCAGCCTGCCGTCCGCGTCGAACAGTTCGTCCGGCCGGTAGCTGCGCATCCAGGTCTCGAGAATTGCGCGGTGGTCGGGGTCCTGCCTGGCTGCCGACACCGGAACCTGGTGGGATCGCCAGGTTCCCTCGACGGGCTTGCCGTCCACCTCTTTGGGGCCTGTCCACCCTTTTGGCGTGCGCAGGATGATCATCGGCCAGGCGGGGCGCTCGGAGGCTCCATCTTGGCGGGCAGCCCGCTGGGCGGTGGTGATCAGGTCATGCGCGTGGTCGAGGGCCGTGGCGAGCGACTGGTGAACCACGTCGGGCTCATCACCGCTCACGATGATCGGCTGCCAGCCGTATCCCTGGAACAGGCTGACGAGTTCATGTTCGGGGATGCGTGCGAGCACCGTCGGGTTGGCGATCTTGTAGCCGTTCAGGTGCAGCACCGGCAGCACGGCGCCATCGGTTCGCGGGCTCAGGAACTTGTTGGCGTGCCAACTCGCGGCCAAAGGGCCGGTTTCGGCTTCCCCGTCACCCACCACGCAGCACACCAGCAGGTCCGGGTTGTCGAAGGCGGCGCCGAATGCGTGGCCCAGGGAGTACCCGAGCTCGCCGCCTTCGTGGATCGACCCCGGCGTCTCTGGTGCCACATGGCTGGGGATGCCGCCAGGGAACGAGAATTGGCGAAACAGACGGCGCAGGCCCGCCACGTCATGACCGAGGTCCGGCGACAGCTCCGTGATCGTGCCCTCCATGTAGGCGTTTGCGACGAGCGCAGGTCCGCCATGGCCGGGTCCGGCGACATAAATCGCATCGATGTCGCGCTCACGGATCAGGCGATTCATGTGGGCGTAGATGAGGTTGAGTCCCGGCGCGGTCCCGAAGTGCCCGAGCAGCCGTGGCTTCACGTGTTCGGCCATGAGCGGGTCTCGCAGAAGTGGATTGTCCAGCAGGTAGATCTGCCCGACGCTCAGGTAGTTTGCCGCCCGCCAATAGGCATCGATCAGGCGCAGTTCGCTCGATGTCAAAGGACCGGTGGAAACTGGCGTCATCTGGCGCTCCTGGAGAGGACCGGCCGATCATGGACACGGCTCGTGATCCAATCGGATCCTAGTCCCGACGGGGCGTCACGCCGGGTCGAGATGGTGGCGGGGCGGTGCCGAAGTGGTACCGGGTGGTTCAGGTGTGGTGTGAGGTTGGCTCGTCGCTGTGGACGCGCGCACCATGGTGCAGCAAGGAGGTCGACGTCAGGGAACCGATGCGGACAGGATTCCCTGACGTCGACCTCAGTCCACTACACGGCGTCCTTGCGATCCAGGACCTGTCCGGCGACGATCGCCGCCGCGCCGATCAGCCCGATGAAGATGCCGAACCCACGGCCGAAATCGACTCCTGTGACGTCTGGCCCCGGTACTTTGATCAACCGGAAGAGCACGAGCAACAGCGCCAACCCGCCGGCGGGCAACACCGCTTGGGAGAGTTCCGGACCGAGCTTGCCCGACGCGACCAGCAAGATGACGGCGATGACGCCGAGGCTGATGACGAGCAGGAGAATGTCAGTGAAGTCGAAGGCGTCGAACGCGCTTGCGTTGACACCGATCCCCGAGACAAGGCCGCCAAGGCTGATCTTTGCGGTGTACCAGGTCATGAACAACGAGATGAACAGGACGATCGCGCCGCCGAGTGAGATGCGCGCGCCGTTTCCAAGCCGTGTAAGCACTGAGTCTCCCGTCGATGAAGGTGGTCGTTGGAACCTACGGTGTGCGGTGGGGGAGGACAAGGATCGCCGCCGTGCAGTAACGGCCGCCACGGGTGGTTCCACGATCGGAGGGGCGGCGTGCACCGTGGCCGTTGCCGTGAAGGGAACCTGTTTTGTCCCTCTGGTGCCGGGCACCTCATACACAATTCATACCGTTTTCATACCCAGTCGAACGCGTGGTACCTGCAGCAATGAGGCGGCAGTTACTGGCGTCTGGAATCGCGCTGGTGGTCACTGCAATTGGATGCGGTGGCGAGTCAGTGGCTGAACAGCACCCGACGATCATCAATGTCGGCGTTGCGGGCGACACGCTGGGGATCGGGCTGGACTTGTGCACCCAGACGCCGGTCAAGATTGCGACCCGCGAAACATCGACCGCCGTTCACCTTCGCGTCACGAGCACGTGGAAGGTCGGCGGTGACACGCCCAACTGCAAGGACGCCGTCCGCATCGACCTCGCCAAACCGCTCGGTCGCCGCAGTGTGATCGATGACGCCACGGGTCACGTTCTCCCCATCGTGAGATCACGCGGATAGGTGCTGACGCCCGACATGCGAAGTCCGCCTCTTGTCCCTCTGGTGCCGGGCACCTCATACACAATTCATACTGTTTTCATACCGAGGCGACAGTCGTCGGGATGATCCCGGGAGCCGAGTCCACCATTCACGGCGCTCGGAAGAGGTCCTGGCGGGCCGGGAAAACTGGGCCCGCGCACAGGACGCCAAACGAGACAGACCCCCAGGGTCGCGGCACGACCCCGGGGTTCAATGTCTACTCCGAGCGGAGAGGGGGGGATTTGAACCCCCGTCGGACCCAAAAGCCCGAAACGATTTTCGAGACCGCCGCATTCGACCGCTCTGCCACCTCTCCGCCGGAGAAAATAGCACGGGGCCGCCTGTCCACGGCGACCGGCAACTCGGCAGGTCCGCTACGATCTCGCGCGGAGAGGTGTCCGAGCGGTCGAAGGAGCGCGACTGGAAATCGCGTAAGCGGGATCTCTCGCTTCGAGGGTTCAAATCCCTTCCTCTCCGCTGAACGTGCCGGTACGGCCGGGAACCTTGTCGCGACGAGGCTCCCGGCATCGGCCATTGCCGCAGCTGGCTCAGCGAGCTGAGCGGCTCCGTGCAACACGCCGCGGGAGATCCCCGTGGGTGGCGTCGGTCACCGACTCCACGTCCGGCGCGATCGACAGACCCCCGACGCCGGTGCGAAAGCTCGCATGGTTCATGGACACCATCGAGCCGTGCGAGTCGACGAGCTCGAAGAAGTACCCCTCATACAGCGGGTCGCCGGACTCGGAAAACAGCGCTGCGCGAATCGCCGCGTTGAACCGCTTGGCCGCGGCGACTCGGTCACCGGTGCGAACCGTCACCGCCGGTGCACCCGAGCCGACACGCACGACGCTGAAGTCGACGACTCGAAGATCAAACGGCGCGAGCTTCTGCTCGATCTCCAGCCTGATCTCGAGGTCGCTCCGTGCACCCTTCGACGAGAACACCTGACCTCGAACCACTGCACCCACACCGCGTTGCTGTCCGGAGCTCGTGCGGTTCGGGTGGGTCTCAATGATGTTGTAGCCCGCCAGGTTGTTCGACTGGTTCTGCGACGGGCCGCCGTCGGCGAGGACGCCGGCCACGATGTCGGCCTGCCACCATGCCAAGGCCTCATCGGCGGCGCTTGGCGAAGCGACGGAGATGTACGCCCATGCCGGCGACGTCCCGGGCCGGGACGGTGGCGTCCCGACCCGGATGGCGCGCACGAACGATCCCTGGGCCTTCTTCAACGTGGCAGGGATGAGGTCGGCCACCGTCTGGCCAGCAAGCGGCGGTGACGCCGTCGGCGCGTACTGGTCCAAACCAGCGGGGGCCGAGGTGCGGTGCTCTTCGCCGCGACTCTGCACAATGGCAACACCGGCCGTGATCGGGCAGGCGACGACGACCACCGTCGCGATGGTGCGGGTTCGCCTCTCTGGTGATCGCACAAGTGCCTCCGGATCATGTCGGTGTCCAACGGGCACCCCCTGGTACGGTACCGACCGATGTCTCGTCACGCGCAGTCGATCCCGTGGATCGTGCCACTCACGCAGGGCGGTTTCGGCAAGTGGCCGCATCAGATCACGTGCGGCGCAGGGCTCGCGGCATCGATGGCGTCGACGCACACGATGCGGTGGCTCGATATGCCACACGCGAGGAGTTCCCAGTGGAGCTTGGGGACGAACTGCCGTGGGCGCACGAAGAGCCGGGCGCGGTGCGGTGAGGTCGGCAAGTCAGCGGTCGATGCTTCTCTGACTGGATCACAAGGGGCGCGGCGCCCATGACCCCGAGGAGTCGTGCCCGGCGGCACAGCCAGCAAATGTAAGAACGATCACATATGCGCAAAAATGCTCCAAATAGCGCTCAAGTGTTGTGTGAAACCTGCCGATAGACGCCGCGTTCGGGTGCAGTGGCACCACCTCCCAACGAACCAGGTGACCGAAGTGAGATTCGGCAAAGCAGCCGTTGGAACCGTCGTCGTGATGCTTGCGGCTGCCCCCAATGCACTCTCCGTGACCGGCGTGCCGCTGCGCAACACCAGTGGTGTTGTCGTCGCGTGGAGCCCGACAACGCGTGCCAACATCGTGACCACGATGGACAACCGGGTTCTGGTGATCCATTCGCTGCGCCGCTACCGGTCGGGCACCCGTGTCCGCATCCGTGGGATCAAGTGGGGACGCTCGATGCGGGGCGTCAAGTGGGGCTTCCGCCCACGGGGCATCAAATGGGGCATCATGAAGGCCCGAAACGGGACCTACTTCGCGAGGCTGCGCCCCATGGGCCGCACCGCCACCTTCCGTCTTCGCGGCACCGTTGTGCGCCGCTACAGCAACGGCGTCGGCGTCTCCGTCGCCGGAGCGACATTCACACTGAGCACCAGTCCGGGCGCCTGGACCGGGGGATCGAAACTGATGGCCGGTGGTGCCGGCGGCATCGGCTCACGAGTCCAACTCGATCTGCGTGTGGGTCGCGCCGGCAAGGCCGTGGTGACCAAAGCACGCGAAATCGCTCCGGCTGCGCCCGGCGTCGCCGTTCCGTACGCGGGGATCGTCACGTCGGTCGATCCGGCAGTCGGCACGGTTGTCGTCAATGCGACCACGGACCCGCGGTTCCCGCTCACGTTCATCCTGACCACGCCTGTCGGAGTCAATCTCGCCAGGGTCAAGCCCGGGGAGCGCATCAGCGGGAGCGCGCGCACGTCGCCGACCGGCGGTCCGGAACTCTTTGCCACGGCAATCTCCGACAACTCGAGCTTCGCCGGAGCCGACAATGCGGCCAGAGCCGTGGAGATGCCCGCGCCCGACGCATCCTTGCTCGTCGCCATCCACAATCTCCGTGCAACGTGGCGTCAGACCGGGGTTGCCGAGGGCAACTTTACACCGGAAGGCCGTGGACTCGCCAGATCCGGTGCCATTCAACTTGCCCTGGTTGATCGCGCGATCATGCGCAATGACCTGCCGCTGGGACTCGACAAACTCACCCGGGTGATCGTTGCGGTTCAAATGGCGAACGTGCCCGAAGGCTCGCCGATCAAGATCGACCCGGCGTTTCAGACGCTGCTGCTCGCCGATCTTGAGGCACTCCAACAGCGGCTCACCGAACGTGTCCTGGCGACGGGTGGCGTGATCCCCACCGAGCCTCCGGCCGGAGGGGCCGGCGGGTCGACTGACGGCTCGGGTTCCACGGGTACCCACCCGAAGGCCGGCGGCCACCCGAAGGCCGGCGGCAACGGGGATGGCAAACCTGATGCGAGTCACGGGCCGCGTGGAACTGGCGGTGCCACCGGCGACATGGATGGTGCGTCCAGTGCCGGCGCCAGCATCGATGCGACTGCGGACGGCCCAGTCCAGGCGTGTGATGTGCCCGTCTCAGGTACCGCGAACCGCTCGACCGTGAGCGCCGCACGGCGGCCACCGGCCGCAGCCGCTGCCAGCGGGGTCGCGACACCGGCAACGCGCTGCGATCGCTAGTTTCCGGGCGGTCGGCCCACGGGCCGACGAGTGAGTCGTCGGATACGCGCACTCAGCCTGGTGCGCGTGACGTGCGCTTCGGCGGCAGTGTCCTCCACAGCGCGTGCCGCCAGGTTCGAGGACGTCCTGACACGACGACGAGCATGGAAGGGTGGGGCTGCGACGCAACCCCACCCCACCAAGTCGCTACAGCGGGACGGCAACCACCACGATGTTGTCGCGGTAGTGGCCAAGCGCCGGCTGGAACGGCCCGCCACAGGTAACAAGCACAAGGCGACGCTTGCCGCGCTGGGTGAAGAGCCCTGCCGGAAGCGACGCCTTCAGAATGCGACGGACCGACGTCACCCGGTAGGTGCGGATCTTGCCGTCACCGGTCGTGACCCTGATACGCGTTCCCACACGTGACGCCGCAAGACGCTTGAACGCGCCGTTGCCCTGCGTGGCGCTGTCGACGTGACCGCCGATCAAGGTCGTGCCCCGTCGGTCGCCGGGGGCGGCACCGTCCCGCCACCAGCCGAGGCGACGGACATTGACGGGAACCGCCAAGGCGCCGGTGGCCATGTCGATACCTGCGCCGCTCACCGGTCCATCGATGTTCAGCGACGGAATCTGCACACGGGTCGGAGCGGAACTGGTCGTGCGGACGTTCTGCTCCGTCGGTGTGGGGTCCCCGAACCCGGTCAGGATCAGCGGGCGAACCAGCGCGGTCTCAAGGGCCCGACCACACGGGTTCAGCACTTCCGGCACCAAACCGGACCGCAACAGACGCTCCTGGTAGACGTAGAAGCCGACCTTCGGAAGCGTCACCGCCGCCGAGGTGTAGGTGCCGTCACCCGGAACCTGCACACGACCGGTCCACACCGGAGTGCCGCTGCACGAGACGCCGGTACGTGAGGCAAACGGGCCGTACAGCTTCAACTCGACGGTTGCCGGCGTCTGGCCAAGGCCGCTGACGGCGACGCGGTCGGAGAGCTTGCCACCCGGCAGGATCGCGTCTTGCGTGCGGGTGATCACCGTCGGCCGCGGAATCGCGACCGTCGTCTCGGCCTCCTCGGCGCAGTTGGTCGCTGCCGGGTCGTTCAGCTGACTGCCGGCGAGTGACTCCCGGTAGGTGTAGTAGCCGGCCTTCGTGAGCGTCACCGGCTGGGTGCGGTAGGTGCCGTCACCAGTCGCGGTGAACGTCTCCGTGGCGTAGGGCGTGCCCGAACAGCTGATGGCGGCCTTCGTGTCATACGGACCCCACAGCTCAACCT
Organism: uncultured Actinomycetes bacterium; assembly: GCA_937871165.1. Taxonomy (GTDB): domain Bacteria; phylum Actinomycetota; class Thermoleophilia; order Miltoncostaeales; family Miltoncostaeaceae; genus CALMEC01. Next base: position 13,899 of record CALMXK010000099.1, read on the forward strand.
GCACCTCTGCGGCCACCGACCCAAGGCCGCTGATCACCACACTGTCGGTGATGCGGGCGCCGGGACGCGTCTCTTGCGCACTGATCTGGGTGGTGATCGTGGGCTGACCGACGACGGCTGCCGTCTCCGCCACGTCACCGCACAGCGTGGTCACGGCCTTGACCAGCTCCGTGCCCGCGATGGACTCCTGGTAGGTGTAGTAGCCGGGGGTCGTGAGCGTG
>CALMXK010000100.1 GCA_937871165.1 uncultured Actinomycetes bacterium
ACTAGATCGCTCGTCGGCAGCGTCAGATGTGTATAAGAGACAGCTTTACACCTCTATCGCGCAGTACTGCATCGCATAGAACGCGTGTTCACTTCGCGCGTGTCGGTCGAAACGCCCAGAAGCGGCTGCCGAGAAAATTCCACACCAGCCCGATGCCGGTGGTAATGATCTGCGCCACCCAGTAGTTCATTTGCAACACATTCACAAACAAGGCCATCAGGCCGGTATTGATGCACCAGCCGACACCGAGCACGGCGTAGTACTTGCTGGCCGCTTCGACGTGCGACTGCTTGCTGTCGAAGGTGAAAAAATAATTGAGCAGGTAATTGACGACCGAGCCGAGCAGATAGCCGACCGCCGAGGCAACCACCGCCGTGCTGCCGAGCCACTCCACGCCGGCCCACAGCGTGATGTACTGCACCGCGGTGCCGGTGGCATCGGCGGCGTGCATCGCGGCTACCCGTCGCCGCCCGACGTGTCGGCGGATCTGGGCGCCCTTGCTCGGCTCGAGGTGGTCGTGGTGAGCAGCGGTGTGAAGTCGATCCTGGACGTTGCGGCCACGTGTGAGCTTCTGGAAACGCTTGGTGTTCCGGTGCTCGGGTGGCAGACCGACACCATGCCGCTGTTCTACACGGCAGCAGGGGGCCCGCCGGTGACCGCGCGTGTCGAGACGGCCGCAGATCTTGCAGCGATCGCCCAAGCCCACTGGCACCTGGAGGGCGGCGGTTTGCTTGTGACGCGCCCCCCGGACACCTCGATCGACGTGGAGCCGCTCATCGCCGACGCGCTTGCGCAGGCCGGCGCCAACGGCGTATCCGGCAAGGACGTGACGCCGTTCGTGCTCGGGTATCTGCACGAGCACTCGGATGGGCGAACCCTTGCGGTCAACCGCGAACTGATCGTGGCCAACGCGGGACTTGCCGGCGAACTTGCGATGGCGCTGGCTCCCGAGGACGACGACATGCACGAGTTCCTGTTCGAGGAAGCCGAGCCCGACGACCTGGACTGACGGTCCGTCACGCGTGTCGGAGCAAGAAAAAGGGCCCCTTTCGGGGCCCGTGCCAGTAGCGCATACGGGATTCGAACCCGTGTTACCGGCGTGAGAGGCCGGCGTCCTAGGCCCCTAGACGAATGCGCCATGAGAAGCCACTGGTATGACCGTGCGATGTTGCACAAGAAGCTGGGGGAGGAGGATTCGAACCCCCGCTACCGGGGCCAGAACCCGGCGTCCTACCGCTAGACGATCCCCCATCTGTGCACCCGTACGGCCGCCCGGCAGGGTACCACATCGGCGGGCGCCCCTTCCACCCTGACAAAGCGCCCGCGGGCAATCCAGCGGCCCGTCAAACGGCCGGCTGCGACTCCGGCCCGATCGACTCCCAGTCGCCGAGCAGTGCGAAATAGTGGCCTTTGCGGGCGAGGAGCTCCTCATGCGTGCCCTGCTCGACGATGCGTCCGTGCTCGACCACGACGATGCGGTCGGCGCGGCGGACCGTGGACAGGCGGTGGGCGATCACAATCGCCGTGCGGCCGGTGCGCAGACGTTCCATCGCGGCGTCGATGTGGGCTTCGGTACGCAGATCCACGGATGAGGTCGCCTCGTCCAGGATGAGCAGGCGGGGGTCTGCGACCAACGCGCGCGCGAACGACACGAGTTGGCGTTGCCCGGCGGAAAGTCGCGTCCCGCGCGCCTCCACCTGGGTGTCCAGACCGTCGGGCAACGTGTCGATGAACTCCAGCGCGCCGACGGCGGCACATGCGGCGCGCAGCTGGTCGTCGGTGGCCTCGGGGTTCGCGAAGCGCAAGTTCTCGGCGATCGTGCCGCTGAACAGGTGCCCTTCCTGGGGAACGATGCCCAGCTGGGCGCGAAGCGACCGCTGCGTGACAGTGCGCAGATCGTGCCCGTCGATGGCCACCGTCCCGGAGGTCGGGTCGTAGAAGCGGGCGATGAGCTTGGCGAGCGTCGACTTGCCGGCGCCGGTCGGCCCGACGAGTGCCACCGTCTCGCCGGCGCGGATGGTGAGGTTCACATCCCGGAGCACCGGCTCCTCGCGGTATGCGAACGTCACATCGGTCAACGTGATCTCGCCCCGCATCGGGGGAAGTTCGGTGGCGCCCCGTCGATCGTCGAGCGGCGCCTCGGTCTCGAGCACGCCGAGGATCTTCTCGAGCGCGGCCATCGCCGACTGGAACGTGCCGTACAGCTGCGAGAGCGACTGGATCGGGTCGAAGAACGTGACGACGTACCCCAAGAAGGCCACGAGCACGCCGACGGTCAGATCGCCGTCGAGCACCCGTTTGCCGCCCACGAACAGCACCAACGCGGTGCCGATCGCCGTCAGGAACTCCACCGCCGGGAAGTACGCGGCCGAGATGTGAATCGTCTGCATGTTCGCCTCGCGGTACGAGGCGTTCGCTTCCTGAAACCCGTCGGCGGCGGCACGCTGGCGGCCAAATCCCTGCACCACCCGCACCCCGGACAGCGACTCCTGCAAGACGGCGAGCACGTGGGCGATGCGCTCACGGGTGCGCCGGTAGGCCGATGCGGAGGTGCTGCGAAATACCGCGGTTGCCAAAATCAGCACCGGGAACACCGCAAACGCCCACAGCGCCAGGCGCCAGTCGTAGGCGAACAGGATTGCGATGACCCCGAAGAACGTGATGCCCTGAACCACCAGCGTGGTGATGCCCTCCGTCACCAACTGGTTGAGCGCCTCGATGTCGCTGGTCAGGCGGCTGATCGTCACGCCGGTGGGGATGCGTTCGTGGTAGCCGAGGGGCAGTCGGATCAGATGGGCGAACACGTCACGACGAAGATCGAACAGCAGGCGCTCGCCCACGGCCGCCGACAGGTAACTCTGGCCGTAGCCGGCGAGCCACCCGACGATCCCGGCGCCGACGAGGCCGAGCACCGCCCAGACGAGCACGGCTTTGTCGGCCTTGCGGATGCCGTCGTCAATCGCGATCTGCGCGAGCGCGGGTGCGGCGAGGCCCGCGAGCGACACGAAGATCATCAGCACCATGGTGGTGACGATCTGCCAGCGGTACGGGCGGAAGTACGGGACGAGCTTGCGCAGCTTCTTGGTGGGGATGCGCTCGGCCCCGTCGCGCTCGGCCAGGTTGCCGATCACCACGTGGGCCGGGCCGTGACCCGGTGGGCGTGCGCCGAAGCTCATCCGCCCACCACCTGGGCCGGACGGGCCAGGCCGCCGTCGTGGATGTCGCGGTACACGGCGCTGGTCGCATACAGCTCGGCATGTGTGCCGCGGGCTGCGATCACGCCGCCGTCGAGGACTGCGATCTCGTCGGCGAGTGCGATCGTCGACAGACGGTGGGCGATGATCAGTGTGGTGCGGCCGGCCATCACTGCGCGAAGGGCCGATTGGATCTCGCGCTCGGTCGTCGCATCCACCGAGGCGGTGGCCTCGTCCAGGATGAGCACGCGCGGGTCGGTCAAGACGGCGCGTGCGATGGCCAGGCGTTGGCGCTGTCCGCCGCTCAGGGTGTACCCGCGCTCACCGATCACCGTGTCGTAGCCGTCGGGCAGGGCCTCGACGAAGGTCGCCGCCTGCGCAAGCTCCGCGGCGTGGCGCACCTGCTCGTCACTCGCGTCGGGACGGCCGTAGGCGATGTTTTCGCGCACGGTCATGGAGAACAAAAACGGCTCCTGGGAGACGACGCCGACGGCGGCGCGCAGGTCGTTCAGGCGCAGGTCACGCACGTCGACCCCGTCCAGCAGCACTGCGCCTGAAGTGACGTCGTAGTAGCGGGGGACAAGCTGTGCCAGCGTGGTCTTGCCCGACCCCGTCGCGCCGATCAGTGCGACGACGCGGCCCGCCGGGATGTCGAATGTGATCTCGCGAAGGAGCTCGAGCGACTCGTCGTGGGCGAACGATGCGGCTTCAAAGCTGATGTGGCCGCCGCCCTGTGACAGCGGGAGTGCGTCCGCGCGCTCCACAAGATCCGGTTCGGTGTCGAGAATTTCGAACACGCGAACGCCGGCGGCGGCCGCGCGCTGGGCGTTGCCAAGCAGCGAGCCGAGCATGCGCAGCGGAAACACCAACGCCAGCAGGTACTGGTAGTACTGGACGAACTCGCCCAGCGTCAGCTCGCCGTCGATTGCGCGAATGCCGCCGAAGATCACCACTGCGGCAAGCCCGAGCGTGGGGAGGAAGCCCATCATCGACATGTAGAACGACTGCATCCGCGCGGCCGTGACACTGCGATCGCGCGCCTGGGCGGCAATCGCGGCGAAGCGCCCGCTCTGGGCATCCTCCTGGCCGAACGCCTTGATGACGCGGATGCCGACGATGCTTTCCTCGGCCGACTGGGTCACCTCGGCGGCCTTTTGCTGCACGTCGATGAGCACCGGCTGGGTGCGTTTGCTCGAATACCAGGCCACGCCCACCAAAAGCGGCGCCATCAGCAGTGCGAGCGCCGTGAGCTCGGGATCGATCATCAGGAGCAACACCGCGTAGAGCACCAGCCCGAAGATGTTCGAAAACAGGAAGATCAGGCCGTAGCCCAGGAAGAACCGCACTGTTTGCAGGTCATTCGTGGCGCGCGACATCAGCTGCCCGACCGGCATGCGGTCGAAGTAGCGAAACGACAACGACTGCATGTGGCTGAACATCCGTCCGCGCAGGTCGTACTCCACACCCAGGGAGATATGTCCCGACACGACGCGCCGCACCGCCGACAGGAGCATCCGCGCGACACCCACCGCGAGGATCGCCCCGACCAGTGGAAGCAGTAGATCACGGCGCCGATCGCCCAGCGCGTCGTCGATCACCAGCCGCGTCAGCCAGGGGATTGCGGCGGTGCACGCCATCATCCCGGCGGCCGCGAGCGCGGTGACGATCACGGCGACCCGGTATGGTCGCAGGAGTGAGAACAGGCGCAGAAGAGTCTTCACGGTATTACCGGTGAACGATAGCGATACTGGTCAGACCCGCCCCGACCGCGGTGTGGTGACAACACTCGTCGAACCACGCATGCCGACGGTCGTGGCCGTCCCGAACGTCAGTGAGGGCGCGGATCGCGACGTGATCGCCGCGCTTCGCGCCGCCATCGTGCGGCCCGGGGTCAAGGTCGTGAACACCCACTCCGACCCGGACCACAACCGCACCGTCTTCACTGCGATCGGCAATCCGCTCGCGATGCAGGACGCCATGGTCGATCTGGCGGGCGCGGCGATGGACATGATCGACATTCGACGTGTCCAGGGGGTCCATCCGCGGATCGGTGCGCTCGACATCGTGCCGATCGTGGCGTTGCAGCCGCAGGACATGGCCGTGGCGTGTGAGCTTGCGAGCGGCATCGCGCAGCGGATCGGCGACGAGCTGCAGATCCCGGTCTTTCGCTACGGCGAGATCGCAAGCAACCCCGCTCGTACGCGCCCCCATGACTTCCGTGTGGGCGGCGTCGACAGGCTGGCCGAGCGCATCGGCGACGACCTGGAACCGGACGACGGCCCGTTTCGGGTGCATGCCACCGCCGGCGCGGTACTCGTCGGAGCCCGCGATCCACTGATCGCCTTGAACGTCTGGCTGCCCGACGGTGAGCTCGATCAGGCGCGCGCGATCGCGGCCAGGGTGCGCGAGTCCGGCGGCGGTCCGCCCGGCCTTCGCGCGCTCGGTCTGTACCTGCCACACGCCGGCGCGGCGCAGGTGTCCATGAACCTGGAAGACTTCCGGCGCACACCCCCGGCCGTCGCCGTTCGCGCCGTCCACCGTGAGGCCGAGCGACTCGGCATCGTGCCGGGCGCCACCGAACTCGTCGGGCTGATCCCGCGGGCGGCGCTGGTGGGCACCACGCCAACCGAACTCCAGCTCGCCGGATTTCGACCCGGCATGGTTCTCGACAACTACCTCTCCGACAGGAGCCTCTGATCGCCAAGAAGAGTCGTCGGCGCCCCACGGCGGGCCCGCCACCAGTCAAGAACGCCCGTCGTGAAGCCAAGTCATCGACGGCGTCAAGCGCCACGGCACGGCCAAAGCGCCAGCCGGGCGAGCCCATCCGTCCGACGTTTCTCAGCGTCGTGGTGCGGTCGGTGCTTGCAATCGCCATCTTCCTGATCGTCACCACCGCCACCGGCACCGAGTTCGTGCCCGCCGCGGTGATCGCCGGCGTGCTGTTCGTGTTCATGGTCGGCTTCGGCTACCTGTTCGACAAATGGTTCTACACCGTGCGGATGAAGCGGTGGCTCGCCAAGCGCGGCGGGAAGGCCTGAGCCATGCCCCCACGCGGGACCAGGGACGTGCTTCCACCCGAGGCGCGGGTTCGAGAGCACATCGCGTCGACCGCGCGCCGGATCTTCGAGTCCTACGGGTACGGACGGATCCAGACGCCGACCTTCGAGGAGACCGACGTGTTCGTGCGCGGCGTCGGCACCAGCACCGACATCGTGCGCAAGGAGATGTACACGTTTCGGGACGGGTCCGATCGCTCGTTGACGTTGCGGCCGGAGGGCACCGCGCCGGTTGCGCGCGCCTTCGTGGAACACGGAATGCACAAGCTGCAGCTGCCGGTGAAGCTCTGGTACCAGGCGTCGATGTTTCGCTACGAGGCCCCGCAGGCGGGTCGCTACCGGGAGCACATGCAACTCGGGGTCGAGGCGCTCGGGTCGGACGACCCGCTCGTGGACGTCGAGGTGATCGCGATGCTGCACGACCTGTACACCACGCTCGGGGTCGGTGGCCTGACCCTGCACGTGTCGTCGATGGGTGACGCCGAGTCGCGAAGCGCATACCGGCCGTTGCTCATGGCGTACCTGGAGGCGCACATCGACGTGCTCGGTCCGGACGAGCGCGAGCGCATGCGCGACAACCCGCTGCGACTGTTCGATTCGAAGAACCCCGCGGTGCGCGAGCTGATGGCCGACGCCCCGAAGATCGTGGAGCACCTGGGCGAAGACGCCGCGGCCCATCACGGTCGTGTCCGTGCCGGGCTCGATGCGCTCGGCATCGCCTACGTGGACGATCCGACGCTCGTGCGCGGGTTCGACTACTACACGCACACCGTCTTCGAATTCGCGTGCGATCTGCTCGGCGCGCAGTCGGCGGTGGGTGGCGGCGGCCGCTACAACGGACTCATTCAGGAGCTCGGTGGCCAACCGACACCCGGTGTGGGCTTCGGCACCGGGATCGAGCGCATCACACTCGCGCTTGAGGGAACCACCACGCCGGAACGCGCCCTTGACTGTTACATCGCGATTCCGGACCAGGAGCTTCGCGTCACGCTCCTGCCGCTCGTGCACTCGCTGCGCGCGGCGGGCCTTCGGTGCGAGACCGACCTGCGCGGGCGCAGCCTGAAAGCGATGATGCGCCATGCGTCGAGTCTCGGCGTGGCCACATGCGTCATCATCGGGTCGCGTGAGTACGACGCCGGCGTCGCCGCCGTGCGCGACATGACCACCGGGGACCAACGTGAGGTCCCCCTCGACCAACTCTTGGAGTCGCTGCAGTGATCGGATCCCCGCGGTATCGCACCCACACCTGCCTCGCCACCGCCGACGCGGTGGGAACCACCGTCCGCGTCGCCGGATGGGTGCACCGTCGGCGCGACCATGGCGGTCTGGTCTTCATCGATCTTCGCGACTTGAGCGGCATCGTGCAGCTGGTGTTCGATCCCGCCGATTCGGTGGCCGCGCATGAGATCGCGCAGCGGTTTCATGCGGAGGATGTGGTGAGCGTGACGGGGCGGGTGCTTGCGCGAAGCGACGCGACCATCAACCCGAACCTGCCGACCGGCACCGTCGAGATCCGTGCCGACGAGGTGGAGATCCTGTCGGCGGCCGATCCGCTGCCGTTCTCGGTGGAGGATGAGACCCACGATCCGAACGAAGAACTTCGGCTCCAGTACCGCTACCTGGAGACCCGTCGGCCGCGGCGCCGGCGTGCGCTCGAGGTGCGCGCCAAGATCGCCCGCGCCACGCGCCGGGTGCTCGACGACGCCGGGTTCCTTGAGATCGAAACGCCGATCCTGATCCGCTCGACCCCCGAGGGTGCGCGCGACTTCATCGTCCCGAGCCGCCTGCAGCAGGGCAAGTGGTACGCGCTTCCGCAGTCGCCCCAGCTGTTCAAACAGCTGCTCATGGTGGGCGGCATGGAGCGCTACTACCAAATCACCCGCTGTTTCCGCGACGAGGACCTGCGCGCCGACCGGCAGCCGGAGTTCACCCAGATCGACATCGAGGCGTCGTTCGTCGAGCAGGAGGACATCTTCGCGCTCGTGGAGACGATTCTGGTGGCCCAGGCCGCCGAGGCCGGCGTGACCCTTGACGCCCCCTTCCCCCGCATGGCGTTCTCCGAGTCCATGGCACGGTTCGGGACCGATCGTCCGGACACCCGCTTCGGGGTCGAGATCACTGACTGGACCGCGCAGGCGGCCGCCTCGGGCTTCGGCATCTTCGAGCGGGCCGTCGAGGGCGGCTCCGTGGTGCGCGGTATCCGCCTTCCCGGGTGTGGCACGGGGCTCTCGCGCAAGGACCTGGACGGTCTTGTGACGGAGGCGCAGTCACTCGGGGCCAAGGGACTCATCTGGGCCGTGGTCGAGGAGGGGGGTGGCCTGCGCTCGTCGGTCAAGGCCGAGTTCCTCGGAACGCTGGCGTCCACGTTCGAGGCGCAGCCCGGCGACTTGATCTGCCTGGTGGCCGACCAGGAGGAGCCTGCGTTGCTGCTGCTCGGCACGCTTCGCACGCGACTTGCCGACCGCTTCGGGCTGATCCCGGAGGGCACCTGGGCGCCACTGTGGGTCGTGGACTTCCCGCTGGTGGAGTGGAACGCCGACCAGAAGCGCTGGGACGCGCGCCATCATCCGTTCACGTCGCCGCGCCCGTCGGACCTCGACAAGCTCGCGACCGATCCGGGCTCGGTCATCGCACAGGCATACGACATCGTGCTGAACGGCCTGGAGATCGGCGGGGGAAGCATCCGAATCCACGACCGTGACGTGCAACAGGCCGTGTTCAACATGATCGGCGTGAACGCCGAGGAAGCCGAGGAGAAGTTCGGGTTCCTCCTGAACGCATTGAAGCTCGGTGCGCCGCCGCATGGCGGTCTGGCGCTCGGCTTCGACCGGCTTGTGATGCTGCTGCTCGGCGAATCCTCGATCCGCGACGTGATCGCATTCCCCAAGACTGCGACGGGCCAGGATCCGCTCACCGGCGCCCCTGCCGAGGTGGATGCGGGGCAGCTCAAGGACCTGTCGGTCGCAAACGTGCTCCCTCCGGCCGCACACTGATTCCACGCAGGCGTTAAGCCGACCGGGGTACCTGCCGACAAGCTGGTAGGTCCTCGAACGTGGAGGTGTTCGACGGTGTCACCCGACACTGAACAGAAAAATACGATGCGTCGCCGGGCGGGAATTGCCCTTGCGACCGTCGGGGTTTGCGCCGCGGTGCCGATCGGCATCGTCGTCGCGCAGACCGCCAACCAGCCGGCCACCACGACCGTGACTGAACAGGCCATCACGCCTGGCGGTCTCGCTCCAGGTGAGGCCGTTCCCACCGACAAGACGTTGCCGAAGGTTCTTCGCGACGAGCTCGCCAAGCATGACGGTCCGGTTGTCGCCGGCTTCGTGCTGCCGGGTGTCAACGAAGACGAGCGCGTCGCCGAGTGGCTTCAGGCCCTGCGAGAGGACCCGAAGTTCAAGGACACGACCGTGTTGATCTACAAGATCACCCCGCAGTCGCGTCTGAAGGACGTCCCCGACGTCCTTGATCTCACCTCGACGCCGGTCGTCGCGGTGTTCGAGAAGAACGGCAAGATCGCAGCCACTTGGCGCGGCATCGTCGACAAGGACATGCTTGCGCAGTCCGTGGTCGACGCCCGCACCAACACGCCGCGCCCACTGAAGCTCACGCCCACCAAGCGTGCCGCCCAGGGCGACAAGGCGGGAATCGCGCTGGCGCAGAAGGTCAACAAGCACTACGCCAAGATCCCGATCGTCGTCGAGACGGTCAAGGGCATCGACCGGTATCCGGCGAGCGAACTGACGGCCGACGGAGCCCACGAAGTCACTCATGTGCTTCGCAAGGGCTTGGTCATCGGCATTCGCGAGCTCGGAACGACGGCGGACGGCGAGAAGTACGACGCCATCATCAACCGCAAGGGCTTCTTCGTGAAGCGCGAGTCGATGAACTGCTGGATCCATCCGAGTGTCGTTCCCGGAGACATCATCAACCAGCCGATGCTGTCAGTGCAGCTGTACCGCTTCGGCAAGCCTGCGAAGGTCAAGAAGACGCCCGGGCAGCTTCGGATGAAGATCTGGCTGCAAGGCTCGTCGGACCCGGCCTGGGTCGCCAAGATCGACGCCAAGACGTCGGCGATCATCTCGATGAAGCGCGACACGATGACCTCCACCATCGGTGAGAACATCAAGCCCGGTTCGTCGACGGCAAAGAAGTCGGCCAATCCGATGGCCAGCTGGCCACAGACGATTCCGACCTGCGCCGACGCGGGGTAGTCGGAACTCGCCACACGTTGTGCATTGGGGCCCCAGAACGGGGCCCCAATCGTGTTTGGGCGTTGCGCCGCACCGGCGACGGCGCTAACGTCTGATGTGCCCGATCGTGTTCGTGATCTCACAAAGAGACCTGAGCCAACACGACTGATTCCGGGAGGCGGGGTCATCGCGTCGAACTTGCGGCGAGGTGCACGCCACCCACCTGCTAGCGCAGGCCCAGTCACTTCATGAACACGGCACGATGGGGCATCTTTTCTCCGGGAGTCGAGGGCAATCGCCCTCCTCTTGGTACGCTCGTGTGATGGCGCCCTACCCACCGCAGGCGATGCGGTACCTCACCGACACCCGCGGCGCGGGTGGCCTCGACGCGCCCGACGTGACGGGGGTGAGCGGCGCCGTGGTGTGCGGGGACGCCGTGGAGATCGACCTGGCCATCGCGGGCGGCCGGATTGTCGACGCGGGGTTTCGCGTGTTCGGCTGCGGCGCCGCGACCGCGGCCGCGAGCGCCACATGCGCCCTGGTGCGCGGGCGGTCCCTGATCGAGGCGCTTGCGCTCGGAACCGACCGCATCGACGCGGAGCTCGGTGGAATGGGGAAGGCGCGCCTGCACGGCGCGCAGACGGCGGGCGATGCGCTCGCCCGCGCCCTTGAGCAGTGGTACTCGCGTGGGCTCGGTGCGCCGGGTGTGCCGCTTCAACGCGATCGCGTGGTCGTCGCGATGAGTGGCGGGGTGGACAGCGCGGTGGCGGCCGGACTGCTCGTCGACGCCGGCTACGACGTGATCGGTCTGACGATGCGCCTGTGGCACGACCCGGCGGCGGCCGCCGCGGAGCGGTCCTGCTGCTCTCCTGAGACGGTGCAGCTCGCGCGACGCACGGCCCACGCGCTTGGGATCCCGCACGTCACCATCGATGCCGCCGACGTCTTTCGCGAAGGGGTCGTCCAGGCGTTCATCGAGGGCTACCGCTCCGGCGTGACGCCGAACCCGTGTGTCACCTGCAACGGGGCCGTGCGATTTGCAGTCCTCGAGCAGGCCGCGGCGCTCCTTGGTGCACGTCGTATCGCCACGGGCCACTACGCCAGGGTCGACGGCGGCGTGCTCGCAGGCGGAGTCGATGTCGGCAAGGACCAGAGCTACATGCTGTCGCGCCTGTCACGACGCACCATCGCGCGAATGCTGTTGCCCCTCGGGTCGCTCACCAAGGATGAGGTGCGCGAGGAGGCCCGCACACGCCGTCTGGAGGCCGCCGAGGCCGTGGAGAGCCAGGAGGTCTGCTTCGTGGGCGTGGGCGGCTACGTGCCGTTTCTGGAGCGCAATGCGGGTCTCTCGTCGCGTCAGGGTGACATCGTCGACACGGCAGGCACGGTGCTCGGCCGGCACGAGGGGTACTGGCGCTACACCGTCGGGCAGCGGCGCGGCGTCGGCGTCGCCTCCGATGGTCCGCTGTATGTGCTTCGCACCGACATGGCCACCAACACGGTGGTGGTGGGGCCCCGCGAACAACTTTCGACGACGTATGTCGAACTCGACGACGCAGTCGTGCATGAACACCTGGACGGGGTGCAACTTGACGTTCGCGTCAGGTACCGTGGTCGTGCCCTTCGCGGCACCGCTCGTCAGGGGGAAAACGGCGTGGAAGTGACGCTGCTCGACCCCGCGGACGGTGTGGCGCACGGGCAGACCGCGGCGCTCTACCGGGACGGTAGGCTTGTAGGGGCTGGCACCATTCGACGGAGCAGGTAAGGCGTGGGGAGCATCAACTGGACAGACGTGTTGAAGGGCGCGACCGCGTTCTTCCTGGTCATGGCCGGAATCGGCACCGTGTACGTCTGTGTGCGCCTGGGCGGTCTGCTCGCCCGCATGGCGAAGACCGTGGGTGCGATGACCGACGAGGTCGTGCCGATCTTGACCCGTGCGCAGACCACCGTCGACGGCATCAACCTGGAGCTTGTGCGGGTTGACGACATCATGGTGACCGCCGTGAACGCCACGAAGGGCGCCGAGAAGACCGTCAGCTCGATCTCGGGTGCCGTCACCGCCCCTGTGCGCAAGGCATCGGGGCTCGCCGCCATGGCGAAGGAGGCCTTCGCGACCTTCCGCACCCGCCGCGTCGCGGGGCCGGACGAGGCCGAGCAGGCCGCCGCTGCGTCGGTCGCATCCCACGTTCATGTCGAGGACGTGGCGACCGAGCCGTCGCCCGAAGCGCGTGCCGCCGACGAGTTTCGTGCCGCCGCAGGCGCCGCAGGCGAGCGCTTTCGTGCAGCCGTGGCCGACCACAAAGCCCGTGCCGACGCGACGGTGCCCGCCACCGTGGTGGCTCCGGCGCCCCCGCCCCTTCGCGAGGATCCGTTCGCCAAACACGTCGCTGCGCCCACCGACGCGCCGGCGTTGGACGCCCAGACGGTCGATTCCGATGAGCACACGCAGGAATTTCCGGTCACCGCCGGCGGTGGGGCCAGGCGACGCGGTCCGAGTCTGTCCCAGATCTCGTGGGCGTTGCCGAAACGCAGTGTTCGATGAAGCGCATCCTGAAGGTGGTCCTCGCCGCAGCGGGCCTGGTCAGCGGGTGGCTGTATTCGCGGGGCGTGACCAACCCCAAAGACTGGCCGAAGCGCCTGCCCAAGGAGATTTCCGCCCTCTGGGACGACCTCGACGAGGCCATGGCGGCAGGGCGACGCGCCGCCTCGGAGCGTGAGCGCGAATTTGATCGGGAGATCGGGCGTCGGCCGCCCACGGAGCACGACTGAGCTGGTGATATCGTGGCGGGTCGTATGACGACCCATGACATCCGCCGCCGATACCGCGAGTACTTTGAACGCCAGGGCCACCTCGCCCTGCCGTCGTCCTCGCTGATTCCCGCTGAAGACGATGCGACGGTGTTGCTCACCATCGCCGGCATGCAGCCGCTCAAGCAGTACTTCCTGGGGACCGCGACGCCGCCGTCCACCCGGGCGACCAGCTGCCAGAAGTGCTTTCGCACACCGGACATCGACCAGGTGGGGCGGACCGCCCGGCATTTGACGTTCTTCGAGATGCTCGGCAACTTCTCGTTCGGCGACTACTTCAAGAAGGATGCGATCCGGTTCGGATTCGAGGTCTCCACCGAGGTCTTCGGGTTCGATCCGAAGGACATCTGGATCACCGTCTTCGAAGGCATGCCGGGCGTTCCCGCCGATGAGGAAGCTGTCGAATACTGGGTCGAGATGGGCATCGCACGTGAGCGCATCCAGGCGCTCGGCGACCCGGACAACTTCTGGAAGCTCGGTCCCACGGGGCCTTGCGGTCCGAACACCGAGCTGTACATCGATCGCGGGCCGGCCTTTGGCCCGGAGGGCGGACCCGCAACCGGAACCGATCGCTTCCTGGAGTACTGGAACCTCGTGTTCATGCAGTACGACCGCGCCGCCGACGGCGCACTGAACGACCTGCCGGCGCAGAACGTCGACACGGGGGCCGGTCTTGAGCGCATCGCCGCGCTCATCCAGGACACCCCGTCGGTGTTCGAGACCGACGCCTTCTGGCCGCTCATCGAATGGGCGCAGGCGAGAAGTGGCCGTAAATACGGTGACAATGCCCGTGATGATCGCGCCCTTCGGGTGATGGCCGACCACGGTCGCGGGATGACCTTCCTGGCAACCGACGGTGTGCGACCGGGCAACGAGGGCCGCGACTACATCCTGCGGCGCATCGTGCGCCGTGCCATGGCGGAGGCATCCTCGCTTGGGATGGGACCGCAGGACATGCCCGCGCTTGCCGCCCAGGTGGCCGACATCTGGGGCGATGCGTACCCGGAGCTTCGCGAACGTGCCTCGGTGGTGGCCGACGTGATCGGTGTGGAGGCCGAACAGTTCGCACGGACGTTGAGCCAGGGCAAACGGCTGCTTGACCAGGTGATCGCCGACTCCGGCGACACGGTGAGCGGCGACGACGCGTTCAAGTTGCACGACACCTTCGGATTTCCGCTCGATCTGACGCTTGATGCGGCCGAGGCGGCCGGGGCGGCGGTCGACACCGAACGGTTCGAAACGCTGATGGACGAGCAGCGCGACCGCGCCCGCAAGGCGCAGTCCAAAGAGACCGATGTGGCCGCGACAAGTGCGGCGGCGATGGTGTCCGGCGCCTCCACCCCGACCATGTTCGTCGGCTACGACACCCTGACGGTCGAGACGACGATCACACAGGCGCAGACGCTCGACGACGGCCGGATGCTGATTCGTATCGCGACGTCGCCGTTTTACGCCCAAGGCGGCGGCCAGGTCGCCGATACCGGCACCATCATGGGCATGGACGGCGCCGGCGAGGTGACCGAGGTGTACCGGGTGGGCGACGACCAGGTGCTGCGAGCAGACGTGGTCGGCATGTTGCAGGTGGGTGACACGGTCACGGCGACGGTCGATCCGGCATCCCGCCGGGCCACGCAGGGCAATCACACGGCCACGCACCTGTTGCACTGGGCGCTGCGCCAGGCGTTTGGCACGAGTACCCATCAGGCCGGCTCGTACGTCGGTCCGGACAAGCTGCGCTTCGACTTCACGCTTCGCGAGCGGATGGGGGAGGAGCAGCGTGCGGCCATCGAGGCCGCCGTCAACGCCCGAATCGCGGAGGATGCGCCGGTCGGCTGGCAGGTCATGACCAAGCCCGAAGCGGATGCGACGGGCGCAATCGGCCTGTTCGGCGAGAAGTACGGTACCAACGTTCGCGTCGTGAGCGCCGGGGACTACTCGAAGGAGCTGTGCGGTGGCACCCATGTGTCACGCACCGGTGAGATCGGCGCCTTCAAGATCCTGTCCGAGGGCGGAATCGGATCCGGCACGCGCCGGATCGAGGCCGTCACCGGGGACGGAGTCCTCGCTTGGTACCGCGACCGTGAGACGGAGCTTGAAACCCGCCTCGCGGAGCGCGAAACGCGCATCAAACAGCTCGAACACGAGCTGAAAGCCGCGAAGACGGCGTCGGTGGATGCCGGCTCGCTCGCACGCGATGCACAGACCGTCGGCGCGGTGACACTGGTGGTTGCGCAACTCGACGATGTCGCGATGGACGAGTTGCTCGTCGTGAGCGACCAGATCAAGGGTGCGCTTGGACCCACCGGGGTGATCGTGCTCGGAAGCAGCCACGACGGCAAGGCGGTTCTGGTCGCCACAGTGGCCAAGGACGCGGTTGACGCCGGTGTTTCGGCGGGCGACATCATCGCCGAGATCGCGCCGCTTGTGGGCGGTGGCGGCGGTGGACGTCCGAACATGGCGCGCGCCGGCGGCAAGGATCCGAGTGGCCTTCCTGGCGCGCTCGACGCCGCACGCGCCCACGTCGCAGGACGGGCGGGCTGAAGGTCCTGGCCCTCGATCACGGCAAGGCCCGCACCGGGGTTGCCGTGAGCGACCCCACCGGGACGATCGTTCGCCCCCTGAAGCCGGTTGAACGGGTCGACAGCAAGGGCGGCGGGGCCTTCCTCGACCGGATGATTGCCGCTGAGGCCCCCCAGATGATCGTGGTGGGCGAGCCGCGGCTCATGTCCGGCGAGGTGGGGGAGCAGGCGCTGCTCGCCCGGGCATTTGCCGATCGGCTGCGCCAACGTGTCAATATCCCGGTCGAGATGTTCGACGAACGATTGACGACGGTCGAGGCGTCCCGCCGCCGCGCCGAAAGTGCAAGTACGACCAGCATCGACAGCCTTGCCGCCTGTGTGCTGCTCGAAGCCTGGCTGGCCGCACGATGACCGACGAGCCGAACGAGCCGAACGGGGGCTGGGAACGCTCCGACGTCGGCCGCAAGCGGCGTGCCGGAGCCGATCGCGGTGAGCCGCGCCACCGGGCCGATCTGCGACGCGGCCGTGCGAAGCGCCGCAGCGCCCCCGGTCGCATTGCGGCGACAGTCGTCTTGGTCGCGGTCGTCGCCGGTGGCGCATTCGCGGTCAAGAAGGCGCGGACCCCGCCTCCGCCGCCACCGCCACCGCCCGCACTGGTTCCGGTCACGTTCCCGGAAGGGTTTCGGTACACGCAGATGGCCGACGCCGTCGCCGAGAAGACCACGCTGTCGAAGGACCGGTATCTGGAGCTCGTCGGGCCGTCCGCCCGTGGCGCAAAGCTTGCCGGACGATCGAAGCCGACCTCACTCGAAGGCTTTCTGTTCCCGGCCACCTACCAGATCGGGACCGACACCACCGAGCAGTACCTGGTGGATCGCCAGATCCAGGCGTTCAACCGCACCATGGCGTCCATCAACCTGAAAGCGGCCAAGAAGCGCAATCTGACCCGCTACGACGTCGTGATCATCGCGTCGATGATCGAACGCGAGGTGCAGGTGCCGGCGGAACGGCCGATCGTCGCCGGCGTCATCTACAACCGTCTGCGGCTGCGCATGCGCCTGGATATCGACGCCACGGTGCAGTACGCCCTGGGCGACTGGCGACAGATCACCGGCGCCGACCTGAAACTCGAGTCCCCGTACAACACCCGCTTGTACTCCGGGATGCCGCCGGGACCGATCTGCAATCCGGGCAAAGCGAGCCTGCAGGCGGCCGCCAACCCGAAAATGAGCGACTACCTGTACTACGTTGCCCGTGCCGACGGGTCAGGACGCCACTACTTTGCGAAGACCCTCGAAGAGTTCAACCGCATTCAGGCGGCGCAGTAGACGCGGCAGCGGCGAAACCGCGCCACGGTGAGCACGCAGCTCGGGACCGGGTCAGTTGGACCGCGCGTCCACGGCCCATGAGGAGCCGGGCGTTTTTTTCATGAACGTCTTCATCTCGGTCGCGATGGCAACGACCTGGGCGTAGTGCTCGTACGAGCGCCGCTCGGTGGTTGCGATGCCGATCGAGATCGACACGATGGGGAAGCGCTGCAGTTCGCCGCGTCGGCTCGTCGTCTCGATATACCCGCGTTTGCGGTCCTCATCGGAGTACATCTCGAGGATCGCCGTGTCGAACGTGCTCACGATCGTCTGGGCGAGCGTGTGCTCACGCCCGAACTGGGTCAACAGCACGAAGTCGTCGCCGCCGACATGTCCGACGAACGCATCCGGGCCCCCGACGGCCATCATCGCGTCGCGCAGCACCGATGCGGTGAACTGAATGACGCGATCGCCCTCGATGAACCCGTACTTGTCGTTGTAGGCCTTGAAATTGTCGAGATCGACGTACAGCAGGGAGAACGTGGCCTGACGGCGCACCCGGCGGGCGATCTCGCTTTGGATCATCTCGTTGCCGGGCAGGCGCGTCAGTGGTGACTCGGCGCGCAGCACGCGGGCTCGGCGCAGGGCGCCCTTCACGCGGGCAAGCAACTCGTCGATGTCGAACGGCTTGACGATGTAGTCGTCGGCGCCCGCCTCGAACCCTTCGAGCTTTGCGCCGGACTGGCCCTTGGCCGTGACCAGGATGATCGTTGTGCTTGCCGTCCGCGGGTCGGCGCGAAGGTGCTGGGTCAGCTCCACCCCGTCAAGCACGGGCATCATCACGTCGGCCAGCACGAGGTCCGGAACACGACCGGTCGCCATGTCGAAGGCGGCTCCGCCGTCGTGGGCAACACGAACCGCAAACCCTGCCTTGGTGAGGCCCATTTCAAGCAGTCGTGCCATGGTGGGGGAGTCGTCGACGACGAGAATGTCCTCCACCTGAACCGGCGGCTCCTCGACGTCCATCGGCATCTGCGACTCGGCATCCATTGGGCCTGCAAATTCGATCGCCCCGGTCTCAGCCGGGGCGATTGGTGCGGCGGCGGTTTCGGCGACTGAAGGATTCACAAACTCTCTATCGGTCGCAGCGGCCCGAAAGTAAACATTCCGGACGCAAACAGGGACGTTCAGTCGCCCGCTTCCAGCGCCGCTCGCATCGCGTCGAGCGGGGCCGGTTCGCCGGTCCACTGCTCGAACGCCACCGCCCCTTGGTGCAGGAGCATGCCCAAACCGTCGACCGTGCGGGCGCCGCGCTCGGCGGCGGCGTGCAACCACGGCGTGCCGCCAATGCGGTAGACGAGGTCGTTCACCACGTGATGGGGACCGATGCCGTCGAGCGGAAGCGCATCGGGGACCTCGTCGGAGCCCATGCCAAGGCTCGTGGCGTTGACGATCAGGGCGCAATCGTCGAGGGCACGGCGAATTGCCGGCTCCGTGAACGCAATCGCCCGCCCCAGGGCGGCCGCCCGCTCCACCGTCCGGTTGGCGATGATCGGCTCCGCACCGCGCATCCGAAGGGCGTGGACGACGGCCCGCGACGCTCCGCCGGCGCCGAGGACGAGTACCTGTTCACCCTCAAGCTGAAGCGGCGCCTGTTCGTCGATCGCCCTGATGAATCCGGCCGCGTCGGTGTTGTCGGCGCGAAAGCCGCCCGCACCGTCGGGAACAAGCGTGTTGGCGGCCCCGATGGCGCCGACCGCCTCCGAGACGGCGCTGCAGGCGTCGATCACCTCATGTTTGTGGGGGATCGTCACGTTCAGGCCCGCAACCCCGGCCGCAGCCAGGCCGGCAATGGCGGTGGTGACCGATCCGGGAGCCACCGGAAAGGCCAGATAGGCCCAATTGAGCCCCAACGCCGCAAACGCCGCGTTGTGCATCCTGGGCGACAGCGAGTGGCCGACCGGCCACCCGATGATGCCGGTGACCGTGGTCTTGGCGTCGATACTCACGCCCGCAAGGGTACCGATGCGCCATGGACATGGCCGTTTCCCACCGCCGCGTGCCGACGATGGGGAACGGTCAGGTCTTAGATGTCGGTGTCGTCGTCGCCTCGGCGCTGATCGAGTGCTGCGAGGCGTGCACGGATGTCGGCCAGGATCTTGCCGGGATCATCCTCCGAGGTCGATGCAACCCCGAGTGTGGCGGGTGCGATCGGCTCGGGTGCCGCGTCGGAGGGGCGATCCGGCTCGACGTCGGCCGGCTGAATCGGGGCAGCTTCGGGTGCATACACCTGCACAACATCGACGTGCTGCGCCGGCTGTGCGACGTCCTCGGCCTCGGGAGGCGCGGGCACGACGTCGAGGACCGCCTCTGGCGGGGCCGACCGCGGACCGCCGGTCAAAAACGGGATGTCGACGACGCTCTGCTCGGGCTGTGAAGGGGCCGGGAGCGGGGCGATGATGTTGATTTCCGGGTTCGTCGCGGTGGCGGTCTCAGCCTCGGGCTCGGAGTCGGCTGCCGGGGCGGGCTCCACTTCGAGCGTTGCTTCGACGACGGCTTCAGGCGTGTCGGCCGACTCGGGTGCAGCCTCCGACACCTCGGGTGCCACGGCAGCCTCGGGACCTGCAACCCTCGGACCGAACCGCAGTCGAACGCCGGTGCCCGACGGATCCTGCTCGATGACCATCTCGACGCGCTCTCCGTGTGCGACGAGGCTCGCCAGATCGATCACGACCGGCGTGGCGCTTCCCGTGTCAAGGCGACCAGTGATGGCGGGCATCTGCGGTGTCGTGTCACTGAACGAGAACTCTGCGGCCGGGCGATCGTCTGCTTCTGCGAAGACACTCACGGTGTCTTCGTGTGCCGGCAGCGTCCCCGGGGTCGGGAACGGAACGGCGAGGGTTGCGACCTGCTCGTGGGCGGGCAGCGTACCGGGCGGGGGAAATGGGACGGCAAGCGGTGTTGACATGGCAAGTTCCTGTGGATCGTCGTCGCTCCAGCCGGCATCGGCCCAGGTTTCGTCCTCATCGTCGACGTCCCCGTCCTCCTGCCAGGCATCGGTGGCGGTGGCGACCGGTTCCTCGGTGGTGGGGTCGTCGTCGTCCAACCGTTCATCGCTTTCCGGGGTGTCCCACGCAACGCTTGTCAGCGGTTCGTCGTCCTCGTCCCAGTCGGTGATCTCGTCGGCCTCCTCAGCCGTCGATACGGTGACGGTGATGGGTTCATCCTGCTCATCGATCGTCAGTGCCTCGACGGGCACGTCATCTGCCGCGATCTCGTCGTCGATCTCCACGCTCTCGGCTGCCGGAACAACCCATTCGGGCTGCTCGTCGCCTTCGATGGCCACGTGTGGAGTCAGGTCCGAACCATCGTCGGACCAGCCGGTTGCCGGATCGAAGTCGTCGTCCTCATCCCAATCGGCGGTCGGAACCTGGATGATCTGGGTGTCCTCACGGTCGGTTTCGGTCTCGAGCGCCAACGGCTCCTGCGACGCGGTCAGGTTCTCATCGAGCCAGGCTTCGCCGCTGTCGATGTCGGTGAGGTCGACATCGATTGCGATGTCCTCGTCGTGATGTGCGTGCGGGGCGGCAGGGGGCAGCGGGTCGAACGCGTCGGGATCGAATCCCGAAGCGAGCTCTCCCGGGCTCGGCCATCCCGGTTGCGCCACGGACGGCCCGACAGCAGGTGCCGGCGCCACAGTGACGTACGGGTCGTCGACGACTGCGATCGCGACGGCCTCCGGCTCACGTTCATCGTTGGTGGCCGGCGAAATCTCGCTCACGGGCATCTCAGTGCTCACCGGGACGCTGTCCACGTCGTTCTCGGGGGCCGGCGGGGGCGCGACATCGCTCGCCAGGGTCACACCTTCGGGCGCCTCGGCGTCCTCGGGGGTGATGATCAGATCCACGTCGGTGTCGACGCCGTTTGCCACGCCAATTTGCTGTGCGGTTTCATCCGCCAGATTGCGGCGCTGTCGGCGCGGCGTCTTTTTGGTCGCAGTTCGCGCACCACGGCGACGGCGCTCCTTTCGGGACGCGGCATCGGCAGGCGTTGCGGCCGCGGTCTTCTTCTTGCTCAGCACGATGGCGGCAAGAACCGGCAATAGGACGAGCACGAGCGCGATGCTCAGCTGCGTCGTTTGCGGTAGGTCCTTGAGGAACTGCATACGGAGGTCTCCTGCGAGGTCGCACGTCGGCGAATCCCCACCATCATCGGCGGATCATCCGGCGACTTGAGCTTGAAATGATTGAACGCTGCGAACGGTCTCCGGGGTTGAGGTGCCAGGAACCGCGGCCGATAGGTGAGCGAACGTTCCACCGCTTCGGAGGTCGCGCGATGTATCGATCCACCACTGGGACCGAGGTCGTCCCGCTGATTGTCTTCACACTCGGCGGGCATCCGCATGCCATCGAAACCTCGTCGGTGCAGGAAGTGCTTCGCATGGTGGCGATTCGCCCGGTCGTCGACGCTCCGGAATGGGTGGCGGGAATGATCAACTTGCGCGGAGTTCCCGCACTGATCATCGACCTGCGACGCCGCCTCGGCATCGGGGCGCCGACATGCGGCCTTGCAACCCCGATCATCGTGACGAGGACGGCCAAAGGGCCGGTCGTCGGGCTGATCGCAGACGAGGTGACGGGCCTTCACGACGTTCCGGGCGACGGGCTCTTTCCGACCTCCGAGGGCGGACTGATCACCGCGGTCGCGCGGATCGAGGCGCAACTGGTGAGCGTGGCGGACATCGACGCGGTCGTCGCCGGCGCAGAGCATCTGCTCGGCACGTGAGCATGCGCTCAGACCATGCCGACGTGGAGCGGTTGCTCGACCTCGTGCGCAGCTACGGAGGACTGGACTTCCCTCCGGGACGTCGGGCGGGCATCGAGCGGCCGATTCAGGCGGCGATGGATCGCCTGCGGGTCCCGTCGGTCGGGGCGCTTTTGGAGGTCCTCGACGACGCGCGCAACGAACATGAGCTCGAACGGCTCGTCGCATCGCTGACGATCGGGGAGACCCACTTTTTCCGCAACCACCCGCAGGTCGACGCGATTCAGCGGGTGATCCTTCCCAACCTGATCGACCAACGTCGCGAGAAGCGGCGGCTGCGTATCTGGAGTGCCGGGTGCTCCAGCGGCGAGGAGGCGTACTCCATCGCCATCGCCCTCGACATGCTGCTGCCCAATCGTGCGCGCTGGACGATCGACATCATCGGCACGGACATCAACGACGTGGCCGTGACGAAGGCCCGTGAGGCCCTCTACGGCGAGTGGTCGTTCCGCGGCGTTCCCCAGACGATCCGGCGACGCTACTTCACCCCGGAAGGGCGCCGGTACCGCCTTGACCCGGAAATTCAACGGATGGTCACGTTTCGGGAACTCAACCTTGTGAGCGACGACTATCCGTCGCACGAGTCCGGCACACTCGACATGGATCTCATCTTGTGTCGCAACGTCTTGATCTACTTCAGACCGGAGACGATCAACGCCGTCGTCACGCGCCTGGAGCGGGCGGTGGCGCCGGGTGGGTGGATGATGGCCGGCCACGCCGAGTCTCCGATGCCGATCTTCCGCGAGCTGTTTGACGTTCACGAGCTGCCGATGGCCGTGCTGTACCGCAAACGGTCGGCGCAGCGCCACGACCAGACCCCCGCGGTGCTCGAAGACGGGCCAGCTCCCACGTCCGGTGTGTCGATGCCATGGCTGCCCCCCGAGCCCGAACCCGAAGATCCCATCGACGATCTGTTCATCATGCCCGCGCCGCCCTCCGACGGCGTTGTGGCAGGTATGCACGAAGAGTGCGGGGACGCGTCGGACGAGTCGGCGGTCACCCGCGCGCTTGCGCTGTTTTCGGGCGGCGACCGTGACGGTGCGCTCGCGGTGTTGCAGGAGGATGCCGAGGCGACACCCGACGACGCGTCGTCGTTGATCGTGGCCGCACGGCTGCTCGCAGGCGCTGTGCAGTACGACGCGGCGGAGCATGTGATCCGAATGGCGATCGATCGGGACCGCACGTCGGCTGTCGCCCACTATGTGCACGCGTTGACACTTCAGGGACTCGGACGCGGCGACGAGGCCCTCGAGGCACTGCGTCGAAGCGCCTACCTGGATCCGTCGTCGCCGCTCATCGCGTTCTCACTGGCATCGCAGCTGGACAGCGCCGGGCAGACCGGTCGGGCACGCTCGACACTCGACCGCGCGGTGGAGCTTCTCGATGCGATGGACGACGAGCACGTGATCGACGAACACGAGGGGCTCACCGTCGGGCGCCTTCGCAAACTCGCGGCGATCCGCCGCCAACTTCTGCCTGATGAGGTGGGTGCATGACCATGATCGACGACTCGCTGATCACGGATGCGGACGAGGTCCAGCGTATTTTGGAGGAGCGGGCGCTCGCACTCGCCCAGTCCACGGACGAACAGGACCCGGGCGACACGGTGACCCTCGTGATCCTCCGCCTCGGCGGTGAACGCTACGGCGTACCGATCGAACATGTTCGTGAGATCAAGCCCCTCGATCGCGTGACCTCGTTGTCGTCGACTCCGCCATTTTGGCTCGGGCTCGCGAATCTGCGAGGAAGCTTGTATCCGGTTCTCGACCTTCGCCGCTATCTGGGCATCCCCGGCGCGTCGACCGCAGCCGACCCGCAACTTGTGCTGGTGGCTGGAAGCGGCATGACCATCGGGTTGCGTGTGGACGAGGTTCTTGAGGTGCGGTCCATTCAGACATCCGACATCGGCCCGCCACTTGTCGAACGAAGCGCGGACCGGGCCGACATCCACACGGGTCTCACCAAGGATCTGATCGCCGTCGTCGACGTTGAAGCGCTGCTTGCAGACCGGGCACTCGTGGTGCAAGAAGGCTTCGATCTGAGCTGATGACGACGTGGGATCTGCCGTAATGGTCCGCGACCGCAGTGCCGATGATCGATGCACCGGGGCGTCCGGACGAACGATCAAGGGCATCGATGGAGCCAACTGACAGCGACTTCATGCGCGAGTTGATGACGGTCTTTTGCGGTGAGGCGGAGGAACGTCTCGCCACCATCGATCAACGTCTGCTCGCCATTGAACAGACCGCTGACCCCGCGTCGCGCGGCGACCTGCTCGCCGACCTGATGCGGGAGCTCCACACGCTCAAAGGGTCGGCCGGCGCCGTCAACCTCCCCGATGCGAGCCGCCTGGCGCATGCGCTTGAGACGCACTTCGGGGATCTGATCCAGCCCGGTGCGCCCGAGACGGCGATCTTTGATCGCGGCTACCGTGGGCTCGACGTCATGCGCGCGCTCATCGAAGCCGGTGCGCGCGGTGAGACGACCGAGATCGACGTCGACCAGACGATCGCGGCCCTGCGGGGGATCGCGGTCGCACAAGAGCTGCCCATTCCAGTCGCCGACCCACCGTCTGCGCCCGCATACGACGCATCGCTCCCGCAACAGGACACCGCCGACCGCATCGGTGCGGTCGTTGAGGTGCAGGTGCCCGTCGGCGTCGAGGACACAGCGGGCCCGGCCGGTGCTGCGAGCGACGACGCTCCGTGGATCGGCCCGCAGCCGATCGTTGCGACACTCGATGCACCCCAGCCCGTCGCGGCCGACGCCGCCGCACAACCAAGCGCCCCGACAGCGCCTGGCCCAGCGCCGGTTGCCGCTCCCCGGATGCGTCGAAGCGACGGCGCCGACGACGTCGTGCGCCTGTCGACCGCCAAACTCGACTCGCTCATGGCACGGGTCGGTGAGCTCGTGGTCACCCGGATCGGGACCGGTCGCCGCACCGAGGAGGTCCGCGCGCTGCAGGACGCCGTCGCTGGTTGGGACGACGCGTGGAAGCGGATGCGGCCGCACGTGGTGAAGCTTGCCGCCGCCACCCACGCCGACGACGGGGCATCGCACACCGAACTGATTGCCGAAGTCCAGCGCCTGTTGCCGATCTTCGAGGAGGGCGACGCCCGCCTTCCCGAGATCGCACGGCAGGTGGGTGAGCTTCGCTCCGGCATCGAAGCCGACGAGCGTCGCCTGACCCAGGTCACCTCCGACATCGAGGACGAGGTTCGACGCACGCGGATGCTGTCGGTGTCGTCCGCGTTCGATCCCATGCATCGCCTGGTGCGCGATCTTGCGCGCGATCTTGGCAAGGACGTGATCCTTGAGGTGGAGGGAGGCGACACCGAGGTCGACCGCTCGGTGCTCGAACAGATCCGAAGCCCGCTGACCCATCTCATCCGAAACGCCGTCGACCACGGCATCGAGTCCCCGGACGTCCGCGAGGGCGCGGGCAAACCTCGGCGGGCCACCATCCGTCTTGCGGCGACCCAACGCGGCGGGTCCTTGATGCTCGCGATCGCCGACGACGGGTCGGGCATCGACGCCGATCGGATTCGCGACGCCGCCATCCAGCTGGGACTCGTCACCCAGGATCAGCTTCGGATCATGACCGAGCGCGACATTTTGCGGCTCATCTTCCGGCCGTCGTTTTCGACCTCGGGAACCGTCACGGACATCTCCGGACGCGGCGTCGGGCTGGATGTGGTGCGCGAGACGGTTGAACGCCTGAACGGCATGGTTGATGTGGCGAGCGAGCCGGGCGCGGGAACCACGTTCACGCTCAGTCTGCCGCTCTCGGTCGCAACCACGCAGGCGCTGCTCGTCGAGGTGTCCGGCATGACCTACGCGTTGCCGATCGGTGCGGTGTCGCGCATCGTGTCGGCCGATCGCGACGAGATCGGCCGCGCCCAGGGACGCGAGATGATTGTCCTCGAGGACGGTCCGGTCATCCTGGTGCGTCTGGAGGACGTGCTGCAGCTGACAAGCGACGAGGACCACACGACCGCACGTCGTCCGGTGATCGTCATCGGTTCAGAGGAACGTCGTCTCGGAATCGCCGTGGACGGGCTGATCGGCACGCAGGACGTCGTGGTCAAACCGTTGCCCAAACCGTTGGAACGGGTGCGTCACGTTGCCGGAGCGACCGTGCTGGCCTCCGGTGAGGTCGTCGTCGTGCTCAACACGTCGGACCTGGTTCGCTCCGCCGTCCGCACCGCCGTGCGTGTCGAGCGGATCCTTGAGCGTCCCGCGTCGAGCGGCGCCGCAAGCGCCGCCACCCCGGCGACGAGTGGTGGCACGGTGATGGTCGTCGACGACTCCATCGTCACGCGAATGCTCGAAAAGAGCATCCTGGAGGCCGCCGGCTACACCGTGCACGTGGCCGCCGACGGCGTCGAGGCGATCCGCGCGCTGCACATCACACCGGTGGATCTTGTGGTGTCGGACTGTCTCTTATACACATCTCCGAGCCCACGAGACTAAGGCGAATCTCGTATGCCGTCTTCTGCTTGAAAAA
>CALMXK010000101.1 GCA_937871165.1 uncultured Actinomycetes bacterium
CGAGATCTACACTAGATCGCTCGTCGGCAGCGTCAGATGTGTATAAGAGACAGCCAACAACGATGTGAGCAGCTCGGTCGCGCGTTGCAATTGCCGTGCTTGTTCATCGGCGTGTCGGAGTGACTCGATGGTGAGTGCCGTCGAGATCTCGTGCACGAAGGCGGCCACAAGGCGACTCGACCCGGGGGGAAACGCTCCGCCCGCGATCAGCAGCGTGTGATCGGGATCGACGGTGAGACTGCCCGTCGTGTCGCTCACCGAGACGGGTGTGCCGCTCGATCCGCGCACACCCCACCCGCCGTTCGCGTCGCGACCGATCACGGATGCTCCGTCCAGATGGAACTCCTGAACCAGCCCTGCGAGCAGACTTTCGACCGGCGCCATTCCTGCCAGTCGCGCGAGTTTTTGCGCTTCGTCACGTGATTGCGCCGCCTCCGCCGCTCGGCGCACGGCGACCTCGACGACGCCTGCCACGAACACGCCGACCACGACGAACACCACGAGCGCAATCCAGTGTTCTCCTCGGGCGATGATGAACGTATGTACCGGTGGCGTGAAGAACCAGTTGACGAGTAAGAAGCTTGCGACCGCGGTGCAGATCGCCGGCCAGAACCCGCCAACCGCGGACGCCCCGACAACCACGATCAGAAACAACAACAGGATGCTCGGCAGCGAGACCGCGCTCCCAAGGGCCGACATGGACGCGGTGAGCAGGATCAGCGCGATCGCCGCTCCCAGCGCCCCGATCATCTGCCGGCGACGTGGGGCGGCGTTCAGGCGACGCCGGGTGGGCTGATCGATCCCTGCCCGTGTGTCGTTCGCGGCTCCTGACATGTCCTGAGCATAGATCGCGACCGGCGGTCTCCTCGTGCGACGGGCCGCCGGTCGTGCCGACGAGCGCTATCCGGCGTCGCCGCCGAAGACATAGGTGAAGCGCCGGAATGCCTCCGCCAGATCACCGCCCTGCCAACACGTACCGGCGTCGCAGTGCCAACCGGCGGGAAGGGCCCGGCCGGTCGCTGTCAGCCTGGTGATGCGCTCGGCGTCGGCGCACGTCATGCCCCGCACGTCGCGAATGGCGTAGATCAGACCGCTGCCCCCATCTGCGGGTTCGACCACGATCTCGCCGCACGATGTGGCGCCTGAGCCGGGCGAGGGGGACGTGGTCGTTTGGGGTGGAGTCACGACGAGGCCGGGGCCTACGTCTGTCCGCACCGTCGGCGTCGGCTGGGTCCCGGGAACAGCGCGCCTGGGCTCGTCGCGACTGACAAGCAGTGCCAACAGCACCCCGGCGAACATCACACCTGCTGCCGGCACCAGCAGGCGCCATTGCACGCCACGGCGCCGTGGCTGCCAGCTGCGGGCCGCGACCGCACGGGCCTCGTCGATCGTCGGGTCGGCGACGTAGTCGCGAAACGCCTCAAGCCGCGTGTCAAGAGTGTCCATCTGCCGACCGTTCCTTTCCGACCAACGTCGTGTCCTGATGACGACCGAGTTCCGCGGCCGCGAAGTCGCGCGCCCGTGACAGCCACGCTTTGACCGTGCCGAGCGGCACGTCGAGTGCAACCGCGATCTGCTCCAGCGAGAGGTCGGCGACGGCGTGCAGAAACAGCACGTCGCGATGTTCTTTCCTCATCGCGCCAAGCACGGCCGCGAGCGCCGGGTCGAACCCGTGCGCCCCGTACCCCACATCCGGCGCAACTGGATCGACCGTCGAGGTGGCGTACCGCCGAAGCATCGCCACTTCCTTGCGCACGTTTCGGCGAACCAGATTGGTCGCGATGCCAAACAGCCATGGCGCCGCGTCCGCATAGGCGGGGTCGTACGTCGCGCGACGGGCAAATGCCGTGGTGAACACGTCGCTGACGACGTCCTCCCCCAGCTGTCGTCCCATGCGCCTGTACACGTACCGGGCGATTGCAGAGTGGTGACGCAGCACGATCTCTTCGAATGCCGCGGGGCGGTTGTGTGATGCGGCAATGATCGCCGCGTCGCTGGTCGTGTTCATCACCTGATCCTTCCCGGCGAGGCCGGAAAAGGTTGCAGTGATCTGCGAGCGATCGACAGGACACCATCGCAAGCGCTCACCACCTCACCGCGGACACGGTTGCGGCGGTGCAACGGTTGATGGCCGAAACGGGTGAACACATCAGGAAGTCTGCTCCCGCCGGCACGATCCATGCGGGTGTGCGACGCGTTCACCGTCCGCGAACGTGTCTCACTCTGTACACCTGTGGCGACCTTTCGAAACCATCGTGTGGTCTACTTCGACACATGAGCGAATGGAGTGATTGGTACCTGCGCGAGGATCCCACCACGTGGGTTCTGCCGCGCGTCTTGCGGGAGCGCGCGCAAGCGCAACCAGACCGGGACTACCTGCGCGTCGGTGCCGGCCCCTGGCGGTCGTACGGATGGACCGATCAGCAGACCGACCGCGTCGCCAACGCCCTGATCGCTCGCGGTCTCCAACCGGGCGAGACGGTCTCCATGCTCATGCCCAACTGCGAAGACTTCGTGCCGATGTGGTTCGGCATCCTCCGCGCCGGCGGCGTGCAGAGCCCGATCAACACCGCGTACCTGGGCGACTTCCTGAGCTGGGTCATCAACCTGCCGAAGTCCCGGTACCTCATCATCAGTGACGAGTTCCTGGATCGCCTCGACTTCATCAAAGGCGACCTGCCGTTTCTGGAGCAGGTCTTCGTGTGGGAGTCCGGCAGGACGGCCGGACCGCCCCCGACCGTCCCTTGGGAACCGTCGTCGGTGCTGTTCGACGCCCCCGCCACCGACCCCGGTGTCGACGTCACATGGACGTTCGATGCGCGCGTGATGTTCACCAGTGGCACCACCGGTCGCAGCAAGGGTGCAGTGAAGCAGCACGCAAGCGACTACTTCTCCGGTCGCACGTACAACAACGTGTGCGAGGTCACGGCAGACGACACGTTCTTCACCTGCCTGCCGCTGTTTCACTCCAACGCCCAGGTGCTCGCCGCATACCCGGCCATGATCGCCGGGGCGCGCATCGCCATCCAAGAGCGCTACTCCTCCAGCCGCTTCTGGTCACAGGTGATCGACGCCGAGGCCACGATCTTCAACACCGTCAGCGCCATCAACTACTTCATCTGGAACACTCCACCGAGCGATCTGGACCGCGCCCACAAGGTGCGCACGGTCATGGCGATGCCTGCACCCAAGGACATCTTCCAGAAGTTCGAGGAGCGCTTCGGTGTGCGGTTCACCGAAGGGTACGGCCTGACCGAAACCGGCATGGTCACTTACCATCCGCCCGGCCGGCCGATGAAGCCCGGCTCCTGCGGTCTCGCCACCCCAGGCTTCGAGGTGCTCATCGTCGATCCGGTCAGCGACATGCCGCTGCCGCCGGACACGCCGGGCGAGATCGTGGTGGACATGAAGCTGCCGAATATCGTGATGCGCACCTACGCGGGGATGCCGGAGAAGACCGCCGACGACTTCCGCAACCTGAAACTCCACACCGGCGACCTCGGCAAGATGGACGAGGAGGGCTACGTCTACTTCCTCGATCGCGTGAAGGACTACATCCGTCGCCGCGGCGAGAACGTGTCGTCGATGGAGGTCGAGACCATCGTGTCCGGTCACCCGCACATCCTGGAGGCCGCCGCGATCGGCGTGCAAAGCACCGACGGTGCGAGTGCCGAGGACGAGATCCTCGTCTGCGTCGTCGCTCGCGACGGGATCGACGCCGTCGACTGCCACGACGTGCTTCGCCACTGTGCGGAACGCATGCCCTACTTCGCCGTTCCCCGGTACATCCGGATCATGACGGAGTTGCCAAAGACGCCGACCGCCCGCGTACGCAAGGTCGAACTTCGCGAGCAGGGCACGCCCCAGGGAACCTACGACCGCACCGTGCACGGGCCGCCGCTCTCCAAGTGAGCGACAACGACCCCGACATCGGCGAGGCCGTCGAGTACATCCTGGCCGAACGGCCGAAGCTTCTGGAAGACGACATCTGGGCCGTGCTCATGGAACTGGGCGCGCCACCGGCGCAGGGCACCGACGGGTTGGCGTTGCAGTTGCTCGCCCAGACACGTCCGCACATCAAGGGACGCACCGTCAAAGTGATCCTGCGGGAGTGGCGCGCATACGTCTCCCTGGCCACCGAACCCGACTGGGACGACGAGGACTGACGGCACCGCGCGGCGTCGACCAACCGGCAACGACGACGTACGGCCTATTCGGCGTGCGCCTCCGTCGGGACGGGTGGAAAGTCCAGATCGGTGATGTACGGGTGGTCGCCGAACCTCCGGCGCAACTCGACCGCCGGCATTGGTCGCGCAAGCAGGTACCCCTGCGCATAGGTCGCGCCGAGCTGACGGATGGTGGCGAGCTCTTCCATGCTCTCCACACCCTCCGCCACGACCGCCAGGTTCAAGTCCTGGGCCATGCGGATGATCGCCGAAACGATGATGCGGCCCTCTTCGGAGCGGTCCACGTCGCGGATGAACAGTTTGTCGATCTTGATCGAGTTGGTCGGCAGGTTGCGCAGGTACGCCATGCTGGCGAAGCCGGTCCCGAAATCGTCGATGGCCACGTGGCAGCCCTCGGTCCGCAGGCGGCGAAGTTGCAGCGCCGCTGCCGGGGTGTCGCCGAAGACCGACGTCTCGGTCACTTCGATCACGACGTTGTGACGCTCGACGTGATTGCGGTCGATCACCTCGATCAGCCAATCCGCAAAGTCGGGACGACCGAGCTCAAGCGCGGAGACGTTCACCGCAAGTTGGGTGGCAAGGAGCGGGAAGTTGATCAACGCCTGCTCGATCAGCAGGCGACCGAGCTGGTAGATCTGCCCGTTGGCCTCGGCCATCGGAATGAAGATCTCAGGTGAGATCCGCCCGAGCTCGGGGTGCTCCCACACCGCCAAGGCCTCGCAACTGGACACCCGACCGGTCACCACGTCCACAAGTGGTTGGTAGTAGACGCTGAGTCCGGTGGGGCAGTCGTTCAGCTCTTCGAGTGCGACGCGAATCCGCTCCGAACGTTCCTGAATCTGATTGAGGTCCTTCGAGAACAAGATGATGGGGTTCTCGGTACTCGTCTGGCCGAGGGTCAGCTGGGCGCGGCGAAGGATCTGATCGAAGTCCTCCACCTGCTGATCGGCGACCGGGTTGCGATGGACGACGGCGATCCGTGCGTTCAGTGTCACCGCGGTGCCGTCGGCAAGTGCGTACGGCGCTTCCACCTGATCGCGAATGGCGCACGCCAGCGTCATCAAGCTGTCAGGGTCGTCGCCGGTCGGAATCGCCACGAGGAGATGGAAGTCGAGCAGTCGGGCCAGCTCGGCCTGCGGCCCGGCCACCGTCCAAATACGAGTCACGACTTCGCGGATGACTCGGTCCAGGGCGTGCCCGCCGTAGCGCTGGAAGGCGTGTTCCAGCCGGTCGAGTTCAATCAGCATGATGCCGACCGGCCCGGGATGGGTGGTGTCGCGCGTCGTGAGCCGCTCCACAAATGCGTCGGGGCGAAGTGCACCGGTGACCGGGTCGAACTGGCGCTGGGTGAGCAGTTCGTCCTCGGCGGCATTGCGGCGCACGCCGATCGACAGGACCGCCGCGACCGCGCTGACGTAGTCCTCGATCGGCTTCAGTTCGTCGGCGGGCAGATCCTTGGGAAGCTCGACCACCAAGGCGCCCAAACAGCCGTTGCGGCCGGTGACATGACGCACGATTCGCAGAATCTCCGCGGACCGGTGCGTCACCTCCGGCATTTCGTCAAGACTGATGGCGATCGGGACGCGACCGGATCGATCCTCGACCAGCTGCACGAACAGGTCTTGTCCGCCCAAGCATTCGAACACGTTGACCTGTGCGCTCGGCGGCACGACACGAGCAAGTACCTGACGGCCTGCGCGCAGTTGGTCGGCGGTCGGCAGCCCTTCAGCAAGGACGGCGGTCAGCGCCGTCAGTCCGCGCTCACGAGACACCTCGGTCTCAAGCCCTGCAGACAGCATCGCCCGCTCGCGGACCATCGACTGCACCTCGTCCACCAGCTGGCGCCATTCGCCCTGATAGTCGCCCTCGACCACCGCGAACGGGTTGCGACGCAGTGTCTCCACCTGGCCGAGCAGCTGGCGCAACGTGGTCTCGACCCGTTCAAAAGCACCGGCCACCGCCGTGATGGCGTCGTCGGGCTGGCGTGCCTGCGTCACAGGATGGGACCGCAGCCGTCCGGCGGCAATGTCGAGACCATGCGCGGTCGCGACGCGCAACCGGTTCGACTCGCGCCGCGCCACGGCAGCGGCCAACAGCACCGCGAGGGCTGCGAGCACCAAGGTTTCGGCAACGGTCAGACGTTGGCTTGCCACCAGTCGCGCGTTCGCCGCGTTGGTGTCGGCCCGCAGCACATCAACGAGCGCCTCGATCCGCGTGCCGGCCGCAGCCAGCATGACCGCTTGGCCATCGGTCCATTCTTTGAATCCGACCGTGATGAAGCGGGTGTACTGCTGGCTCCACACCAGTTGGCTGAGTTGGCGTCGTTCCTCGGAGAACGAGAACACGTGTGAATCCAGGTCGGCCACACGCAACAGGACCTCGGCCTGGTCCACCTTCGCGTCCGCCTCGCTGATCGCCCGGCTCGCGAACTGCGGGTTGACGAGCGCCAGCGGGGATTTCGACAACCCCGACCCACCGAGCGCCAAGTAGTTGCCGTACAGCTGTGTGGCGTCGACCTCGGCCAAGTAGGCGTCGACCACGCCGATGATCGCGTTGAGGCGATACTTCGGGTCGACGGCGCCGCCGTCGCGATCGATCGCCTCCAAGATGTGGACTGCCGGGGCCGCCACCGTGCGGTAACTCTCGGCCAGTGTGAGTGCCAGATCGGGTGTGGTCGCGATGCGTGACCGGAAGAGCCCCAGCGAGCCCGCCGTCTGTTCCAACGACTGCGACGCGCTCAGGGCTTCGCGATCGGAAAGCCGCCCGAGCGCGGACGTCAGTTCGTCCATCCGACGATCGGTGACCTCCTGGTCGGCAAGCCAGCGTCGCCTGGCCGCCGACACACCGCCTGCCGTCGGACCCACCGACGCCGAAACCGACGCCCACTCGGCACCGACCGCCGTCACGTAGTTCACTGCGGCCGCTGCCACAACCAGGCGGCCTTCAAACCGTTTCGCCGCTGCGGTGCGCTCCCGCAGACTCACGATCTCGGCGATGGAGAACAGTCCGAATCCCAACAACGGCAACGCAACCAGCAAGACCATCGCCCGAGTGATGGTCAAGCGAGCATGCCCGGCAGCCATGATTCGTGCCGATGACGCCTTCCCACGGCGACCGGGCTTTGACATCAAGGGCCTGAACTCCCCGGCGTGTCCGGCGCTGCGGCCGCCGCGGCCCATCCGCCCTCAATCGTTGCGATGGCCTTCTGGAGCGACGTCTTCTTGTTCGCCAGGGAACTCAGTCCCTTCCAGTACGACGCGGATCCCACCTCAGCGGGCATTGAATCCGTCGCATCCGGAACGAGCGCTCCCGCAGTGGCCATGACCGTCGCCGAGAAGCGCTCCCCGCGACCTGGATAGTTGGACACGGCAACTCCGCGATCGGGGCTGAAGTAGCCACCGGTGCGCGCCCACTCGATCCCGTAGTCCTTGGTGGTCGCCAAGAACTCCATGAACTTCTGGGTGTCCTCGTCCTTGTTGAACGCTGCCGCCAGATCAGGGCCGCCGCGAACCGCGCGCGATGTGCCGTCAGCCAGCGGGAACTGCGCAAACTCCGTCATGGACTCCCAGTTCTTGGGGTAGCCGGAGGCGATGAAGTTGTACGCCGGCGCGATCACGCACCCGGGCGGATCTGCGAACAGTGGATCGTGGCTGCGCTCCACGGGTGTGCTCAAGATCGCCATGCCGGTCGGCGTGCTCCACTTGGGCTGCTGCATCAGTTTGGCGACCCAGGCGATGCCGGCTTTGACGACCGGATCGTTCGCGGTCCTCTTGTGCGCGATCCAATCGCCCGTGGTGGTTGCGGGCTGCGCGCCACCGTGCGCGTTGACGTACTCCTCGACGAGGGTCGTCAGCGCCCACCCTGTGGCGCCGCCGGCGCCCGCACCGATGCACCAGGGGGTGGTGCCCGACGCCCGAATCTTGGCGGTCAGGTCGTCGAGCCCCTGCCAGGTGGTCGGGTAGGTCCATCCGTTGGCGGCAAAAATGTCCGAGCGATAGATCACGCCAAGCGACACCCACGCGCGCACCGGAATCGCATAGTCGACGCCGTCGACCTCGCCGACTTTCGCGAGCGCGGGCCAGACTTTCGCTTCCGCGCCCGCCACCAAGTCACTTTGAATCGGCACCAGTTTGCCCGCGCGGGCCATGGTGGCCATCACACCGGGCTGCGGGAAGACGGCCACATCGATCTGCCCCTGAACGGCCGGGTCGTACAGCTGGTCGACGAAGTTGCCGCCGGCGCCGCGCACCCGCACCTTGATTCCTGTGGACTCCTCGAACCGCTTCAGCGTCGAGGCAAATCCCGCGGCGTCGTAGTCGGGGTAGGCGGTCAGGATCTGCAGCTCCGATCCCGTCGTAGCTGTCGTCGAGGTTGTGGTCGCATCGTCCCCGGAGGACGATGCGCAACCGCTCAACCCCACCGCGCTGACCGCGGCGACTCCAACTATTCCCAACCGACGCAAACCGAGGATGCGTCGGCGCGCACTTGTGGATCTGCAAGTCACGGGCCGAACCATCATCTGAAGCCTCCACAGATCACGAGGGCCGAACAAAGGACCGTCGTATCGTACCGAGTGCAACGTTTGACAACGACGGCACTAACTTGGCGCATGTGTACATCAGCGATGCTACATGACACTGCTTGCGCATGACAACTGTCTCCGCTGAATAGATTTTCTCCAGACCTATGACAAAACCTCTAATACACACCGTCATTAACTTAATACCTGTTGTCGGTGTTCACACCACGCAAGTGAGCCGTCCATGACGGCGCGCCCGAACGAATCATTCGTGGCGTCACCACGTGCCGCCGAAGTGCCCAGACACCACCAGCAGCAGGCGATTCGCGCGGCAGGGGTGTCATCATGCGTCCAGCTGATTGACGTCGACTGCTCTGAACCGGTTCCATCATGTGTTTCAAGTGACCCATCGGGCGGCGCCGTTCACCAGGATCTGGTGATGCACCACTTGGGTGAAGGCCACGCACAAAATATGAAGTGTGCGCACACACGTTCGAACGATTTGGCGCCAACCTAAGAATCTGCCGATCAACGTGAAGGATCCTGATGGTCATGAACGGTCGCATCACGACGTTGGTCGCAACAGTCATCCGGCATCCACTGAGGTCGGCCGGCATGACCGGCTCAGCAATCTGGGTGGCCGCGGCCGGCATGTCGTTGCTTGAGCGGCGACTCACCCTCGACGCGGGAGCGGAGCCGCCGGTCGCAGTCGGCCCACTGGTCTCCATCATCATCCCGGCCCGCAACGAGGCCCGCGACATCGGCCGGGCTGTGGCAAGCCATCTTTCGCAGACCTATCGGAACATCGAGGTCATCCTCGTCGACGATCAATCCACCGACGCGACGAGCGAGGTCGCCCGCCAGGCGGCAAACGGGGATCCACGACTGCGCATCGTCCAAGGCGAACCGCTTCCGGACGGGTGGGTCGGCAAAAGCTGGGCCTGCCATCAGGGAAGCCGGCTCGCCCGTGGCGAGTGGCTGCTGTTCTCGGACGCCGACGTGATCCATGCTCCCGACACCGTCGGTCGGTGCCTTGCGATGGCGAGCCGACTGGGGCGCGGAGGGCTCACCATCGCGCCGCGGGTGGAGACCGGGACCGTGGCGGAACGGGTGGTCATGCCGGCCGCCATTCAGCTGATCCAGACGATGGTTGCACCGGGGCCGGTGGCACGCTTGTCGTGGACGCCGATCACCGTGGCGGTCGGCGCATTCCTCCTGGTGCGCCGAGACGTCTACGACGCCGTGGACGGCCATGCCGGCATCGGGCACCACATGGTGGACGACCTGCAGCTGGCGGCCGCCATCAAACGCTCCGGACATTTGCTCGTGCCCGCCGACGGCACCCGGCTCCTACACCTGCGGATGTACCGGGGGACGGGTGAGATGTGGCGCGGCTGGCGCAAGAACGCCGCCTTCGCCTCGCCCCGCGCCCGCTCGCGAGGATTGGCTCCCGCCCTGCTGCTGGTGGCGCTCGGCAACGCGCCGCTCGGGTGCACCGTCGCGGGCACCCGCCGCCGCGACGTCGGTCTGGGTGCGGTGCTGTCTCTTATACACATCTCCGAGCCCACGAGACTAAGGCGAATCT
>CALMXK010000102.1 GCA_937871165.1 uncultured Actinomycetes bacterium
GGTGGAGACCGCGCACATCTACTGGCCCAACGGCCTGCCGCAGGGCGAGTTCGATCTGGCGGGGGACAAGGCCGTGACCGCCCTGCAGCGGCTCAAGGGCTCCTGCCCCTGGCTCTTCGCCGACAACGGCGAGACGATGGCCTTCGTCACGGACATCCTCTGGAAGTCCCCCCTGGGCCTGCGCATCAACGCCGTCGACACGGCGGGCGTGGTGCAGACCGAGGACTGGGTCAAGGTGCGCGGCGACCAGCTGGCGGCCAGGGACGGCTTCTACGACCTGCGCATCACGGCCGAGCTCTGGGAGACCCATTTCTTCGACCTGGTCAACCTGATGGTGGTCGACCACCCCGAGGGGACGGAGGCCTTCGTCGACGAGCGCTTCAGCATCCCCCCGCCGCCCCTGGCGGTGCAGACCACCGGTCCGCTGTATCCGGTGGACCAGGCCCTGGACCAGGACGGCCGCGACGTCACCGACCGCGTGGCGGTGCGGGACGAGGTCTACCTGGACAGCTTTGCGCTCGGCGCCTACCAGGGCATCGCCGAGGACCACTGGGTGGAGCTGGCGCTGGGCGCGGCATCGGACACCCTGCGCCGCGAGACGCCGGCGACCGCGGCGCCTCGGGGAACCCTGCTCCGGCCGGCGGCCGACGGACCGGCCATCGCCCTCTACGCCACCGGCTTCATCTACCCCACCGACAGCTCCATCAACGTGGCCATCGGCCAGGGCAAGGCGGCCGCGCCGCAGGACCTCAGCATCGAGCTGCCTGACGGCGCCATGTGACACCACACTCACCGACGCTGGCGGCAATACGTGGCCCATCAGTGCAGCGGAAGCCTGGGTCCACAAAGGGGAGGACCTCATCACACTGTTCGGCGCCGGGGTAGTGGGGTCAGGGAATTGGGAGAGTTTCATCAACGTCGGTAGCGTCGGCTGCACTGCCGAGCTTGACGGCCGCCAGATCGCGTTTCCTGAGATGCCCACGGTTGTTGCAGGGGTTGTTCTGAGCCGCAAGCTCTACACGCCGCCGTCGGGCACCGGAGCCATTCGACTCCTCGACACGTTCCGCAACACGACCGACGCGCCGATCACCTTCGTCGCGCGCGCACGCCGAGAGAGTATGGCCCCCGTAACGTTCCCGACGATCGATGCGACATCGAACGGAGATACATCTGTCGCCGCGGTCGACAACTGGGATGTCCTTTCAACCATCACCGGGGTCACACACTCCGACATCTGGCAGGGCGACACGGCGCCTCACCGGGCTGATCTGGTAGATGGGAGCGCGCGGATGACGGAGCTGGGGTGGACGGTCACAGTTCCGGCGAATTCGTCGATCTCGCTGGTTGCGTTTGCGACGCAGCGCCCAAACGACGCCGCCGGCAAGGCTGCGGCTGCCGCCGATGCGGCACTCATTGCCTCCGCCTCCGCCACCGACGCAATCTTCGCCGGCCTCACAAAAGAGGAGCGCGCACGAATCATCAACTTCAATACAGTCCTGCCGCCGGCAGTCGCAACCCTCCGAGTGCGTCCGACGATCAGCCGCAAAGCGTTCCTCGCCGGAATGCCCATTGCCCTCAGCTGCAGTTCCGCATGCACCGCACGTGTCCGCCTGGTCGCACGTGCCACCAGCGAAGGGCGCCTGATGGCAACCCACGGCGTGCTGCTCGACGAAGTCACCACGACACTCGGCACCACACGTACCGCCATGAAGCTGTACCCGACCAAACGACTGGTCGTCAGCCGCACGGCATTCACGACCTACGTGAAGGTCACTGTCACCGACGCCAACGGCAACACCACCACGACGAGCGCCCGGGTTCGCGTCAGCTAGTTGACGAGCCTGTCCGCGTCGCGCGCTGCCTGCACATGCGGGCAGTGCGCGACGCAGGCGCGCTTACGCTTCAAGCGCCTCGCTCGCCACAAGCCAGGCCTCTTCGGCCTGCTCACGTCGAGCTTGGATGGCCTCCACCTCGTCGTGAAGTTCCACCAGACGCGTGTGGTCGGTCGCGGCCTCGCCCATCTGTTCATACAGCGACTGCTCACGAGCTGACAGCTCCGCGACTTCGCGCTCCAACCGCTGCACCTCTTTGCGCGCCGCCTTCAGTGCGTTGCCGGCCGGCGCGGCCTTCTTGACCGGGGCGGCCTTCGCCGCTGCGGACGTGGCCACAGTCGAGCGATGGCGCGACTCCAGGTACTGGTCGATCCCACCGGGCAGATGGACCACACCACCGCGCTGGTCGAGCGCGTAGACGTTGTCGCACACGCGCTCCACGAAGTACCGATCGTGGCTGACGACGACCAGCGTGCCGGGCCAACCGTCGAGCAGATCCTCAAGCGCGTTCAGCGTCTCGATGTCCAGATCGTTGGTGGGCTCGTCGAGCAACAGGACGTTCGGCTCATCCATCAACAGCCGCATGAGCTGAAGACGGCGGCGCTCTCCGCCGGACAGGTCCGCAACGAGCGTCCGGCCGCGCACGCCCTTGAAGCCGAAGCGCTCGCACATCATCCCGGCGGTCATCTCGCGGCCGTCGCCGAGCTTGGTGCGAAGGCGCACGCTCTCAACAGCTTCGAGCACCCGCATGTGGCCCGGTACCTCGGCCGTGTTCTGCGACAGGTATGCCAGCCGCACGGTCTGCCCCGTGGTGACCTCACCCGACGTCGGCGCCAGCTCGTTCGACAGCAGACGGACCAGCGAAGTCTTGCCCGAGCCGTTGACGCCGACCAGCGCGACCCGATCACCGGGACCGAGTCGCCAGGTGACGCCGCGGATCAACTCCCGCTCACCGAACGCGAGCGACACGTTCTCGGCGTCCAGCACTTTCTTGCCCAACCGTGCACTCGCGAAGCGCAGCAGCTCGGCCCGGTCGCGCACCTCGGGCTCGTCGGCGATCAGCGCGTTGGCGGCGTCAATGCGGAACTTCGGTTTGGTGGTTCGCGCGGGAGGTCCGCGCCGAAGCCACGCAAGTTCCTTGCGCAGCAGGTTCCGCCGACGCGCATCGGAGGCCTCGGCCTGACGATCACGCTCGGCACGCGCCAGCACGAAGGCCGCATATCCGCCCTCGTACTGGTACACCTTGCCGTCGCTGACCTCCCAGGTGTCGGTGCACACGGCGTCCAGGAACCAGCGATCATGGGTGACCACCACGATGGATCCCTTGCGACGCGCCAGGTGGTGGGCAAGCCAGGCGACGCCCTCCACATCCAGGTGGTTGGTGGGCTCGTCCAGCAAGAGCAGCTCCGGGTTGCCGAGCAGCAACTTGGCAAGCGCGATCCGCCGTCGCTCGCCACCGGAAAGCGGTGCGATCTGCGTGTCGAGACCTTGCGGGAACCGGTCCATGGAGACGCCGCCGAGCAACCCGTCGAGCACTTCACGAAACCGCGAGTCGGCGGCCCACTCGTGATCGGCCTTGCCGCCGACGAGTTCCTGACGGATGGTGGCCGCGCCGTCCAGGTCGTCTGCCTGGGCGATGGACCGCAGGTGCAGATCTCCGGATCGAGTGACCAGGCCCCGGTCGGGCTCGACGGTGCCGGCGATGATCCGCAGCAGCGTCGACTTGCCGTCGCCATTTCGACCGACCACGCCGATGCGCTCACCGGCGGAGATGCCAAGCGACACACCCTCCAGGACCGAGCGGCTGCCATATCCCTTCCACACGTCCTGCAGGCTGAGCAAATTGCGGACGGGACGGGACGACACCGGGGGAGTATTGCAGCTTCGTCGCGGATCGCCGAAGGTGACCACCCGAGTGCCTCCGTAGCGCGGGCGCATCTCGCGACACAGCTGGTCCGCGGCCAGGCTCGAACCGCTCGCTGCGTCGCCGGCACTTTTCTCACACCCAGGCTGGGCGCGCCGCGCGATCGGCCGCAGAACCCAATGTGAAAGCATGCGTTCCATGACGGAGACCGAGCTCAAGTTCCAGGTCCCACCTGAACGCGTCGACGCCGTTCGCACCGATGTGCACGCTGGGCCCGACCCGGTGAACACCACTCGGCTTCAAGCCGCCTACTTCGACACCAACGACCGGGTACTGGCTTCGGCCGGGATCGCACTGCGCCTTCGCCGTGAAGGCACGGTCTGGGTGCAGACAGTCAAAGCCGGCACCGGCGACGCGCTGGTGCGCCTGGAGCACAATGCCGCGCGTGAGGACGAGACCGGTAATCAGGTCCCCGCACTCGATCTCGCCGCGCACGACGGCACCCCTGCCGGCAAGCAGCTGATGCGAGCACTGCGCAAACGCTCGACGGATGAGTTGGTGTGCCGGTACCGCACCGACATCGTGCGCACGTGGCGCCGAACGGCCACCGACGGCACAGTGGTGGAAATCGCCTTCGACGAAGGGACCATCATCGCGGGCGACGCGACAACGCCGGTGTGCGAGCTGGAGTTCGAGCTCATCGAGGGGTCGCAAGAGACGCTGCTCGACGTCGCCCGGACATGGGTCGCAGCGCACGGGCTGTGGCTTGAGACGCGAAGCAAGGCCGGACGCGGAGGGCTCCTTGAGCGCGGGTCACTGGTGGCACCGGCGCGAACAGCTGCAACGATGCAACTGCCTGCCGGTGCGCGCGTCGACGAGGGGCGGCGCGCCATCGTGGCGGAATGCCTTCAGCAGATCTCAGTGAACGCGAGCCAGGTGGCGAGCGGCGCGTTTGCAGACGACCACGTCCACCAGCTCCGCGTGGGGCTCCGGCGGCTGCGGACCGCGTCGAGTCTCCTTCCGTGCGATGACGATGGATTGACCCATGGCGCGACGGTGCTGTTTCGTGCGCTCGGTGCATCACGCAACCAGGCGGCGATCGCGGGGCCGCTCGGCCACCAGCTGAGCGCTGCGATCAAGACCGCAGGACTCGAGTACGAGGTTCCGACCATCGCCTTCGACGACGCCACCGACCCGTGCACCGCCGTACGCGACCCGGCGTCCCAGGCGTTCTTGCTGGATCTGATCACCGCCACTCTGCCAACGCCCAGCCCCGGCAAACAACGCTCGGCGGCCAAGCAGATCACCCGGCGGCTGACCCGCTGGCACCACGCTGCGGTACGCGACATGACCACATTCGCGACACTCGACGACCCTGCACGCCATCGTCTTCGCAGACGATGCAAGCGACTTCGCTACGGGGTGGAGTTCAGCCGTTCCCTGTTTGGGCGCAAGCGCGTGGCGCGCTATCTGGCTGCGCTCGAGCCGGTGCAGCAGAGCCTCGGCGAGTACAACGACATCTGCGCGGCAGCTGAGGCGCTGCGAGGCATCAATCCGATGAACCCGGGGATCGCGTTCGCCCTCGGTTGGTTGGAGCGCCAGCGGGAAGTGGTCGCAGATGAGTGCGCAGAAACGATCAGCCGGTTTCTCAACGTGGCAGGCGACACGGCCTGGACGACGGCCGACTAACGCGATCCGCGCACCGGTCGCACTGGTGTGCATCCATGTATCGCGAACGTGGACCCTGTGTTCAGCGCCGGGTCGCGCGCGGGAGATTCAAACGCCGTCCGACTGCACTGGGCAGCCGGACGGCAAACGCATCACTCAGACGGTCTGGACGTTGACCGCTTCCGGGCCCTTCTGGCCCTGCTGTGCTTCGTAGCTGACCTTTGCGCCATCGGGGAGCGACTTGAAGCCCTCGCCGGCGATGTTCGTGTGGTGCACGAACAGATCCTTGCCGCCCTCGTCGGGAGTGATGAAGCCGTAGCCCTTCTCATCGTTGAAGAACTTGACGGTACCTGTAGCCATATTCGTATTGCCTTCTATCGTTCGTTGCGAACGGGCGCAGAAGGCGAATGCCCTCATACCTCATTCAGTGTGAACGAGGCTAGCAGCAAAGGACCCAATCGCGACAACACCATGGCCGAGTGCACCTGCGCGGCGCCGCCTGACGCCACTCGACAACCCGATTGAAACGAGTCGAGCTGCGCCTGGGGCCGTCAGGTGGGCGACCGTCAACCGCGATCTGGTGGCCCTGCGGTGGTTGGGCTCGGGGTGGAGCCTGCACACCGCCGATCAGTCCGGTGGTGCCTCCGACAGGAGGGCGCCCGACCCCTCCCCGCTCGCAAGCATCTGCGCAAACACTTGGATCTGCGCGTCGATGGCGTCGTCGTGCGCCTGAAGCTGACGGACCTGTTCGCGCACCTGTCGTTGGTGGTCTGCCAACATCGAAAGCCGGGCGTTCAGGGTGCCGTCACCCTTTTCCCGCAGAACGGCATACGTGCGCATCCTGGCGAGCGGCATCCCGGTCTGGCGCAGGTGAAGCAGAAATCGAATCCACTCGACATCCGACTGCTGGTAGCGGCGTTGGTTGTCGGAGTTGCGGGTCACGCGTGCGATCAGTCCAGCGCGTTCGTAGTAGCGAAGCGTGTCGGCTGACACGCCGGCCAGTTTCGACATCTGGCCGACGGACAGCCCTTCAACATCGTCGGGGCCGTACTCCATAGGTGGAGCGT
Organism: uncultured Actinomycetes bacterium; assembly: GCA_937871165.1. GTDB lineage: Bacteria > Actinomycetota > Thermoleophilia > Miltoncostaeales > Miltoncostaeaceae > CALMEC01. The sequence continues at coordinate 6,432 of CALMXK010000102.1, forward strand.
ACGACGTGGAGTGCACTCCACGTCGTACGGACCGTTCTGCGATGCCAACTTCATCCCGCTTCGGTTCCCACCGGCGTCGGCGACATCGCCACGTGTCCGCGACCCGGCAGTCGACGATCAAGCCATGCAGGGAGCCACCAGTTGGCGGAGCCGAGCAGTTTCATGGTCGCCGGAACCAGCACCATGCGCACGATCGTGGCGTCGATGAAGATGGCGCTCGCGAGGCCCAGACCGAACATCTTGGTGGACGGATCGCTGCCCGAGATGAAGCCGAGGAAGACCGCCACCATGATCATGGCCGCCGAGGTGATGACCCGAGCCGTGGATCCCAGACCGTGCACCACGGACGCGTCGTTGTCGCCGGTGGCCATGTAGTGCTCGCGCACACGCGACAGCAGGAACACCTCGTAGTCCATGGACAGGCCGAACACGATGGCGAACATGAACATCGGGATGAACGAGACGATCGGCACCGATGAGTGCACGCCGATCAGCGACGCGCCCCAGCCCCATTGGAAGACCATCACCATCACGCCGTAGGCCGCACCGATGGACAACAGGTTCATCGCCGCCGCCTTGATCGGCACCACGATCGAGCGGAACACGAATATGAGCAGCAGCAGCGACAACCCGACGACAGCGGCGACGAATGCGAACAGGCGGTCGGCAACCCGGTCGCTCGTGTCGACGAACACCGCCGTCTGACCACCCACGAATGCCGACGCCCGCGATCCACGCAGCGCATCGGGAAGCACGTCCGAGCGAACGCGCGCCAAGGTGTCGCGTGTGACGACATCCTGCGGCGACGTCGACGGCGTGGCAAGCATCGACACGACGCCCGAGGAACCGTGGTTCTGCTGCGGCGACACCGATGCGATGCCACGATCGGCGGCAAGCGTACGACGGACGGAGGCGGCCGCATTCGGATCGCCGGCCGTGTCCACTACAACCAGGAACGGACCGTTGCTTCCCGGACCGAACCCGGAGGCCACCAGGTCGTATGCGCGACGCTCGGTGCGCGTGGTCGGGAGCGTGCCGTCGTCCGGCGTGCCAAGGCGCAGTGCCAACGCCGGTGCACCGAGCGCCAGCAACGTCAGCGTGCCGCCCACCAGATATGCGCGGGCATGGCGTGTGACGTGCGTGCCCCACCGCTCCCAGCGCGACTCCACCGAATCGTTCCGCCCACGCCGGTGGATCGACAGGCGGTTGATCCACGGGCCGGCCAAGCGAAGGAGCGCCGGAAGCAGCGTCACGGACGCGCTCACCATCATCAGCACAACCACCGAGATGCCGACGCCGGCCGCGGTGATGAACTGCAGGCCGGCCACGGCAAGCCCGAGGATCGCCACCAAGACCGTGCCGCCGGCAAACACGACGGACCGCCCGGCCGTCGCCACGGTGCGTGCGATCGACTCGTCGACCGACATGCCCTGGGCGAGATGCTCCCGGTGGCGCGACACCATCAACAGCGCATAGTCGATGCCGACCCCAAGGCCAACCATGGCCGCCATCATCGGCGCCCAACTCGGGATCGCGATCAGGTGCGTCACGAGCGGCAGCGCACTCATGCCAAGTCCCAGTCCGACGAGCGCCAAGATGATGGGGAGCCCCATCGCGATGAGTGAACCGAACGCCACCATCAGGATCACTGCCGCGACCGCCACACCGACCACCTCGCCAAGCGCACCCTCCGGCGTTTCGAACGCGAAGAACAACTCGCCGGCCGCCTCGATCTGAAGCGCCCGCCCCGACGTGCCGGCGCGCTCCGACGCAACTGTTTGCTTCAGCCGCGTCAGGTCCGCGGCGCTCACCCGCTCGAGCGGCGGGTACTGCAACCGAAGCAGCGCCACCCGCCCATTTTCAGAGAGGCCGTCGGCCACGGTGGAAACGCCGAGCACATTCGGCAGCGCCGCCAACGTTGTGCGCACCTCGTTCGCGGCACGTCGGGCGTCGGCTTGGGCGAAGGTTCCGTCGGGTGCCACCGGCGTCAGGACGACCTGCGCGGTCAGCCCCGACGCGTCGGCACCGGTGCGCGCCAACACCTGCATGGCGCGATCGGAGTCGCTGCCTGCCACTCCGAACCGATCATCCAACTCGCCGCCGAATGCCGCGGACGATCCGATGATGATCGCCGCAAGCGCGATCCAGCCGACGATCGTGACGACGGGTCGGCGTGCGGCGAAGCGGCCGAGGTGCAACAACAGGCGTGACATGGGGTCCTCCGAGCGGTTCCAGTGATGCGTTCATGGTCGCCGCCCGCATGTCCCGGCCGCATCGGCGCTTCGGGTCCAATCGCATCCCCCCAAAGCACGGTTGCGAGATCCACCTTTCGGCCGATGCTCACGTCGGCAACCGGCACCTACAATTGGCGTGTGCCAACCGTGCTGCGATCATTTTGGAGTGAGCCCGCGGTGGCGGACGCCCCGCGACCGATGTGGCGCGACTGGTCGCTCGTGGCGGTTCTCGGCGTGCTCACCGTCGTCGAGATGTTCGTACGTGACGACATCCCGTACCCCTGGCTCTCGCTCCTCGCCGCGGCGGTCGGCATTCCGACGTTGTTGATCCGGCGGACCCATCCGCTGGCCGCCGTCGTCATCACGTTCGGCATCGCCACCCTGGTCGACATTCCGTGGCTCATCGATGGCCGCGTAGGCGAGGCCCCTGGGCTCTACACGTCCGGATCCGTGTTGTTGTTGCCGTACGCGTTGTTTCGCTGGGGCTCCGGTCGGCATGCGCTCATCGGCCTGATGGTGATGTCGGCGCCGATCGTCGTCCATTCAGTCTTCGACTACAACGCGGCCAGCGAGACCGTCACAGGCCTCGTGATCTTTCTGGCCACCATCGTGCTTGGCTTGGCGATGCGCTTTCGTGGCGGCGCGCGGACCGCCAAGCTGGACGAGCTGCGCGCCAGGGAACGTGAGCATCTGGCCCGCGACCTGCACGACACGGTGGCCCACCATGTGTCGGCCATCGCCATCCGTGCGCAGGCCGGCATCGCGGTGGCGCCGACCGATCCGAACGCCGCGCTCGACGCGCTGAGGGTGATCGAGACCGAGGCGTCGCGCACTCTCACCGAGATGCGCACCATCGTTCGCACGTTGCGCGGCGACGACGCGCCCGAGCTCGCTCCCCTTCCCACGATCGCGGACGTCCCCACCCTGGCCGTTGCAACGACCGATGGACCGGCAGTGCACGTCGAACTTCTCGGCGCGACCGACGACGTTCCAGCCGCGATCGGGACCGCCGCCTACCGACTGGCGCAGGAGTCGATCACCAATGCCCGTCGCCACGCGCACGGCGCCAGCCGCATCGACGTGGTTGTGCGCTCGACGCCGGACACGGTGACAGTGGAGGTCACCGACGACGGGAGCACACCAACGACGCGTCGCGGTGCGGGGTATGGCATCGTCGGCATGGTCGAACGCGCTGAGCAGCTCGGCGGCACGTGCACCGCCGGCCCACGCGACGGGCGCGGCTGGATGGTCACCGCCGTGCTGCCTGTCACGGGGGTTGCGCAATGAACATCCGCGTGCTGGTCGCAGACGATCAGGAGATCGTGCGCGCGGGTCTCGCCATGCTGATCGACGCGCAGCCGGGACTGGCGGTGGTCGGCCAAGCCGCCGACGGCGCCGAAGCGGTCGCGCTCGCACGGTCGCTTCGACCCGACGTCTGCCTGTTCGACATCCGCATGCCCGTCATGGACGGAGTGGAGGCCACGCGCCTGCTGGCCGGCCCCGACGTGACCGAGCCGATGGCCGTGGTCGTGATCACCACGTTCGATCTGGACGAGTATGTGCACGCCGCACTCAAGGCGGGTGCACGCGGATTTCTGTTGAAGGACGCCGGCCCCGAGCTTCTGGCACAGGCGATCCGCGCCGCGGCATCCGGAGATGCGCTGATCGCACCGAGCGTGACGGCACGCCTGCTCGCGACGTTCGCGGGAGCGAGCGCGGGCACGGTGCGCGATCCACGCGAGCCACTGACCGATCGCGAGGAGCAGGTGCTCGCAACCCTCGCCCGTGGACGAACCAACACCGAGATCGCCGACGAACTCTTCATCAGCCTCAGCACGGTCAAGACCCACGTGGCGAGCCTGATGGACAAACTCGGTGCCCGCAACCGTGTGGAGATCGCCATCTGGGCGCACGAGACCGGACGGGTCGACAAGCAGCCCTGATCCGCACTGAGGGGCGCCTGGCCGATCGACGCGCTTCAGCGTCGGCGATCGCACCCGCCCCGTAGGGTCATCTTCATGCAGCATCACGACACCGTCGATCGGCTCGTCGCAGCCGAACTCGACTACGCGCACTTCAACGCGCGTCGCACCACGACGGGGGATGACGAGGACGTGATTCAGCTCGTCACAGACGAGGACTTCCGGCACATCGTCGACCCGACCCACCCCGAAAGCCCCTACTACAACCGGGTCGTGTGCCGGCGTCGGGAAGCGCTGACCGACGACGTACTCGGATTGCTCGCCCACACCGTGATGGCCGTCGAAGTTCCGCCCGGGTTCCTGGACGACGCTGCAGCCGCTGCACTCGCGGCAATCGGGTTTCAGCCGTCTGAGTCGCGCTGCTACCTGACCGCGTCGGCGCGCAACGGCGAGGCCGTCCCACCCGGCCGATCGATACTCCCGTGGCCCCACGGGCGGGCCGACGACTTTCTTGACCTGCTCACGATCGAAGGCGTGCAATTCACGCCCCAGACGCGGGAACGCAAGCGGCGGTTCTACTGCACTGACGAGTTCATGGCCTTCGTGTCGACGGATGCGGACGGCGTCGCCTGCGCTTGGGCAACCACTGTCTCTTATACACATCTCCGAGCCCACGAGACTAAGGCGAATCTCGTATGCCGTCTTCTGCTTGAAA
>CALMXK010000103.1 GCA_937871165.1 uncultured Actinomycetes bacterium
AATGATACGGCGACCACCGAGATCTACACTAGATCGCTCGTCGGCAGCGTCAGATGTGTATAAGAGACAGGCAACACGGTCACTGCCGGGACGATCAGCGCGGCGAGCATGGCGATGGTGTCGGTCAACACGCTGAACGCCCCGACTGCAAACAGCGCGCTCACCCACTGCACCAGGCCGCCGAGGATTCCGAGTCCAATCGTCGCGCCCGCCACCGGTGCGAGCACGGCCACTCGCGTGCCGTGTCGCCGCACGGCAACCCATGCGCGGATTGCGATGAGCAGCAGCGTCAGGGCCAGTGCGCCACCGAATGCGGCACGGGAGCCGGCCGGGATGGCGTCCATCCGCCGCATCTGACGCGCGGTCGCGGCGACGGTGGTGCACAACACGGCGGCCCCGGCGCCGGCCATCGGCCCACGCGAGGGCACACGCACGCGTGCGCGCGTCACGGTGCGCGACCATCGCCACGGGGATGCCCATTGCGTGTGGAACGCCGGGCCGACCGGGCTCTGCGCCGTCGATGCGGACGTTCCCCACCGTCCGGCAAATGCCAGCCACGGGAACGCGCGCGTCGCCGCCACGGGATCGGAGGGCAGGACGGTGGTCGCAAGCGCCTGGGTCGTCGTGGCGCCACTGGTGACATCGCAGCCGTCTGCGGCGCGCAGGAACACCCCTTCGCTGAACTGCGCGGCGTTCGATCCGCGGGCGAGCCAAACGAGCGGGTGACCGCCGTTCACCTGATCCACCTCACTCCACGCGACGGTCTCGGCGCCCGAATGCTGCGCGTATGTCGCCTGGATCGGGCCGATGTCCCGGGCGCGGGTGGCGTCATTGGTCGGGAACTCGAGCTGGATCATCTCCCAGTCGCCCTCGTGGACGGTCTCCCAGTCGTTCGTGAGCAGGAAGAACCAGTACTGGGTGAACAGTGCGTTCGGTGCGTCGGGGTCACGAACCACCCGGGCGTAGGCCGTGCGCTGGGCGCCCCCTGCGATGAGTGCTGCCTCCCAACGGCGTTCGGTACAGCCGTCGGTCCGGGGCGTTCCGGGAAGGTTCAGCGCGCTGTCGGCGGGCGCTGCGGCCAGGTCCACCGCGGACGGTGCCGCCCTGCGGGCTCCGCCGGGACCGAGGAGCGCGACCTGGGGGTTGTTCAGCACCGCCTCGACCGCGATCGGCATGTGTCCGGTTCCGTCGGCGCACGGGGTCTTCGGCGGGTCGATGCGAAGTGCCGGAGCGTATGTCTGAAGGAGCGTGGTGTCCGCGTCGGCGGCGGCCGCAGCGGAGCAGGCGACAGCCAGCAGCGCGAGCACCGCACCGGTGATCCACATCCGAAACCTGCGCGAGTGGGACGACATCGCGGTGACCTGCTGTGGGCGCATCACCCTGCACCCTCTCAGACCGGCTGGACGCATGAGTGCACGGGTCGTTGCAGCCACCTCTGCGCTAGTGTCCGAGCCGCGAGATCGGCGCCCTCCTGGGGTGTTTTCGGACACCTCGCCGCAGCCGGCAAATCCTCGACGCAGGACACGATGTCAGCCATGTCGAACCCCGCACTCTTCAACAGGATCGCGTCACTCGAAGTGCAGATCGACGGGCTTCGACGCCATCAGATCGCGTTTCCCACCGCGCGCTGGAACCGCATCTCAACGGTGGTGGTGTTGCACGGTGGCGGGATCGAGGGGCGGGGCGAGGACGTCTCATACGATCCGCGCGATCAGGCGAGCCATCTTTCGCTTCCCGAGTTCGAATTGTCGGGAACGAGGACCGTTGCCGAGTGGTCCGCCGTGCTCGACACCATTGCGCTGACCCCGACCCCGTTGGTGCATCCCGAGTCGAGCGACTACCGCCGGTGGGCGTACGAGGGTGCGCTCCTCGATCTGGCGTTGCGTCAGGCGGGGCTCTCGCTGCAGGACGCCCTGGGGCGCACCGCGAGGCCCGTCCGGTTCTGCGTGTCGCCGCCCGGTGACCCACTCGACATGGCGACCATGTTTCCCAACCAGGAGTTGAAGGTCGACGCCTTCGTCGGCTGGGCGCCCGATGCGATGCAGGCGTTGTCCGAGCAGGGAATGGTCCGCGTGGTCGATCTGAAGGCGCACTACGTGGGCGACTGGATCACCCGCCCGGACGATCCGCTCGCATTCAGTCGAGCGGTTGCGGCCGCGTTTCCGGATGTGATCCTGGAAGACCCGGCCGTGGGCGCGTACATGGCGCCGTTTCACGAGGAGAATGCGGGACGCACATCCTTCGATGCGCCGATCCACAGGGCGGCGGATCTGCTGGCTTTGCCCCCGACGAAGTGGTGCAACATCAAACCGTCGCGGTTCGGTACGATCGAGCGACTGCTCGAGTGCGTTGACTACTGTGAGGGGCAGGGGATCTCGATGTACGGTGGGGGACAGTTCGAGATCGGGCCGGGTCGCGCGCAGATTCAGGCGCTCGCATCGGTGCTCTATCCGGATGGCCCAAACGACGTGGCGCCAAGTGGGTACAACGCGGCGCGGCCGAATGCGGATCTCCCTCAGGGAACCCTTCCGGCCACGACCGTTCTCGGATTTGCGACGGCTGTTGAAATGGTGAGGTGACAACGCGCCACACCCTGACGCGTTTCGGGGTCTTGACGTTGCACCTTTCACTGCGGTCCTGTAGGAAACCCCATCACCCGCGCGAGGCGGGGTTCAAGGCACACGTTCACAACTGGTAGGGGAAGCCGGTTTCATGAATCAAACGAGCACGCCGCTCACCATTGGAGCGCCGAAAGAGACGGTGCCCGGAGAACATCGCGTGGCGATCACGCCGCAGGTGGTCGCCGGCTACGTGAAGGCCGGGTTCCGCGTGCTCATCGAGTCCGGGGCCGGTCAGGCCGCCGGGTTTCCCGATGGCGCGTACACCGACAAGGGCGCTGAGATCGCCGGTCGCGACCAGGTGCTCGCATGCGACGTCGTCGCGGTTGTACGGGTCCTGAACGACGACCCTGCAAGCGTGGACGCCGACGCGTTGCGCCCGGGGCAGATCATGATCGGGACCGCTGCGCCGTTGGCGCGCCCGGAAGTCGCGCAAGCTGTGGCCGACCACGGCGTGACGTTGTTTTCGCTGGAGCTTCTGCCGCGCACCACGCGGGCGCAGAGCATGGACATCCTCTCGTCCCAGGCGAACATCGCCGGCTACAAGGCCGTGCTGATGGCGGCGGCCCAGCTGCCAAAGATGACGCCGATGTTGACGACGGCCGCTGGGACGATCGCTCCGGCGAAGATCTTCGTCCTCGGCGCGGGTGTCGCCGGACTGTCGGCCATCGCGACCGCCCGGCGCCTTGGCGCCGTCGTGTCCGCCTACGACGTGCGGGCCGCGGTGAAGGAAGAAGTGCAGAGCCTTGGTGCCCGGTTCGTGGAGTTCGACCTTGAGACCGGCCAGGAGGGCGGCGGTTCGGGTGCGTACGCCACGCAGATGTCGGACGAACAGCTCGCCAAGCAGCGTGAGCAGATGGCGAAGACCGTGGCTGGCGCCGACGTGGTCATCACCACCGCACAGGTCCAGGGCGCGAAAGCGCCGGTGCTCCTGACCAAGGAGATGGTGGCGGGGATGGCACCCGGATCGGTCATCGTCGATCTTGCTGCCGACCAGGGCGGCAACGTGGAGGGCTCACAGTCCGGCCAGACCGTCGTTGTGGACGGCGTCACGATCATCGGCACGTCAAACGTCCCGGCAACCGTGGCACACGACGCCAGCCTCACCTACGCCAAGAACATCGCGAACTTCGTCGCCTTGCTCGTGCAGGACGGCCAGTTGAACCCGGACGTTGACGACGCTGTCGTCCGCGAGACCGTGACGACCGCGAACGGCCAGGTGCTTCACCCTCGCGTTCGCGAGATCCTCGGGCTGGAGGCGCTTCCCGCCCCGCCACCGTCCGCAGCCGAGCTGGCTGCGGCCGTTGAATCTTCGACCACCGACACTGGGGAGACGCCGTGAGCTCCGACGTCATCGTCACAAGTCTGTTTATTTTCGCCCTGGCGGGATTCCTCGGTCTCGAGGTCATTCGCCGGGTGCCGAAGCTGCTGCATACGCCGTTGATGGCGCTCACGAACGCGCTGTCGGCGATCTCCCTGGTGGGATCCATCGTGATCTTGGGCCAGGCGCAGACCATGTACTCGGAGATCATGGGCTTCATCGCCGTCGTCGCATCGACGATCAACGCGGTCGGTGGCTTCCTGCTCACGGACAAAATGCTGAAGATGTTCAACCAGCGTCGGCCGGTCAAGCCGTCTGCTGACGCGGAGCCGGGGGCCAACTGATGGACAAGCACACCATTGTTCAGCTGACCTATCTCGTCGCCGCGATCGGGTTCGCGCTGTCGCTCAAGTGGATGTCGTCGGCGCCGACCGCGCGACGCGGCATCTTCGCCGGTGAGATCGGTTTCGTGCTCGCGATCGCTGCGACGCTCGCCACGGACTCCATCACCAACAAGGGCTACGCCCTAGTCGCCATCGCTCTCATCATCGGCACGCTGATCGGCATTCCGCTCGGCCTGAAGGTGCCAATGACGGCCATGCCACAGCGAATCGCGCTGTCGCATGCATTTGGTGCCCTCGCCGCCGGCCTTGTCGGCACCGCGCACTACTACCTGGAGCGCTCACATCTCGGCAAGTTCGAGATGGCGGTCCTCGGGTTCGAAATCATCCTCGGTTGCCTGGTCTTCACCGGAAGCCTGATGGCGGCGGGCAAGCTGCAAGAGGTGCTGCCGCAGCGTCCGATCGTCTTCACGGGACAGAACCTTGTCAACTTCGCGGTGCTCGGCGCTGCGGTGGTGATGGTCGTGATCCTGTTGTTCGATACGAGCCGGACCTGGCTGATCCCGCCGATCATTCTGCTGTCGCTGCTGTTCGGCGTGCTCCTGATCATCCCGATCGGCGGCGCCGACATGCCGACCGTGATCGCGCTGCTGAACAGCTACGCCGGCCTGTCCGCATCGGCCCTCGGCATCGTGCTCGAAAACAAACTGCTGATCGTCGCGGGCGCCCTGGACGGCATGTCCGGTCTCATCCTCTCGATCATCATGTGCCGCGCGATGAACCGGTCCTTCCGCAACGTGTTGTTCGGTGCATTCGGACAGGTGCAGGAGGCAAGTGGCGACGCCGGCGAAGTGGGATCGGTTCGCCCGGCGTCGTTCGACGAGTGCGCCGAGCTGCTCAAGATGTCGCGCAACGTTGTGATCGTCCCGGGCTACGGCATGGCCGTCGCCCAGGCGCAGCACAAGGTCGCCGAGTTGACGGACGCACTTGAGAAGGAAGGCGTGGAGGTTCGCTTTGCGATCCATCCGGTCGCCGGCCGCATGCCCGGGCACATGAACGTGCTGCTCGCCGAGGCCAACATCCCGTACGAGAAGCTCCTCGACATGGATGAGATCAACTCCGAGTTTCCTCAAGTGGACGCCGTGCTCGTGCTCGGCGCCAACGATGTGGTCAACCCGGCCGCCCGCCACAACAAGAGCAGCCCGATCTACGGCATGCCGATCCTGAACGTCGATCAGGCGGCGGCGATCTTCGTGATCAAGCGCTCCATGAACCCCGGCTTCGCAGGGATCGAGAACGAGTTGTTCTACAACCCGAAGACGCTCATGGTGTTCGGCGATGCCAAGCACGTGGTGAACGAGCTCACCACCGAGGTCAGCGGCCAGCGGGACGCGATCTCCATCTGACGTGACATCGTGTCCGGTGCGCGGCCGTCTTGCCGCTCACCGGACACTGTGACACCGACGCGGAGAGGGCAGGTCGCACACCTCTCGGCCTCCACAGGCTCGGGTCACGTTCAGGAGCTCCGAATGGCGGATTGCGTCAGCCGGGGTCGCCGACGCTCGGCCCCGGCTGGACCGTGCGTCGTTCCGAAGTCGAATCCCTCATCCCGCGACGCCCGGTTTGCGTGACTGTCCCGCGACGACGCGAACGCGAGCCGCCGCCCGGCGGAGTACCTGAGCATTGTCGGCGCGCACGACCGCGCGGTTGACCACGCGTCCGGTCGCCGTGAACCGCACGCGCACAGTCACGGTTCGGGACTCGCCGGCCGCGAGACTGGCGATGCGCCAGGTGACGACGCCACTTGTGAGTCGCATTCGGGCCGACCTGTTGGTGATCGCGTCGCGCACCTTCCCAAGCGCTCGGCGAAGCTGCTTGTTCTGCAGTGCACGCGGTGTCCGCGTCGGCTTGGCCAAACGTGCGAGCTCCCGTCGTGCGATCGCAAGCTCCACATTGGGGGAACTGACCAAGGCGACTCCGCGTGGCAAGGGATCGACGATGGTGACGTTCTCCGCCGGCGTGGACCCGGTGTTCGTCACCCGGATTCTGTAGATGCCACGTCCGCCTCGGCGAGCCGTGGCGGGAGCGGACTTCGTGAGCGACAACGACGTCGACGGGTCGGGGAGCGGCTCCACATTCACCGTGACCTCGGACGAGGTCGGGCCCAGCGTGGGGCTGCTCGCAACGGCCACATTTGTGAGCTCGCCAACGGCGTCCTGCGTGATGGTTCCACTCACCACCAGCTCACGACTTGAGCGTGCCGGGAGAAGCATGTTGGGCCAGACGACCTGCGAGGCGTCGATGACACCGGGGTCGGATGCTGACGCTGCAACGAATCCGGGTGGCAGCATGTCCGTCACAGTGACGCTCGAGGCGTCACGATCACCCTGGTTGGTGATCGTGACGCGATAGGTCAGCGGATCACCAGGCGATGGCGAGGTGGAATCGGCGGTTTTGATGATCGACAGGTTTGCAGGTACCTCTGCGAGGCTCGGGCCAATGAACGACAGGTATTCGGTGAGTCCCTGGTGGTCGCCCGAATCAGCGTCGTCGTCATCGTCTCCGACCACCACGAGCATCTGGGCGACAGCCACGTCCTGGTCTGCGAACCCCACCCACACGGTTGCCTGATTGCCACAACCAAGGTGGTCGTCCGACGTGGTCACCGAACCCCCGCACGCGTCGGTATCAATCGGCACCCGAACACCGCCGGCCTCCACGCGATGGGTCGATTGAATCGTGCTGTTGGAGATCACGTTGCCGTCCGCGTCGAACAGTTTGATCCGCGCAGGAACTCCGTCCGGTGAGGGACGGCTCTCAAGGTCGCCGAACCATGCACCGAAGGCCCGAACCGGTTGGGAGAACGTAAACAGCACGCCGTCGCGGGTCGTACCGTCATTCGCGTCGCCAAAACCCACTGCGTTGAAGAACAACGGGGGCCCGCCGGCCGAGCCCGGATACAGGCTTTGGGGTCTCGGGGCGCAGTCTTGAAGATTGGCGGCGGAGGAACTGCCTGGGTTTCCGGTCTCTGGCACATCGATCAACCCGGTGCTCCCGGGAGCAGTTGAGAGCGCCTCCGCCTCGGTGACATCCATCTTTGTCGCGGTCGCCGCGATGGAACTCCCCGGGAATGAGATGGTGAGCGGGTTGGTCGGACCGGCGGTCGCCGTCAGCTCTCCAACGGTCACCAGTGTGGCTCCGGCCGTGGCCGCGGCCGATTCCCACGGGTTGCGAAGGTCATCGACCCGTGTGCGAAGGTCAACCCCGGCCGCCCCGGTCTGCCCGCTACACGACGTTCCGGTGTTGGGGGCGTGAACGGCGTCTGAGACGGTGACCGTCGGCGCGCCGATGACCGTGGCGACGTTGAGCACGAGTGCTGCGCCCAGCGTCCCGAAAAGTGCCAGTCTTTTCATCTGCGGTATTTCCTTCGTGAGGGAGGCTCGACGGAACTATCGGCGCTTGTCGTCGAAACTGTAATCGCGAATTCTGTTTCGCGTCTGCAACGACTGCCGACGTCCCTGGGGGGCTGTGGACGCTTGAGGTGGTCGGTATGACGTGTTGGTGCTCGTCGTGCGTCTTCCTCAATCAGGGCTTCGGCGGCCGCCCGAGCCACGTTTGCGGTGGACGAGAACTCCCGGGGCGCGCGCGAATGGATGGCGCCGGTGGTGGGCAACGGACGGCGCGGCGCGCGACGTCGCCCACACCTCGCTTCACCGCCACAGTCATGCGCCAGACGGCTTCGCCGGTCCGCGTCCGGTCACTGCGGCGGCGGAACCTCACCGTCGAGCAGGACGGCGCGCAGGGCCTCGGCATCGTCCAGGATGCTGTCGGGAAGTGCCCAATAGGCGTCGACGACAATGACCCTCCCGTCCGCTCTGGCATCGCTGAACGGATGGTGCCCACGGTCACGCCAGGCGTCGCGCGAGCCTGCGGGAACCTTGGCGTAGACAGTGTCCATCACCATCCCGATTTGCGTGCCGAGGACGAGGAGCGACCAACCTCCGAAGAACCGTCCGATCTCCAGTCCGATGAC
>CALMXK010000104.1 GCA_937871165.1 uncultured Actinomycetes bacterium
TTTTCAAGCAGAAGACGGCATACGAGATTCGCCTTAGTCTCGTGGGCTCGGAGATGTGTATAAGAGACAGGCCCGACACTGCCGAGGGAGATGAACAGGGCCGCGGCGGCGAGCGCCAGCGCCGGCCGATTCTCCTTCGGCACGAACGAAGTACAGGACATGCAGGAATCCTTTCCAGTGGGGTGCGACGCGAGTGTGTCCTCACCCGGGGACCTGCCTGCGCCACTCAATTGATATCGGTTGCAACGGTCCTTCTCTTGAGCGCGAGGCCTGGGCTGCGGCGGCCGGCCACGTTGCTGCCTGATCGGGACACTTGCGGACGGTTGCGTCTGAGCGACGTGGGCCAAACCGCCCTTGCGGCGTTGAGTCAGCTTCATCTCGACGAACTCGCCCACCTGGCCCCTGCGATGCGCACCCTCCTGGCGAGCTTCGTGGACGACACGTCGGCCTCGGGGCGCGACGAGCACGGGGCCTCCGGGACTGCTCCAACGCTCTGACGGGATTCAGACGGATTCGCGGTTGTTCGTTCAGGGGCGCGCAAAAGGGCAATCACGCCCGTCGACACCGGACGTGCGTCTCCTGCATTCGGGCGACACGGCGTCGGACCCTGGGTAAACTGCCCGGAGGCAGCCCCGGCGGCAGGGTCGTGGGGCAACGTGCAATCAACCCAAAGGACGGTCCATGGCGGCGAAAAAGGGACAGGACACCATTACGGTGACCGACAACCGCACCGGCAAGACGTACGAGTTCCCGATCGCCGACGGGACGATCAAAGCGACGGACCTTCGGACCATCAAGGTCTCGGATGATGATTTTGGTCTGATGACCTACGACCCGGCGTTTATGAACACCGCGTCGTGCAAGAGCGAGATCACGTTCATCGACGGTGATGTCGGCATCCTCCGCTACCGCGGCTATCCGATCGACCAGCTCGCTGAGAAGTCCAGCTTCCTCGAGGTCGCCTACCTGTTGATTCACGGTGAGCTTCCCACCAAGACGGAGCTTGCAGAGTGGCAGGAGTGGGTCAACGCCCACGTGTTCGTGGACGAGAGCATCCGCGACGTCATCGGTTCATTCCGCCACGACGCGCACCCCATGGCCGTACTTCAGGCCGCCATCGGTGGCCTCTCCACGCTCTACCCCGAGTCGAAGGAGACGGGCGACAAGGATCAGCGCATGAAGGACATGGTGCGCCTGATCGCCAAGACGCCGACCATCGGCGCATGGGCGTTCCGCAACAACCTGGGTCGCGCGATGCTCAACCCGGATCCGTCCATGAGCTACGCCGAGAACATCCTCCACATGTTCTTCGACCAGAGCGGCATCGAGTACAACTTCGATCCCAAGATCATCCGCGCGCTCGACGTGCTGCTCATCCTCCACGCCGACCACGAGCAGAACTGTTCGACGAGCTCGGTTCGCGCAGTCGGCTCCAGCGAGACCGACGTGTTCCAGGCCGCGTCCGCCGGTGTCGCCGCCCTCTACGGCCCGCTTCACGGTGGCGCCAACGAGGCCGTGCTGAAGATGCTCCGTCGTATCGGCACCATGGAGAACATCCCGGCGTTCATCGAGGGCGTCAAGAAGCGCGAAGAGCTCCTGATGGGCTTCGGTCACCGCGTCTACAAGAACTACGACCCGCGTGCCACGATCGTGCACAAGACCGCGCACGAGGTCTTCGAGATCACGGGTGTCAACCCGCTGCTCGAGATCGCTGTCGAGCTTGAGCGCATCGCCCTTGAGGACGACTTCTTCGTGAGCCGCAAGCTCTACCCGAACGTCGACTTCTACTCGGGTCTGATCTACGAGGCGCTTCAGTTGCCGGCCGAGATGTTCACGGTCATGTTCGCCATGGGCCGCATGCCGGGCTGGCTCGCGCAGTGGAACGAAATGCTGGACGACAAGGACCAGAAGATCGCCCGTCCGCGTCAGATCTACACCGGACACGACGAGCGCAACTACGTGCCGATCACCAAGCGCAAGTAGTTCGCGCAACCGATCGCAGTGATGTTCGAAGCCCCCGCACGGCCACCGCCTGCGGGGGCTTCATCATTTCTGACATTGGCGTGGCTGCAAACGGTCCGTTCGCGCTAACCTTCCCGGCATGAACGAACCGAACAAACACGTCTCGAGCGACGAGCTTCGCCAGACACTGCGCGAGGTTGGCGTCGAGATCGGCAAGCTGCTGGATCAGGCACTCAACCTTGCGAAAGACAGTGCAGGTGAGGCCAAGACCTGGGCGAGCAAGACCGTCGCCCGCGAGCCGGGCGTGCAGGGTGGCCCGATCGACCAGATCGAGCGTCTGGGCGAGCTTCGCGACAAGGGCTTCATCACCGACGCCGAGTTTCAGGCGAAGAAGGCCGAGCTGTTGGCCAAGATCGCATGAGCGATGCCGACGCCTGGAAGGCGTTCATCGAAGAAATCACGCCGTACGTCTCCCCGAACTGGCTGAAGTACGCCGTCGATCACGGCGACCAGAGCTGGGTGCGCCTCATCTCGCTGGTTGACGTGCAAAACATGCTGACGGCACCGCAGATCGTCGAGAAGATCGCAGCGACGATGGCCGATCTTGCGGTCAAGCGGCCCGACGAGGCTCGCGGCTGGGAGATGCTGCACGCCGAAGCGACCGAACGGCGCCACATGGTGCTCAACCGTATCGACGAGCTGGTCCCGAACCTGCTCTCGCCGGAGCTCCATCAGCTGTACCTGCGCTCGGCCACACCTGTGCCGAACATGGAAATGTAACCGAGCCTCGCGCTCCGACACCCCAGGGAATATGGCCGAACCAGTCAAGCTTCAATCATCGAACCGCATCTGGATTGCCGCGATCGCCGCCATCGTCGTGGTCGCCGTCGCCGTGCTGACGGCGATCAGTGTCACCGGTGGTGACGAGAAGTCATCAGCGGGCACGAATCTCGCCGGCGTTGACGACGCGACGGCGCTCTTCAAGGACATCCCGCAGTCGGGTCTTGAGATCGGGAAGGCCGATGCGCCTGTGACGATCGTGGAGTACGTGGACCTGCAATGCCCGTTCTGTCGCGATGCCGCGACCAGCACGGTGCCGACCGTGGTGTCGCAGTTCGTCAAGACCGGTCAGGCGAAGCTCAAGTTGCAGCCGCTCGGGTTTATCGGCGTTGATATCAATGACGATTCCAAGCGAGGCGCGCTCGCCGTCATTGCAGCCGGTGAGCAAGGTCGCGCCGGTGAATTTGCGGAGATTCTCTTTCGCAATCAGGGTGATGAGGGGACGGGATGGTTGACTGACGCGCTCATCAAAGATGTCGCTGGTGCCACGAACCTGGACACGGGCAAGCTTGACGATGCGCGGAGCAGCGACGAGGTCAAGGCGACGTTCGACCAGATCGCAAAGTCGGCACAGACCGACAATGCGCAAAGCACCCCGACCTTCATCGTGAAGGGGGCGAAGGGTCAGGTCACGATCCAAAACCACAGGAACATCGCCGAGTTCACCCAGGCGATCGCAAAGGTCAAG
This sequence comes from uncultured Actinomycetes bacterium, assembly GCA_937871165.1. Taxonomy (GTDB): domain Bacteria; phylum Actinomycetota; class Thermoleophilia; order Miltoncostaeales; family Miltoncostaeaceae; genus CALMEC01. The sequence goes on from CALMXK010000104.1 coordinate 3,491, forward strand.
TAGCGGCGGCCGTTCGGCAGCCTCAGATTGGGGCGCATTCACGTGAGTGACACCCCAGCCAGCCATTCAAAGCGCATCCGGCAACTCGGTGTCGGTGCGCTGGTGGCG
>CALMXK010000105.1 GCA_937871165.1 uncultured Actinomycetes bacterium
TGGCTGGCGGAGTGGGATCCCGAAGACGAGGTGTTCTGGGAAACCACCGGCCGACGAATCGCACGGCGCACCCTTGCGATCACCACGGCCAACCTGGTGATGGCATTTGTCGTCTGGTTCGTGGTGAGTGCGCTCATCACACGAATGAAGTTGGTGCCGGCATTCGGTCTGACCCCCACCAAGGCCTACTGGCTGGTGGCGATGCCGGGCCTCGCCGGCGGAACGCTGCGCCTGGTCCACATGTTTCTGACCCCGATCATCGGCACGCGCAAGGTCGTGTCGATCTCGACGGCGATGTTGTTGATCCCATTGGTCGGGTGGTACTTCGCCATCCAAAACGGCGACACGCCCTACTGGATGTTCCTGCTACTTGCCTTCCTGGCGGGCCTCGGCGGCGGCAACTTCTCGTCGTTCATGCCCTCAACCAGCCTGTTCTTTCCCAAGAAGCAGATCGGGACGGCGCTCGCCACGCAGGCCGGGATCGGCAACTTCGGGGTGAGCCTGGTGCAGTTTCTGACCCCATGGCTCATCGGCTTCGGATTGATCGGCTCCACGCAGATGGCCAAGAAAGTCTCCACGGACGCGACGCCGACGGTGGAGTGGCATCTGCAGAACGCCTTGTTGATCTGGATCCCGATCGTGGCCGTCCTCGCAATCGTCGCCTGGTTCGGACTGCGAAGCGTTCCGGTGCGGGCGAACATGCGCGATCAGATGGACATCTTCGGTGAGCGACACACCTACTCGATGACGTCGCTCTACATGATGACCTTCGGGCTGTTCTCCGGATTCGCAACCGCCTTCCCGCTGCTCATCGCAGACAACTTCGGCAAGGCCGCCACCTTCGGCGGACTGCCGAACCCGAACCCGCACGACGCGTTGAAGTACGCGTTCATCGGTCCACTCGTGGGCTCGATCATGCGGATCGTCGCCGGGCCGATCACCGACCGCATCGGTGGTGCGAAGGTCACGCAGGTGGCCGGTGTCGGACTCGTGGCCTCCATCATCACCGCAACGTTCTTCGTCCAGCCGTCATCACCGGACGAGTTCTGGCCGTTCGTGCTCAGCATGGTGGCCGTCTTCTTCTTCACGGGCATCGGGAACGCGTCGACGTTCAAACAGATTCCCGGACTGTTCGACACGATCAAGTCCGCCGGTGTCATCGGCTGGACTGCCGCGATCGCCGCCTACGGGCCGTTCCTGTTCGGCGTGTTGATCCCGCTCATGGGCGCGGTGCCCTTCTACATCGCCGTCGCCGTCTTCTGTGCGTTCAACGTCGGACTCAACTGGTGGTTCTTCGCACGACCCAACGCACCCAACCCCTGCTGACCCCGGCTCGAGAAACGGACTCCACAAATGAGCAGATTCGGACTCAGTCGCCTCCTTCGTCAGGGCATCCCGTCCCCTGACGGGTGGTCGACGCTTTCCCCCGACGGCCGCTCGGCCGAGGACTTCTACCGTCGCCGGTGGAGCCACGACAAGGTCGTTCGCAGCACCCACGGCGTCAACTGCACGGGCTCCTGTTCGTGGAACGTCTACGTCAAGGACGGCATCATCACCTGGGAGACCCAGGCGTTCGACTACCCGAGCAACGGCCCGGACATGCCCGAGTACGAGCCCCGCGGTTGCCCGCGCGGCGCATCGTTCTCGTGGTACATCTACTCGCCGAACCGTGTGCGTCACCCCTACGTTCGCGGCGCGCTGCTTGAGATGTTCCGTGCCGAGCGTGAGCGCCTTGGCGATCCGGTGGCGGCGTGGGAGGCGATTCAGGACGACCCGGACAAGCGCGCCGCCTATGTGCGCGCTCGCGGCAAGGGCGGTCTGGTTCGCGCGAGCTGGAGCGACGCGGCGGAGCTCGTCGCTGCAGCTCACGTGTCGACGATCAAGCGCTACGGCCCGGACCGCATCTTCGGCTTCTCGCCGATCCCGGCGATGTCGATGGCGAGCTACAGCGCGGGCACACGGTTCCTGTCGCTGATTGGCGGAGCCTGCATGAGCTTCTACGACTGGTATTGCGATCTGCCGCCGGCCTCGCCGCAGGTGTGGGGGGACCAGACCGACGTGCCGGAGTCGGCGGACTGGTGGAACGCGGGCTACCTGATGATGTGGGGCAGCAACATCCCGATGACGCGCACGCCCGACGCGCACTTCATGACCGAGGCGCGCTACCGCGGACAGAAGACGGTCGTGGTGAGCCCCGACTACTCGGACCACACGAAGTTCGCCGACAAGTGGCTCGCCATCAATCCGGGAACCGATGGCGCGCTCGCGATGGCGATGGGCCACGTCATCCTGCGCGAGTTCTACGTCGACCGGCAGGTCGACTACTTCCAGGGATACTCGAAGCAGTTCAACGACTTGGCGCACCTGGTGCGTCTGGAAGAACGTGACGGCCAGCGCGTCGCCGGGCGTTTTCTGCGGGCGTCGGACCTGGGCGAGACGGGTGAGAACGCCGAGTGGAAGACGGTCATCGTCGACCAGGCCACCGGTGAGCTCGTCGTTCCAAACGGCACGCTCGGCGATCGCTGGGGTGCCGAGGGTGAGGGCAAGTGGAACCTGGAGCTCGGCGACGTCGACCCCGCGCTGACGTTGCTCGGCCATCACGACGAGACCGTCACCGTCACGATCAGCGTGTTCGGCGGCGACGGTCCCACCTCGTCTGCTCTCGTGACGCGTGGCGTGCCGGTCAAGCGGTTGGCCGACGGAACGCTGGTGACGACGGTGCTCGACCTTGTGTTTGCGCAGTACGGTGTCGGCCGCGACGGTCTGCCGGGCCACTGGCCGACCGGCTACGACGACGACGTGCCGTTCACACCGGCGTGGCAGGAGCTGCACACCGGCATCCCGGCCGCGGACGTGATCACGATCGCCCGTGAGTTCGGGCGCAACGCGGAGCGCACGAAGGGCCGGTCCATGATCGTGATGGGCGCCGCCACAAACCACTGGTACCACGGCGACACCATCTACCGGGCCATGCTGAACCTGCTGTTGCTCACCGGCTGCCAGGGTGTCAACGGCGGCGGCTGGGCGCACTATGTCGGTCAGGAGAAGGTGCGTCCGATCGCCGGCTTCTCGCAGGTGGCGTTTGCGCTCGACTGGAGTCGGCCGCCGCGCCATCAGGCCTCCACGTCGTTCTTCTACATGAACACCGGCCAGTTCCGGTACGACCCCTGGGACGCCGGTGCGTTTCGCTCACCGCTCGGCGGTGGGGAACTCAAGGGCAAGCACGTGGCCGACTGTGTCTCACAGGCGGTTCGCCTGGGCTGGACGCCCGCCTACCCGAGCCTCACTCGCAACCCGCTCGACATCGCCGACGAGGCGGCGCATGCGGGCGTGACGCCGGCCGCCCACATCGTCAACGAGCTGACGTCCGGACGGCTCGGCTTCGCCTGGGACGACCCCGACGCACCACAGAACCATCCACGACTGCTCACCGTCTGGCGGGCGAACCTGATCGGCGGATCGGCGAAGGGGCACGAGTACTTCCTGCATCACCTGCTCGGTGTCACCACCGCCGCGGTTCAAGGCGCCGAGTCGCCCGAGGAGCGTCGCCCGACGACGGTCACATGGCGCAAGGACGCTCCGTCCGGCAAGCTCGATCTGCTGACCACGCTCGACTTTCGGATGAACGGCACGTGCCTGCATTCGGACGTGATCTTGCCGACGGCCACCTGGTACGAAAAGCACGACATCAGCTCCACGGACATGCACCCGTTCGTGCATCCGTTCAACCCGGCGATCAACCCGCCGTGGGAGGCGCGATCGGACTGGGACATCTTCAAGACGATCGCGTGGCACTTCTCCGAGCTTGCCGAGACCCATCTGGGTACGCGCACCGACGTGGTGATGGCGCCGCTGCAGCACGACACCCCGGACGAGATCGCGCAGCCGCTCGGGGAGGTGCGCGACTGGCGCGCAGGCGACTGCGATCCGGTGCCCGGCGTGACCATGCCGAAGTTTGTGCCGGTGGTTCGCGACTACCCGCAGGTGTTTCGTCAGATGACGAGTGTGGGTCCGCTCGCCGGCAAACTCGGTCTTCAGTGGAAGGGCGTGAGCTGGCAGGTGGGCGAGCCGCTTCACGAGCTTGGCCTCGCCAACGGCACGGTGGAGGGGCCTGACGGTCCGACCCCGTCGCTCGAGCGGGCCAACCAGGTGTGCGACGCGATCCTGCATCTGTCGGGAACGACCAACGGTCACTTGGCGGTGCAGGGGTGGAACACCCTGGGCAAGCGGGTGGGGCGCGATCTGTCGCACGTGGCGGCAGACCGCGAAGACGAGCTGATCACGTTCGAAGCGATCCAGAGTCAACCGCGCAAGGTGATCGCCTCCGCCGAATGGTCCGGTGTGGAGGCGCGCGATCGCCGCTACTCGCCGTTTACCGCCAACGTCGACCACCTGATCCCGTGGCGGACGCTGACCGGCCGCCAACACTTCTACCTGGACCATGCGTGGATGATCGACTACGGCGAGGCGATGGCCACCTACCGGCCGCCGATCGACCTGGCGAACTACATCGCCGACCCGAGCCGTCGCGAGGCCGGACGGCCCGAAGTGACGCTGCGGTTTTTGACCCCGCACTCCAAGTGGTCGATCCACTCCACCTACCAGGACAACCTGATGATGCTCACGCTCTCGCGTGGCGGGCCGGTGCTGTGGATGAGTCCGTCCGACGCGGCGGCCATCGGCGCGGCCGACAACGACTGGCTCGAGGTCTACAACCGAAACGGGGTGGTCGCCTGCCGAGCGGCGGTGAGTCACCGCATTCCGCGTGGCACCTCGCTGATGTACCACGTGCAGGACCGCCACGTGAACGTTCCGCTCACCGAGACCACGGGGACACGCGGGGGAATCCACAACTCCCTGACACGAATCAACGTCAAGCCGACACACCTGATCGGCGGCTACGCCCAGCTCTCCTACGCGTTCAACTACTACGGCCCCACCGGCAACCAGCGTGACGAGCTCGTCGTCGTGCGGCGCCGCGCGGCGGAGGTGACATACGAATGAAGATCCGCGCGCACATCACGATGGTGATGAACCTCGACAAGTGCATCGGCTGCCACACCTGCAGCGTCACGTGCAAGAACGTCTGGACCAACCGCCCCGGCGCCGAGTACATCTGGTTCAACAACGTGGAGACCAAACCGGGCGAGGGCTACCCGCGCCAGTGGGAGGACCAGGATCGCTACCACGGCGGCTGGGTCCGCACGAAGAAGGGGGGAGTGAAGCTGCGAAGCGGCATCAAGATGCAGAAGCTCTCGCGGATCTTCTTCAACCCGCACCTGCCGACGATCGACGACTACTACGAGCCGTGGACCTACGACTACGAGACGCTGCAGACCGCGAAGCTCTCCGAGCATCAGCCGGTCGCGAAGCCGAAGTCGCGCATCACCGGCCGCGACATGCCGGTGGAGTGGGGCCCCAACTGGGAGGACGACCTGGCGGGCGGGCAGAGCGCCATCGCCCGCGACCCGAACATCCGCGACGGCTTGGAGGACCAGATCCGCGCGGACTACGAGTCGGTCTTCATGATGTACCTGCCGCGCATCTGCAACCACTGCGTCAACACGACGTGCATGGCCTCATGCCCGTCCGGCTCGATCTACAAGCGTGAAGAAGACGGCATCGTCCTGATCGACCAGAACGCATGTCGCGGCTGGCGGATGTGCGTGTCCGGCTGCCCGTACAAGAAGGTCTTCTTCAACTGGAAGAGCGGCAAGGCCGAGAAGTGCACGATGTGCTTTCCGCGCATCGAGGCCGGCCAGCCGACCGTGTGCAGTGAGACGTGCGTGGGACGCATCCGGTACATGGGTGTGGTGCTCTACGACGCCGACCGCATCCAGGAGGTCGCGGCGACGGAGAACGAACAGGACCTGATCGACAACCACCTGTCGATGATTCTCGATCCCGACGACCCCGAGATCCAGCGTCAGGCCATTCACGACGGCGTGCCGCCCGAGTGGGTGGAAGCCGCGCGCAACTCACCCACCTATGCGCTGATGAAGCGCTACAAGGTGGCGCTGCCGCTGCACGCCGAGTACCGGACCATTCCGATGATCTGGTACGTGCCGCCGCTCTCGCCGATCACAAGCGCGTTCGAGGCTGAGGGCGCCGACGCCGATCCGGACGACGTGTTCCCCGCGATCGAGAGCATGCGGATCCCCGTGCAGTACCTGGCCAACATGTTCTCGTGCGGCGACACGGAGCGGATCCGCGTGATCCTTCGTCGCCTGGCCGCCATGCGGATGTACATGCGCGAGCACTCGATGATCGCCGACGACGAACGTCGCGAGGTGGACACGGGCGACATGGATCCCGCCGACATCAAGCGCCTGTACGAGATCCTCGCCATCGCCAAGCCGCGGGACCGCTTCGTGATCCCGACCCGCCGCGGCGAGATCGGCCGCGACCCCTACGGCACGCAAGGTGCGAGCGGGTTCCCGATCCAGTTCGATCCGCCGGCCGCGTCGCTCGACGGGCCGTGCGGGGCGGAGAACCCGGGCGGGGCGCCGTTGCCGTTCATCCCCGTGTCATCGCTTCGCAAAGAGGGTGCATCATGATCCGCCGACGCAAGGTCTCCATCGACACGGCGCGAGCCACGTGGCGGATCGTGGGGGCGCTTCTTCGCTACCCCGACGCCGAGCTCGTGGCAGCACTGCCGGCGATTCGCGAGGCGGTCGTCGACGAGCGGATCCCGCACGCCGACGCCGTCGGCGAACTCGTCGACAGCTGGAGCGCACTGCCGGTGGGCGAGTTGCAGGCACGCTACGTCGAGCGGTTCGACATGCACCGCTCATGCTCGCTCGACATGAGCTGGCACCAGTTCGGGGATCGTCGCCAGCGTGGACTGGTGCTGTTGAACCTGGTGCAGACCTACCAGCGCCACGGGTTCGGCCCGGCCTCGGGCGACCTGCCGGACTGGTTGCCGCTGATGCTGGAGTTCGCCGCAGAGGCGCCGGACAACGCGGGCCGCGACCTGCTGGTGGACTGGCGGACCGCGATCGAACTCGTCCGTCGCGAGCTCGCTGAGATGCAGGCACCTGAGGTGGTGCTGTTCGACGCGCTGTCGGCGACGCTCGGTCCGGCCGACCGCGGGCTGATCGCCACCGTCGAGCGGCTGCTTGCGGACGGACCGCCCGGCGAGGACGTGGGGCTGGCGCCCTTTGGCCCGTCAATCGACAACGAGCAACCGATGATGCCGCCGGCATCGACGTGCGCTCCAGGAGGACTCTCGTGAACGACACCACGACGAACCTGGTGTGGGTCGCCCTGCCGTACGCGGCGCTTGCGATCTTCATCGTCGGTCACCTGTGGCGCTACCGCACCGCCCAGTACACCTGGACCACCCGTTCTTCACAGCTGCTCGAGCGGCGGTGGCTGCGGGTCGGCAGCCTCTCGTTCCACCTGGGGATGCTGCTGGTCGTCGGCGGCCACATCGGCGGCCTGGTGATCCCGAAATCCTGGACCGAGCGTGTGGGTGTCAGCGAGCACATGTATCACGGTGCGGCAGTCGTGCTGGGGACGGCGGCGGGTGTGCTGATGTGCACCGGTCTGCTGATCCTCGTGCTGCGTCGCGCGGGCAATGCGCGCGTTCGCGCAGCGTCCATCGGCAGGGACTATCTGGCTGCCGCCGCCCTGCTGATCGTGGCGTTCACCGGGATGTACAACACCATCGGCCACCAGCTGCTCGGCACCTCCTACGACTACCGCGAGACGGTGTCACCGTGGTTTCGCGGCATCTTCATGCTGCAGCCCGATCCCACCTTGATCGCCGATGCCCCACTGTCGTTCAGATTGCACGCCGCGTTCGCGTTCGTCCTGTTTGCGATCTGGCCGTTCACGCGACTGGTCCACGCCTGGAGCGTGCCGATCGCGTACTTGGCCAGGCCGTACATCGTGTTTCGTCGTCGCGACTCGGTTGCGCGCTAGTCGGCATGTGGCCGACATTCCTCATCTGCGACAGAAAGTGGGGTAATGTGTTGCAACGTTTTCGCTAGTCATTGCAAATGCACCAATTAGCGTGTCACAATAAATCGTGAATTGCATATCCGGATTTGGGTATCGGAAGCGGTTTCAATATGCAAACATCTGGTATGGACATTGATGTCGTTCGGGGAGTGCTCGCACAACCGACCAGGGCACGACTGTTCGTGCTCCTGCGCGAGCTCGGTAAGCCGGTGGCCACGGCGGACCTGGCGAAGAAGCTCGATCTGCACCCCAACGGCGTTCGCTTGCACCTGGAGCGGATGGTCGAGGCCGGCGTCGTCGAGCGGATCACCGAGCACCGCAAGCGCGGACGACCGCGCGACACGTGGTGCGTTGCGGCGGATGCGGAAGCGTCCGCGGACCTCCCAACCGCGTATGCGAACCTCGGTCGCTGGCTTGTGCAGGTGATGCCGGACGGCAAAGAAGGCGTGGGCCTTGCCGAATCGGGTGGCGAGCGGATCGGGCGTGATCTCGCGGCCACAGCGGCCGGTGAGTCAACCGAGGACCGCCTGCACGACGCCTTCGCGTCGCTTGGCTTTCAGCCGGTCGCCGACGAGATGAACGCGTCGAAGATGAGCTTTCGCCTCTGCAACTGCCCGTACCGCGACGTCGTCAAGGAACGCGCCCAGATCGTCTGCGGGTTGCATCGCGGGATCACGCGTGGATTGCTGCAGGTCATCTCGCCCGGGACCACCTTGTCGGAATTCCATCCGAACGACCCGGAGATCGCGGGCTGCATGGTGGTGATGAAACCGGCAGAATCCGGGGTGTGAGCTACCCGGACGTCGCCACCAGCGGTCAGTTGGTCCAATGGAGAAGCTGGGACCAAGCGTTCGCCAACGACGTGACGATTCGCTGGGAGAACCACGGCTGGGTCGCTCAGGGGGTTGTCTCCCGGGAGCGTGTGGAGTTCGTGATCCGCATGAACGCAGCCTGGAAGATGAGCCAGTTCCTGCTGTTTCGCGATCTTCCGGAGCCGGACCTCTGGCTTGGCACGGACGGATCGGGCCGGTGGGGTGAGATCAACGGCGCACACCGTCCCGAGCTCGACGGCTGCCTGGATGTGGAGCTTGCGTGCACACCATTCACTGCGACGCTTCCGATCAGGCGGCTGGGCCTCTCGGACGGATTCGCGGCCGAGATTCTGGTGGCCGTCGTCGACGTCGACACCCTGCAGGTGACGCCGCAGCGGCGCGAGTACACGCGGCTGACGGTGGACGCCTGGACATGCCGCGACTGTCAGACCGGCGAGGTGGCCGAGTTGGCGGTTGACGAGTTCGGGCTGGTGCGCGACGTCGCCGGACGCTGGCGCCGACTCGACCAGGTTCAGTAGGCGGCGTGGGGTTCGATCGTCGCGAGCTCGTTGGACCGTTCGACGTGATCGGTGACGTTCACGGATGTGCGGACGAACTGGCCGAGTTGCTTGATCTGCTGGGCTACGCGCCGCGGGCGGGCGTGTGGCGCCACCCCGGTGGTCGGCGGGCGGTCTTCGCGGGTGACGTGGTGAACCGGGGGCCGCGCAACCTGGCGACCGTCGATCTGGTGGCGCCGATGCTGCGTGCCGGCTCGGCTGTCGGTGTGCGCGGCAACCACGATCAGAAGGTGCTTGAGCGACTGCGTGATGACCAGCGTGAACCCTGGGCGGAACTCGCCGCCTTGCCCGACGGGGAACGCCGCCGCAGACGAGGGCAGGTCGCGGGGTTCCTCGCGTCGCTCGACCCGTACCTGATCCTGGACGGTGGCCGACTGCTTGTGGCGCACGCCGGGCTGCCGGAGGCGATGCACGGGCTCGACACGCCGCTCGTGCGCCGCTTCGCGCAGATCGGCCGGCCACTTGGCGGGCGCCATCCCAATGGCCGGCCCGTGCGGTGGGACTGGGCGGCCGAGTACGGCGGGGCGGCGCTCGTGGTGTACGGTCACACGCCGGTCGAGGCACCGCGGTGGGTCAACAACACGGTCAACGTCGACACCGGCTGCGTGTACGGCGGCGCGTTGACGGCGCTTCGCGCTCCGGAGCGCGAATGCGTGACCGTTCCGTCGCACGCCACGCACTACCAGCCCAAGCGTCCGCACGGGCCGGTTGTGTAGGCTCGCCGACATGGCCAACTCGTACACGCTGTCCATTGACGTCGACGCCCCGGCCGATGTGACCTGGTCCGTCGTCGGTGACCCCGTGGGCGTGACCCGGTGGTTCACCAAGTACGTTGAATGCACGCTTGACGGTGACGTGCGCACGCTGCGCAACGCCGACGGTGGCGTGCTCGTGGAGCGCATTTTGGAGTGGAGCGACGACGAGCGGCGCTACCGGTACACCGTCATCGAGGGTCCACCCCTGGCCCGTCATGAGGCGGGGTTCCACGTGGTCGCCAATGGCGCGGGAAGCACTGTGATCTGGGACACCGACGCGGAGTTCCTGGACACCGCCATCGACACCGAGGAGCGCCTCGGGCCGGCGCAGCGTGACGGGCTCGAACGGTTGCGGAGGCTCTGCGAGTCGCTCGCCGCTTAGGCGGACGACCCGGTCCGTTCACCGAGCACCATGTCGCGGACACCGACGGCGATCATGACGCCGCTGGCGGTGGACAGCGTTCGCCGTGCGGCGGAGTACAGCGCGATTCCCGCCAGGTCGTCGCCGCGCCGCGATCGCTGATAGACGGCGTGATCGATGAGTGCTCCGGCAAGTGACGCGCCGAGCCCGATCAGGACCAGCCGCGACCCTGCGACCACCTGCGGGCTGAAGTGGACCTGCTCGTGTTTTGCCCGCATTCAACGAAAGTAGCAGCGACTTTCCACAATGACCATTGCTCGTTCAACGGTTGAGGTGGCGTCGCATCACGACTGTAGCGATTTAGGAGATTCGGACATGCCCGCAATGCCGCGGTTTTCCTGGCATTGCGGGCTGTTCAGAGCGTCTGAACCCGTGTCCGAAGCGCCGTTCGCCGTCAGTCGAGATTGAGGCTCGCGAGCGTCACGATCTGGTCGGCGGGCGGTGCCGAGATGGCCTCGACGGTGCCCCACTTGTCGAACCGGAGGGAGCCGGAGGTGGCTGCGGTGGCCTCCGGGAGAATCGCCACCGGCAGGTCGGTGCCGTCATTGGCGACGTAGAGCGCGCCGTCCGAGGTTCCGTCCTTCTTCGAGCTGATCCCGATCGTGTCGATGCCGTCGATCTCCTTGGCACCGACAGCCGTAACCGTCCCTTCCGGCGAGAGCACCGAGTTCAAGATCTCGGACATGTCGGCGAAGTCGCTGAGCGAGCCGAGGCTCGGGCTGCTCTTCGGCCCGCTGATGTACTTGCCGGTGACTTTGGCCGCGATCGCCGGGGTGTAGGCCTGCCCCAGAATCCCCTTGAGGAAGCCCTCGTCGCCCTTGACGTAGATCGTGTCGCCGATGATCGTGAACGAGAACTTCGCCTCGGGGGTGTCGAAGGTTCCGCCGGATGCCCCGTCGGCGAAGCCCACGTCGATCACCGACGTCGCCCCGGACTCGACCTGCTTGATGTGGATGTGCACGCTCTTCTTCGCCGCCGCCGCCGTCTTGGCTTTTTCGAGAATGGCGGGCCCGTCGAGCTTCTCGAGGCCGCCCGATTTGGTGGCGCCGCCGCCGCAGCCGGACGAGATGAACAGCAGGGCGGCAACCGCTGCGATGAGCGCGGCAAACAGCCCGACACGACGCTTGGACATGCGTCAACCTTTCTTCGTTACCGCTGACCCTACTCAGCGGTGCGGGCGTCACGGTGCACGCGACGGGTCCAGCCGACCGACCTCACGGCGTGGCCGAATGCGCCCTCATGTGCGTCGCATCGGTGACCGGCCACCTCGCGGCGCTGGCGATTTCAGCTGTCGCGGACGACCGATGCGCGCCTTCGAACGAGGACCTTGCGAAGCTCGTCCACCCACAAGACGGCGCTCGCCAACGCGATGCACCACAGCCAGTCTGCGAGCCCCAACGGTGTGGTTGAGAACGCGTCGTTCAGGAACGGTGTGACGACCACCGCCACCTGCAGGACCGTCGACAGCACGATCGCGCCCCACAGCAACGGGTTGGAGAACGGTCGGTGAAACGCGCTTCGGTGGTCGGATCTGGCGTTGAAACAGTTGAACAGCTGTGCGAAGACGAGCGTGGTGAACGCCATCGTGCGCGCGTGGTCCACGCTGTTCGATCCGTCCACCAACCCTCCGGGCAGGCTCAGATCGAGTGCGAACAACGTGGCGAGGGCCATCGTGGCTCCCACGATCAGGATTCCCGCCCACATCGCGCGGTCGATCACCCGGGCGTGCAGCGCGCGCGGCGCGCGGCGCATCAGATCGCCCATCGGCGGGTCGACGCCCAGCGCGAGCGCCGGAGCGGTGTCGGTCAGCAGGTTGATCCACAAGATCTGGGTGGCGAGCAGTGGAACGGCGATGGAATCCCCGCTTGCGCTCAGTCCGATCAGGCCGGCGAGCACCACGCCGAAGAACATGGTGAACACCTCGCCGATGTTGGACGACAGCAGGAACCGAAGGAACGTCCGGATGTTGGCGAAGATGGCGCGACCCTCGCGGACGGCGCTGATGATGGTGGCGAAGTTGTCGTCGGCGAGGATCACGTCCGAGGACTCCTGGGCCACCTGGGTGCCGGTGCGTCCCATGGCAACGCCGATGTCGGCCGCTTTGAGCGCCGGTGCGTCGTTCACCCCGTCGCCGGTCATCGCCACGATCTGCCCGTCGGCGTGAAGCGCGTCAATGATGCGCAGCTTGTGCTCCGGCGCCACGCGGGCGAAGACATTGGTCCGCACAATCGCCGCGGTTCGCGCGTCGTCGTCCATTGCATCGAGGTCGGTGCCGGTCAGCACCGCGGACGGATCGTCGGTGATCCCGAGTTCGGTGGCGATGCGGACGGCGGTGCGCGGATGGTCGCCGGTGATCATCACCACGCGAATGCCCGCCGTGTGCGCGTCGGCGATCGCGTGGAGCGCCTCCGTGCGTGGTGGATCGATGATGCCGACCACGCCGAGGTGGATCAGGTCGCGCTCCGCTTCCGGGCGCTCGTCCAGGTCCTCGTCGTCCGCGAGCGGGCGATGTGCGACAGCCAACGTGCGAAGCGCCAGGTCGCCGAGCCCATCCACTTGCTGTGCAATCTGCGCCCGGCGCTCCGCGGTGAGCGGGCGCGTGCGGCCCGCGACCTGTTCAGCGGTGCAGAGGGCGAGCAGAACGTCCGGCGCACCCTTGGTCACGAGGAGTCGATCACCGGTGGCCGGATCGTGTTGGAAGGTGCTCATCAACTTCCGTTCGGAGGTGAACGGGATCTCGCCGATGCGCGCGAACGTCTGCGGGCGTCCGGTGCGGTCGGGATCCGCCTTCGCCTCCGCGACGAGGAACGCGATCTCGGTGGGATCGCCCGTCACAGTGGCCGTGCCATCCACCAGTCGCATCGTCGCGTCATTGGACAGGGCCCCCGCACGCAGCACCGCGACCGCTTCGTCGCGCAGCACATCCGGCGTCGCCGAGGACGCGTCCACGATCAACTCGCCGGATGGCTCGTAGCCGGTCCCCGAGACGGCGACCGTTCCCGACGCGGTCACGATCCGCTGAATGGTCATCTCGTTCTTGGTGAGTGTCCCGGTTTTGTCCGTACACACGGTGGACGCCGAACCCAACGTCTCGACCGACGGAAGGCTCTTGACGATCGCGTTGCGCTTGGCCATCCGCTGGACGCCGAGTGCGAGCACGATCGACAGGATCGCGGGCAGCCCTTCGGGCACGGCTGCCACGGCGAGCGACACGCCGATCAACAGGACGGCGACGAATTCACCGACGGTGTCGGGCGTGCCGGTCAGCATGATCGCGGCGACGACCACCATCGTGATCGCGATCACCGCGACCCCGAGCATCCGTCCCACGCGGCCGACCTCGCGCTGTAGCGGCGTTGTGACGTCCTCGGTGCGATCAAGGAGCGTGGCGATGTGCCCCATCTCGGTCCGCATCCCGGTCGAGGTCACGACGGCGCGGCCACGGCCGCGGGTCACACCGGTCCCGCTGAAGACCATGCTCTGGCGCTCGGCGACGGGCGCGGCGCCGTCGACCGGGGCGGGATCTTTGGCCACGGGTTCGCTTTCGCCGGTGAGCGACGCCTCGCTCACCATCAGCGAGGCTCCCTCGATCAGCCGTGCATCGGCCACGATGGCGTCGCCTTCGGCAAGTGCCAGCACATCGCCCGGGACGACGTCGGCGGCCGGGATCGCCATGACGACGCCGTCACGGATCACCCGAGCGGTTGGCGCGGCCATCTGACGAAGCGCCGCCACGGCCTGTGCGGCACGCGCCTGTTGGACGTGGCCGAGCACGGCGTTCGCCAGCACGATCAGCGCGATCACGATCGCGTCGAACGGCAGCGCCTCGTCGTGCTCCACGATCCACGCCACGAGCGCGATTGCCGCGGCCACGATCAGCAAGATCACGAGCGGGTCGGTGAACTGACGAAGGAACCGACGCCATCCCGGCTCCGGCGGGCGCGTGTGAAGCACGTTCGGTCCGAAGGCCGCGCGGCGTCGCGTGACGTCGTCGGCACCGAGTCCGGTGTCGGGATCGGAGTCCAACGACTGGATCACGTCCTGCGCAGAACCCGCCCACGGCTGCTCGATCCGCGAACTCAGGACCGATTCGAACACCGCGTCGGTGTGCGGGGCGGCCATCAGACTCAGCGTACACCCGGGCGTCTGCACGCCCGGACCCGCGTGGACGGCGTGGTTTGCATCGTCGGAAATCCGTGTCGGCGTCCTGCCCGTACTCTTCGATGTGAACCATCCGATCGGCGGCCCCTCGTCCCGGTGCGCTCACGGGCGCGCGTCGACAGGCAGGATGGGTTGCATGACAGCAGACTCACGGCCGGCATCGACCGACGACGGCACATCGGTGAAACCCACGATCGCCCTGACCGGCGCAACCGGCTACGTCGGCGGGCGTCTGCTGATCGCCTTCGAGCGCGCGGGCGTGCCGGTGGTGTGTCTGACGCGCCGGCCACATGCCCTTCGCCAGACGGCACCGACCACCTCGGTTGTCGTGGCGGACGTGCTGGAGCCAACGCGTCTTCGCGACGCGCTTCAGGGCGTGCAGGTTGCCTACTACCTGATCCATTCAATGGGATCGAGTGGGAACTTCAGTGACGAGGATCGGGTCGCTGCGGAGAACTTCGGGTCCGCGGCGGCCGCGGCCGGAGTCAAGCGGGTGATCTACCTGGGCGGGCTCGGAAGCGGCGAGGACTTGTCGGCACATCTCGAGAGCCGACACGAGACGGGCAAGGCGCTCGCCGCACATGTGCCCACCACCGAGTTTCGTGCGGGCATCGTCATCGGGTCGGGCAGCCTGTCGTTCGAGGCGATCAACGCGCTGGTGCGGCGCTTGCCCGTGATGATCGCGCCGAAGTGGGTGTGCACCAAAACGCAGCCGATCGGCATCGACGACGTGGTGGCCTACCTGGTCGCCGCCGCGGACCTCGACACACCGTCAGGCGTCTTCGAAATCGGCGGACCCGACGTGATGACCTACGAGTCGTTGATGATGGAGTGCGCACGCCAGCAGGGCCTGCGGCGCACGATCATCCGCGTCCCGTTGTTGACGCCGCGACTGTCGAGCTTGTGGCTCGGTTTGGTGACTCCGGTGTACGCCAAGGTGGCGAAGAAGATGATCGACGGGCTGCGCAACGAGACCGTCGTACACTCCGCGGCGGCGCAGTCGGCGTACCCGCAGATCGCGCCGATGGATGCGGGCGAGGCGATCCGGCGCGCACTCTCGGACGGCGATGAACCGCCGACACGCTGGGCGGACGCGTTCTCATCGTTCGGACGATTTCGTACCGGCGAGGGGCGTCCGCTACAACGCCAGCGCGTCGACTCGCGCATGGTGGAGGTGGCCGTCGCACCGGATCGGGCATTTGCGCCGATTCAGCGGATCGGCGGAACCTCGGGCTGGTATGCGGGCCGATTGCTGTGGGCGATGCGCGGGTTGCTCGACACCCTTGTCGGCGGCGTCGGGCTGCGTCGTGGTCGGCGAAACCCGGTGGACATCGCGGTGGGCGACACCGTCGACTTCTGGCGTGTCGACGCATTCGAACCGGATCGGCTGCTGCGATTGCGCGCCGAGATGCGGCTGCCCGGACGGGCCTGGCTGCAGTGGCGGGTCGAACCTACGGCCACCGGCAGCATGATCCGCCAGACGGCGTTCTTCGAGCCGCACGGCATCCTCGGCCACCTGTACTGGATCGCCGTCTCGCCGCTGCACACCCACATCTTCCGTGGGATGTTGCGCGAGATCGCCAACATGGCCGAAGGCAACCGCCGGCTGCCGGGCCCGCCCGCGTCGGGAGGTTAGGCGGGCACCCCCGCGGCCAGGTAGGCACGCCACCCGCCGAACTGCGTGATCGGCGTTGCGCCGGCGAGGCCGACCGGCTCACAGATGAATCCGGCGACCATGGATCCATCGGCGAGCTCGACCGTGCCGATGCCAAGTGGCTGCGGAACCTGCGCGACGAAGGAGCCGAACGCGTCGGTCGGCAACTCCCACAGCTCGACCTCGATGGGTCGACCGCCGTCGTCCACGCGCACAAGGCCCGGCTTGGCGGGTGTCGTTCCGGCAAGCGCGTAGAGCTCGTACACGTCTGCGGTCTCGGTCTGTTCCACGAACCGGGCGCCCCGGTCGGTGAGCTGCCAGTTGAGCGGTTGACCACGAAGGTGTGCGCCGACAACGCAGACGCGCACCCACTCGCCGTCGCCCTGCCGTTCAAAGCGCGACGCGATCGCGCCGATCGTTGCGTCCGCGTACGCCGGGGCGATGAACTGGACGCCGAACCCGGCGCCACTTGCCCACCGACCCGCGGGCACCGACACCGCACACAGGTCCATCAGGTTGACGAAGTTGGTGTACACGCCGAGCCGTGCCTGAACGCCGTGCGGGTCGCGCTGAACCTCGTCGAGTGTCGGGGCCACGTCGACCGTTGGCAACAGCACACTGTCCACGCTGTCCCAGATCGGCTGTGACGCGGCGATGAGCTCGTCCAGTCGATACGTGCCGATGTAGGCGTCCACCGCCGAACGCTCGCGGCCCGCCAGGATGACCTCACGGACCACGGGGTCGACGTCGTTCGGGTGGTCGGCCACAAACGCTCCGACGGCGGCGGTGCGCTCGGCAACCCACGGGCCCTCGTAGAGCAGACGTCCGGCGGCGAGCAGCGCAGTGACGTCGATCTCGACGATCGTCATGCCCGCAGCGGCGCAGCGCTCGACAGCCGTCAGGTACAGCGACCACGCTTCCTCGCTCACGTCGGGCAGCATCGACGGCGACGGCACGCCGATGCGTGGTGCGCCGACGGCACGAATGGATACCGCTGCCCGGGGTGCCATGGGAGCCGTCGTGATGCAGTGGCCGAGTGCCTGGAGGGCCTCGTCGACGGTGCGTGTGAAGATGGAGACGCAGTCGAGTGAGCGGCAGGCCGGCACCACGCCGAGCGTGCTCACCAGGCCGCGCGTCGGCTTGAATCCGACGATGCCGTTGAGCGCTGCGGGCACCCTGCCCGATCCTGCGGTGTCGGTGCCGATGCCGATGTGCACCAGACCATGGGCCACCGCGAGCGCCGAGCCTGAGCTGGACCCGCCCGAGATGACCTGAGGCGCCAGCGCACATTCGAGCGGCCCGTCCGGACCGCGCGTGCCGGTCAGTCCCGTGGCGAACATGTCCATCGTCGTCTTGCCGACGATCACCGCTCCGGCCCGCCGAATGGCGGCAACGGCGTCTGCGTCCGCGTCCGGCGAGTACATGAACGCGCGGCATCCGGCGGTGGTCGGCATGCCCGCCACGTCGATGTTGTCCTTGACCGCGACGAGCCGTCCCGCAAGCGGGCCCGTTGCACCGGTCGCCTGGTCGGCGATCTCGTCAGGCACCGCGCGGGTGATCCAGATCCGCTGGTCGGCGGCGTCGGTGCGGCGCTGCGCCTCGGCAACCGCGTCGTGGATGTCCGGCGGGAGTACTGGCGTGGTCACTGCGCCTCCACGGTGAAGAGCGGTTGATCCGGATCGACAAGCTCACCGGGTTTGCAGAGCACTGCGCTGACGACGCCGGAGCAGGTTGCGCGCACCTCCACCTCCATCTTCATGGCCTCAAGGACCGCGACGACGTCGCCCGCCGCCACACGGTCGCCGTGGGCGACGTTCAGCTTCCAGACGTTGGCCGCGATGCCGCCGCACACCGGCGTGCCGGTGTGGACGGCGACGTCGACCGGGTCGTCGACGACCACTTCCGTCTCGGGCATGAGCGCCCAGCGGCGTCGTTCCTCATCGAAGGCGCTGCGTTGCGTGGCGCGAAAGGCTGCGCTCTCATCCGCGATGTCGCCGAGGAAGCGGTGGTGGTCGGCGAGCGAGAACGTGCCGTCCTCGATGACCAGTCGTCGCGATCCGTCGCGCACGCCACGTCGCCATGCGACAAGCTCCTCGGCACTGACCGGCACGAACGAGATGCGGTCGAAGAAGCGCAAGAGCCACGGCGTGCCGTCGGCGAAGTTCGGGTTCGTGCCGTAGGTGTTCCACACCGGCACCGTTCGCCCGACGAGCTGATAGCCGCCGGGCCCCTCCATGCCGTACACGCACATGTAGGCGCCGCCAATCCCGACGGCGTTCTCCGGCGTCCACGTGCGCGCCGGGTTGTACTTGGTGGTGACCAGGCGGTGGCGTGGATCGACGGGTGTGGCGACCGGCGCTCCCAGATAGACGTCGCCCAGACCGAGCACCAGGTAGCTCGCCTCGTAGACGATGCGCCGCACGTCGTCCACGTGATCCAGACCGTTGATGCGTCGGATGAACTCGATGTTGTCCGGGCACCATGGCGCGTCGGCGCGCACCGAATGCATGTAGCGATCGATGGCACGCATGGCCTCGGGGTCCTCCCAGGCGAGCGGCAGGTGGACGGTCCTGCTTGGCACCACGGCGTC
Organism: uncultured Actinomycetes bacterium; assembly: GCA_937871165.1. Classification (GTDB taxonomy): domain Bacteria; phylum Actinomycetota; class Thermoleophilia; order Miltoncostaeales; family Miltoncostaeaceae; genus CALMEC01. The sequence goes on from CALMXK010000105.1 coordinate 18,937, forward strand.
GCTGATGTCGCCGATCGCGCGCTCGCGCTCGTGGACGAAGGCGAGCGTGCGCTCGATGTCGGTGCTGCACGGATCGACGTGGATCTGCAGGGAGCGCACACCCGGCGTCATGTCGATCAGGCCCGGCGGCGGGTCCTGTTCCAGGGCTCCCATCAAAAGGTGCGCACGCATCCGCAGGTTGATGTCGAGCGTCTGCTCACCGAATTCCACGAGCAGGTTCGCGTCGCCGCTTCGGCGATAGACCACCTGGGGGCGGTCGGCGGTCTCGGCTTCGCGCTCGAGGATCGCGGTGGGCACGTCCACCGCACCGTTGCGGCGCGCCGTCGCTGGCGGTGTGCGCAGGCTGAAGCGGACGGTGTCACCCGGTGAGAGCTGCCCGAGCTTCCACAGCTCGTCGCGGGGCAGCGTCATCGGGCAGACGAACCCGCCGAGGCTCGGGCCGTCGGGGCCGAGGATCACCGGCATGTCGCCGGTGAAGTCGATGGCGCCCACCGCGTAGGGCGTGTCGTGGATGTTCGACGGATGCAGGCCGGCCTCGCCGCCGTCGGCGCGTGTCCACTGCGGCATCGGACCGACCAGGCGCACCCCGGTGCGGTCGGAGTTGTGGTGCACGCGCCAGTCCGCGCTGAGGAACTCCTGGATGGACGCCGGGGTGAAGAAGTCCGGTGCCGCGTGCGGCCCGTACAGCACGTCGATGGTCCACTGGTCGCCAAGCACGGGAACGGCGGGCGCGGCGCCTGGACCACTGGTGGCGTCGGGGTCGGGGTGCAGGCGCAGCACATCGCCGGTGCGCAGTGCGCGCCCCGCATGCCCGCCGAAGCGACCGAGCACGAACGTCGACGTGGAACCCAGGATTGCCGGCGCCGCGAACCCTCCGCCGACGGCCAGGTATGCCCGTGCTCCGGCGCCGACGACGGTGCCGAGCTGCACCTCGTCGCCGGGCGCGACTTTGATCGGCGCGAACCGCGCCACCGATTGACCGTTGATGCGGGCGTCCATGTCGGCCCCGGTCAGGCAGATGGTCGTTGCCGACCCAAAGCGCAGGTGCGGGCCGATGCGCGTCATCTCGAGCACGGGCGCGTCGTCGGGGTTGCCAAGCAGCGCGTTGGCAAGCGCGTGCGAGCGGTTGTCCATCGGGCCGGACGGGGGCACACCCACGTGCCACAGGCCGAGTCGGCCCGCCAGGTCCTGCAGCGTGCTGAGCATGCCGGGTGAGATGACCTCGACGCTCGGGGTGGTGTTTGGGACTTCAGCGAGCGCCGCCGTGGACGGGCGACCTTCGGCGAACGGGCCGGTCTGCACCACACGCTGCAGCAGTGGCAAGTTCGTCTCCACGCCCCAGATCTCGGTCTCGGCGAGCGCCCGGCGCATGGCGGTCACCGCCGCGTCGCGATCCTCGGCATGCACGATCAGCTTCGCAAGGAGCGGATCGTAGTGCGGCGTCACCTCGGTGCCGGCGGCCACCCACGTGTCGCAGCGCACACCGGCCGGAAAGCGCACGTCGATCAACGTGCCGATGCTCGGGCGAAAGTCGCGGGCGGAATCCTCCGCGTAGATGCGCGCTTCGATGGCGTGTCCACGCGTCGCCAGGTTCCGCTGAGCGGTCACCACGTCCTCACCGCCGGCGAGTCGGATCATCCACTCCACAAGGTCGATTCCGAAGACCGCTTCGGTGACGCCGTGCTCCACCTGCAGTCGGGTGTTGACCTCCAGGAAGTAGCTCTGATGAGAGTCGGCGTCCAGCAGGAACTCGACCGTCCCGGCCGACCGGTACGACACACGCTCACACAGCGCGCGGGCGGCGTCGGCAAGGCCGCGCCTGGTGGCGTCGTCGAGTCCCGGGGCCGGCGACTCTTCGAGCACCTTCTGGTTTCGTCGCTGCAACGAGCAGTCGCGCTCGCCGAGTGTGAGGACCGTGCCGTGCCCGTCGCCGAACACCTGAACTTCGACGTGACGTGCCGAAGCCAGATACCGCTCCATGAAGACCGCGGCCGATCCGAAGTTCGCCTGGCTGAGATGGGTGACGCGCGAGAACGCCTCGCGCAGTTCGTCGGCCGTGTCGCAGATGGCCATGCCGATGCCGCCACCGCCGGCGGTGCTCTTGACGATCACCGGGTAGCCGATCGTCTGCGCCGCCGTCAGTGCGGCGTCCACGTCGGCGAGCACGTCCGTTCCGGGAAGAAGCGGCACCCCGCACTCGGCCGCGATGGCGCGCGCGGCATCCTTGCGACCGAAGGTCGCGATCTGGTGTGCGGTCGGGCCACACCACGCGATGTTGAGTTCGTCCAAGCGCGCCACGAAGTCGGGATCCTCACTCAGGAACCCGTAGCCCGGATGGATGGCGTCGGCGCGCGTGGCGAGCGCCGCGTCGATGATGCGCTGCGTGGCCAGGTAACTGTCGGCCGCGGCGGCTTCGCCGATGCGCACAGCGTGGTCGGCCTGCAACACGTGAGGGCTCGACGCGTCGGCATCTGAGTAGACGGCCACGGCCTCCAGGCCGAGCGCATGGATGGAGCGGATGATCCGGCAGGCGATCTCCCCGCGGTTGGCGACCAGCACACGCCCAGTCACGCGGCGCCCTCATCCAGGACGAGCATGCGAACGGGCGTCGGGTCGAACCCGTTGCAGGGGTTGTTGATCTGCGGGCAATTGGAGACGACCACGAGCACGTCCATCTCGGCGCGCAGGTCGACCGAGAGGCCGGGTGAGCTCAACCCGTCCACGATGCCGAGCGTGCCGTCGGCATCCACCGGCACGTTCATGAACCAGTTGATGTTGCTGACGAGGTCGCGGGCACCCATGTCGTGCGGCGCGCACGCGGTCAGGAAGTTCTCCACGCAGGCGTGCTGGTGCTTGGTGTGGTGGCCGTAGCGCAGGGTGTTGGACTCCTGGCTGCACGCGCCCGCGATGGTGTCGTGGCGTCCACAGGTGTCGGCGCTCACGACGGCCATCACGTTGCCCTCGCTCGACATCAGGCGCGATCCGGTGGTCAGGAAGATGTTGCGCTGCGCGACGATGGTGGTGGCCGCGCAGTAGCGCTCCGCCATGTCGTCGGCGTTGTAGAGCAGGCAGTCCACGGCCTGGTTGCCGCCCAGGTCGATGATCCGCAGCGTCTGCCCGGTGCGGACGATGTACGCCCAGGGGGCGCGCGCGGGCACGACCTCGTCATGGCTGATGGGCTGCATGGTCATCGGACGCCCTCCTCGTGAAGCAGCGCTTCGGTGTTCTGAAATGCGCGAAGGACCTCGGGTGAGGCGGTGCGCAGCGGATCGTCCGGCGCGGTGGGCGGCGCCGACCACGCCGTCGCGCGTACCGGACTGCAGACGTACGTGGGGCGCGGATCGAGTCGGTGTGGGCAGTTGGCCAAGGTGACGATCAGGTCCATCTCCGCGCGCAGCGTGACGTGACGTTGCGGGCGGGCGTCGCCATCAAAGGTGAGCGCACCGTCGGGGGCCACCTGAACCCCTTTGAAGAGCGTGATCGCCGGGGGCAGGTCGCGCCGGCCAAGTCCCCACTTGGCAAGTCCAAGCAGCAGGCGATCTCGTGCGGACGGGGTCGGTCCGCTGACCGTGCCGTCGCCGTACCGGGCCGCGTTGTCGGATGCGATGGACGCGCCGCACAGCGCATCGTGGCGCGCGGACGTGTCGTCCACGAACGTTGCGAGCACGCGACCCATTCCCGACAGCAGCGCTGCGCCCGGCCCGAGGTACGCCTGCCACTGCACCTTCACCGTGTCGGCCACGTTCAGTCGTTCGACGGGGGCGTCGGCCCGGTGGAGCATCAGCGCCACGCAGCCGTCGCCGTCGGCGTCGAGCAGCCGAAGTCGTGCGCCACGGGGCAGGCGATGGGTGCTGTAGGCGCCGGCGCCGAGCGTCTCCTCGAAAATCACGTCGTCCGAAGCGACGCCATCCGGAAGGTCGACGGCGGCGCTCGCCGGAATCGTGGGTTGGGAGACCACATGAGCGCCTGCTTGCGAGCGTGCGTGTGCGCGTGCGCCAAGTGTTGTTGCGGTGTCCGCCGTGGGTACCATTGTTCGGTGTTCCTGCGACTTTCAATATAGTGTCGAAACCAGCGTGGAGTTTTGACGACATGGGGGTGGGCGTGAACTGTGCATCTGCACAAACCCGTGGTGCCGGCAATGGGCCACGCGTCGGATCACAGCCATGAGCGAGCCGGACACACCAGCCGAACGCGGCCGCACGGGTCGGCCCCGCGCCGCCGGCGGTCAGTCGGACCGGCCGCCGCGTGAAGAGCTCGTGGCGGTCGCCAGTCGCCTCTTTGCCGAGCAGGGTGTCGGGGCCACCACGATGAGTCAGATCGCCCGCGGCGCCGGACTGCGCCAGAGCTCGGTCTACTACTACTTCAAAGACAAGGAGGCGATCCTTGAACAGATCGCCTCCAGCGCGAACGCCGTGATCCTGTCGCACCTGGCCCGTGTGGAGAGCGACGGCGGCTCGGCGGCGGTCCGGCTCTACCGGTTCATCGTGCTGGACGTGTGCCAGTTGTGCGCGTTCCCGTTCGACATCAACGAGATCTATCGCCTGTCGGCACTCCAAGATCAGCGCTTCGCGACGTTCTGGGCCGAGCGCGACCTGATCATCTCGGGTGTGGAGCGCCTGATCGACGAGGGCGTGCAAAGCGGCGAGTTCGCCGTCGCCGACACGCGGCTGGCGGCACTCGTGGTGACCTCCACCGACGAGGGGACGCAGAATTGGTACCGCCCGCTGGCGGGTCACCACTCCGCGTCGCACGACCACTTCACCTCACAGCAGATCGCGACCTTCGTCGCAGATCTGACACTTGGCTGGCTGCTCGCCGATCGCGGCATCCATCTCTCCGCCGCCCAGACCTATCGGCTCGTTGCTCACACACCTGAGCGGCTGTCGCTCGACGTGCTCGCCGCGTTGTGCGACATCTTGGGCTGCAGCCCAGCCGAGCTGATCGAGATCCACGCCGTCGAACCCCACGCGCAGCGCACCGGGACCGACGAAACGATCGGTGACATCACCAAGATCCGCGCCGGGATCCGGCCCAAACGAGCCCGGGTCACATGAACCTCGCCAGCGTCACCACCGACCCGGCCTCCGCCGGCACCATCGACGCCGGCACGATCGACGCCGGCGACATCAGCGACATCAGCGACATCGAGCAGTATCAGCTGGCCCTGTTCGAGGC
>CALMXK010000106.1 GCA_937871165.1 uncultured Actinomycetes bacterium
GAGATTCGCCTTAGTCTCGTGGGCTCGGAGATGTGTATAAGAGACAGCCTTGGATGTTGCCCCAGAAAATCGGCAGCTTCGCCTGGTCCGGAATGTCCACCGAGATGGGGTTCTCCGTCGGGCCTTTCAGCGGCCCGGTGAGCCCGAACAGATACTGGCCCATGTAAATGGCGATCCAGTTCAACATGATCGTGGTGATCACCTCGTGCGCACCGCGGTACGCCTTGAGGTAGCCGGGGATCGCGCCGTAGATGCCGCTCGCGACGATCGCGCCGAGCAGCGCCAGCACCACGACCACGAACCCGTTCAGGTTCTTGCCAAGGTCCGCGATCCAGAACGCGGTCACCATGCCCGCGAAGAACTGGCCGGTGCCGCCGATGTTGAACATGCCGGCACGAAACGCGAAGGCGACACACAGGCCGGCCAGGATCAATGGGATCGTGGTGACCAGCGTCGAGATCAGGTTCGTCTCGGCGAGTTGCATGTTGACGTTCGTGCCCGGCACCCAGCCGAACAGGTAGTCGAGCCCTGCGCCTTTGAACAGTTCGCGGTACACCGGCAGCGGGTTGCGGCCGGTGGCGAGCACGACGAGGCCGCTCACCAGGAAGGCGACGATCACCGCGAAGAATGGGAATGCCGCACCTTTGAACGGTGCACGAAGCGCACGCACCGCCGGACGCTGGCCAAACGGCGTTTTCTGCGCGCCGGCCGCGTCGCCTCCAGGTTCGTCGCTCACGCCATCGCCTCCGTCTCCTGGAGCCCGCCGGTCATTGCCAAGCCGAGTTCGTCACGGGTGGCGGTGTTGCCCGGTCGCTCGAGCACGACGCGTCCGTCGTACATGACGATCACACGATCTGCGAGCGACAGCACCTCGTCAAGTTCGAACGACAACAGCAGCACCCCGCGGCCTGCGTCACGTTGTGCGATGAGCTGGTCGTGCACGAACTCGACCGCGCCGATGTCGAGGCCACGCACCGGCTGCGCCGCCACCAGCAGCTGCGGTCCGCGGTCCACCTCGCGCGCGATCACGACCTTCTGCTGGTTGCCGCCGGAGAGACTGCCCGCAAGGGTTTCCGGCACGCCGCCGCGCACATCGAAACCGGCGATCAGACGCCGTGCGCGTTCCAACATCACGCGTGGGTTGATCCAGCCGAGTTTGGAGACCGGCGCCTTGTCGTGATCTTCCATTACGACGTTCTCGGCGATGCTGAATTCGAGCACCAGGCCGTGGCGATGGCGATCCTCAGGAATGTGTCCCAGTCCTGCGTCGAACGCGTCGTTGGCCGACTTGCCGGTCACGTCGGTTCCGGCGATCGTGATGTGGCCGCGCTCGGGTTTGCGAAGGCCGGTGATCGCCTGAACGAGTTCCGTCTGACCGTTCCCGTCGACCCCGGCGAGGGCGACGATCTCGCCGCCGTTCACCACCAATGACACGTCGTGCACGACTTCCAGGTCGCGATCGTCGCGCACCGTCAGATCCGTGATCTGCAGGACCGGCTCGCCGACCGCGCTGGTCGGTCGACGCGTTCCCGACAGGTCGACGTCCCGTCCAACCATCAGCTTGGCGAGGCTCTCCCGTGTCGCGCCCTCGGCGGAGATCGTTTCTCCGACCTTGACGCCGCGGCGCAACACCGAGATACGGTCTGCCAGCGCCAGGACCTCGTTGAGCTTGTGACTGATGAAAATGATCCCCATGCCTTCTGCGACGAGCTGGCGCAGCACCCCGAACAGGTCCCGCGCCTCCTGCGGCGAGAGCACCGCGGTGGGCTCGTCAAGAATGAGGATTTCGGCGCCGCGATAGAGCGCCTTCAGGATCTCGGCGCGCTGCTGCTGGCCGACGCTGATCTCCTCAACGCGTTTGCGCGGGTCGACCGGCAATCCGAACTTTTCTGAAATCGCTTCGACGCGGGCGATGGCCGCGTCCATGTCAAGTACCGGTCCGTGATGCGGTTCCGCACCGAGGACGATGTTCTCCGCGACGGTCAGTACCGGGATCAGCTGGAAGTGCTGGTGCACCATGCCGATGCCGCGATCGATCGCGTCGCGCGGCCCCTTCAGGTTAAGGGGCTCGCCGCGAAGGTAGACCTCACCTTCGTCCTGCGAGTAGAGCCCGTACAGCACGTTCATGAGCGTGCTTTTGCCGGCGCCATTCTCGCCGAGCAAGGCGTGGACCTCGCCTGCGAACAGGTCGAGGTCCACGTGATCGTTGGCGACGATTCCGGGGAATCGTTTTGTGATTCCCCGGAGCTCGAGCAGTGGCTGAGCGTCGCCGCGTTCCATTCGGTTAGACCGTGTCCGGAATCGTGATCTTGCCGGCGATGATGTCGGCCTTGATCTTCTCCAGCTCGTCCAGGATGCCCTGCGGGACGTCCTTCGCGGTGGCGCCGAGTCCGACGCCGTTGGCCTTCAGGTCGAAGATCTCGTCCGAGCCACCGACGAACGAGCCCGCAGCCATGTCGTTGACGGCCTTCTCGACCGCAACATCCACGCGCTTCAGGGCGCTGGTCAGGACCTGGGCACCGATGTACGCCTGGTCGGCGTCAACGCCGATACCCCAGATGTTCTTGTCCTTTGCAGCTGACAGGACGCCGAGACCGCACGTACCGGCCACCTGGAACTCGATGTCCGAGCCGGCCTCGATGTGGGCGAGCGCCTGCTCCTTGCACTTGTCCTGCTCGGTGAAGCTCTGCGAGTAGCCGACGAGCACCTTGATGCCCGGGGCGGCTGCCTCGGCTCCGGCCTTGTAGCCGGCGATGTAGCGGTCGACCGGCGGAATCTTGAGACCGCCGACAGCACCGATGACCATCTGCTTGTTGGTGCGGGCGATGTTCGCGAGCTCAACCTTGCCGGCCAGGTATCCGGCCAGGTATCCGGCTTCCTGCTCCTTGAACAGAAGTCCACGAACATTCTTCTGGCCGCCGATGGCCTTGTCGGTGACCGAGAAGTCGACGATTGCGAAGTTGACGTCCGGGTTCGCCTTGGCCATGTCACCAGTCGCCTGTCCCATGAGGAACCCGACTGTGATGACACCCTTGTCGCCGCCGCTGATCAGACGAGTGACGTTGGGCACGTAGTCCGTCTCGGCCTTGGACTCTTTGATGTCGGGCGTGAAGCCAACCTTGGCGGCTGCCGCGTCCAAGCCCGCCTTGGCGAGGAAGTTGAACGACTTGTCGTTGACGCCGCCGATGTCGGTGACAAGGCCGGCCTTGAAGTCGCTCTTCGCGGGCTCGGTCGTATCGCCGGACGAGCTGCCGCAGCCTGCGAGCACGCTCGCTGCGACGACGAGAGCCCCGACCGCGGCGATCGTTGGGATCTTATGGTTCACGTGAAATTGCCCCCTTGACGTTGCCTCGAAGCGAGGCGTATCGATTTGGCCCGACGCTACGCGGAAGCGCTGCAACCCGCAAGGCGATTTTGACCGTGTACGCGGGAAATTTGGTTCGTGTGTCTCGCAGGAGATTTCGGCCGCGGCGCGTGCCTTTTGTCCCACATGGTGGGACGGACTCGCGGTCGCGAACCAAGGCCGTGCTATGGTCGCCCTCTCGCCCGGGTGCCCCACGGAGGCACTGAAACGGATAGGGAGGAGCCCGTGTGACGGACGCCCGACTTCCGAAGTTGACCCGACGCCTTGGCGTCGCCGCAGTACTTGCCATCGCCGCCGGAGTCGCAGTGACCCTGCCGGCCGCCTTCTCGGCGCCGTCGATCGCGGGGCAAGAAGAGACCGTTCGCGCTCTCGAGGAAGAGATCCGAGGACTTGATTCAAGCTTCGTGCAGGCGGATACCGCCTACCGGGGCGCACAGGCCAAGGTGGACGAGCTGACCAGCCGGATCACGGCCAACACCGCTGCGCTGAAGAAGGCGAAGACGGACTTCGTCGACGCCCAAGACACGCTGGCCGACCGCTTGTCGATGATCTACCGCCGCCCGGCTCCGAGCCAGGTTGAGCTCTTGCTGCGGTCCGGGTCGATCTCCGAAGTGGGCGCCAACGTGGACTACATGAACCGCGTGCAGGACCAGGATCGGCGCATGGTGCTGCGGATCCGTGCGGCAAAGGCCCAGATCGCGCAGAAGGGCAAGGAGCTCGCCGCCGATCGCAAGGAAGAGGTCGTCCATCGCGCGGCGGCTCAGAAGCATCTGGCCCAGGTCGGCGCTGTTCGTGCCAAGCGGCGTGGCGTGCTGATCTCCGCGCGCAACCAGCTGGCGTCGATGATCGCGATTGAGGTCAAGCGCAAGAACGCTGCTCGGGTCGCGGCGCTGCGGCGCGCGCAGGCCCAGGTCAACGAGGACATCGCCGGCGGTGGCGGTGGCAACAGTGGCGGTGGGAACACCGGCGGCAACACCGGTGGCAATACCGGCGGCGGCAATACGGGTGGCAACACTGGTGGCAGCACCGGCGGCGGCGGATCGCCGAGCGGCGACATCGCGGCCAAGCTCCGTCAGATCGCGCAGTGCGAGTCCGGTGGCAACCCGACGGCTGTTTCGCCGAGCGGGCTGTATCGCGGCAAGTACCAGTTCGATCCGCAGACGTGGGCTGCCATGGGCGGCGCCGGTACCGATCCGGCGAAGGCCTCCGAGGCCGAGCAGGATCGTGTGGCCTACCTGCTGTACCAGCAGCGCGGCGCCGCGCCCTGGCCGGTCTGCGGCCGCTAGTTCCCCGACGGTTTGGGTGAGCGTTGCTTGCGCTGGAACACATCCAGCGTAAGCGACGCGACCCGGTCCAAGATCAGGATCCCGTCCAGGTGGTCGATCTCGTGAAGGAATACGCGCGCCTCGAATCCTGATGCGTCGCGCCGGTGGCGGGTGCCGTCCAGGTCGGTGTAGCTCACGGTGATCGTGGTGGGGCGTCGGACGTTGGCGGTGATCTCGGGAAGGCTGAGGCAGCCCTCGCGGCCGACCTCGGCACCGTCGCGCAACTCGACCGTGGGGTCGATCAGCCACATCGGACCGGGCGCGTCCGGCACCTTGGGATGGTCGCTGCAGTCGACATAGACCATTCGCCACAGGACCCCGATCTGCGGAGCGGCGATCCCGACGGTGCGCGGAAACGACCGTGCGGTGTCCTGCAAGTCGACCGCCAATCGGCGCGCAGCAGGGCCGGGGACCCCGATGGGCACCGCCGGCGTTTTGAGTCGCCGATCCGGGTACCGCACGACGGGACGGATCACGCGCGCCGTGGTCCGGTCGGAGTCATGGTCAAGTCGCCGAACGGATGCGCGCGATGGCCGCCGGGGAGGCCGGCACGGGAGGTGCGCCGTGGGTCGATCACCGCCGGTGACCCGCCTTGGACCGACTCTGGTCCCGCCGGGTCACTAGATGACCTCGTCGTCGGTGGCTTCGACGCTGACGTTGATGTCCTGCGCCGACGCGACCGGCTGCAACGCGGAGCTGAGCGCGGCGACCGACATGCCCAGCGGAAGCTCCGCCTCGATGCCAAGCACGTAGACCGGCGGCGAGCCGATGCTGCGGCTGGAGAGGTCCACGATGTTGACGTGGCGCTCAGCGAGCGCTCGCGTGACGGCGCTCACGATCCCCGGGTGGTCGGCGCCGTACACGGAGACGATGCACCGCACCGGTTGGGCGTCGTGGGGATGGTCGTCGCCGTGGGTGTCGCCCACCCAGACCCGCAGCCCGAGGGTGTCGGCAGGCGCCGCAATGGCGGCGTTGACTTGGTCGTCGCTGATCTCGTCGGGAAGCTCGATGGCCATCACGATGGCGAATGATCCGCGAAGCAGCGCCGCTCGGCAGTCCAACAGATTGGCACCGAGGCCGAGCAGGGCGTCGGTCATTCCCGCGACGATGCCCGGCCGGTCGCTGCCCACGGCGGTGATCGCAAGCTCACGCACGAGCGGCACCCGATGCGAGCCACTCGTCGCGGCCGATGCGGTGATCGGCGCTGCGGCCCTGAAGTTCCGCGCGGATCTCGCCGACCAATCCGGTGCGCTCCGCCTCGACGTCGTGGGTGTGGATGGTCTCGAAGTTCACCTGATGCGCCTCGATGAATGCGTCGTCGGGGAGATCCGGGAAGGCCTCGAGCGTGGCGCGGACCATCTCGCGCACGCTGTCCTCGACGAACCGGGGGCGACTGTGGGCCTTCGCGACCACCCACTCCTCGTCGGGTCGCTTCATCAGCTCGTAGATCTCGCTGGACATGCCTTCTTCGACGATGGCGATCAACACGTCGGCCGGGATGATGCGGCGGTCGGTGGTTCCGACGAGCAGCGTCCCGCGGGCGCGTTGGTTGTGTGTGGCGATCGGCACGTCGGCAACGATGCGGGCGATCTGTTCGTCGTCGAACCCGTCCTCGCGCAGGGCGATGACCGCGCGGTCTCGGATCAACCCCTGGGCGCACGGGCATGCGTTCATGCCTTGTGCGGAGACGCCGACCATCCGTCTGCTGCCTGCGGCGTCGGCAGCTGCGACGCCGATCAGACCGTACGTCTCCTGGGTGGCGATATCGGTGACGGGCGTGCGCCGCTCAAGCGGATAGCTCGCCTCGATCAGTACTGCGCTGCGAAGCGCCTTCTGGTGATCCACAACGCGCAGTGCCACGCGCTCGGCGAGTTCTTCGATCAGCAGGGCTTCGCCGATGACGACCTCGTCGATGGCCTCGTTGACGTCCTCCTCGAAGCGCGACATGTGGACGCCCTTCTGATCGGGGTCGAGGTCCACCGAACACTGCACCACCGCTTGGAACAGCTGCTCATTGCCTCCGCGCGACAGGCGGATGGCCTTGGCGCTTCGCGTGATGCCGGCTTTCGTCAGGCTGATCCGGGTTGCCGGGGACGTTGCTTGCAGGTCGATCGACGGCTGGGTATGCGAGGTGGTGCTCATGGCGCGTCGATTCTAGTGCCATCGGCCGACCGGCGGCGGATTGGGCGGGTTGCGCTGCGCGTGGTGCGCGCCTGCGTCACGGGCCTCCGAGTGGATCGGCCAAGCTGTTGGTCCCGTCGTCGCTGTCCTCTTCCTCGGCCACCGCCCGCAGTTCGCGGAATGTCGTCCCCTCCACCATCAGGAACACGAACCCGAGCGCCACGCCGACGACCACTTCGGTGGCTTGCAGTCCGACCGAAAATGCGAGGGCGCCTGCGCTGGACACCGAGAAGGTCTGCGTCAATGGAACCACGACCGCCGCTTGGAACACCCCGAGGTTGCCGGGAAGCAACGGGAAGATCTGGGCCACGGTCACCGAGACGAGCAGGAGCCCGGCCCCGGCAAGTCCCACGTCTTCGAGGCCGAACGCGCGAAGCGCAAAGTAGATGCCGGCCATCTGCCAAAGCCAGGCGCCGATCGACGCGAGCATGATCTTGGCCATTTGGAGCGGGTCACGCAGGCCGACGTGCGAGTCGCGCACCGCCGACCAGAAGTGATGGACTCCGCGCGATGCGCGTGCCCACAAGCGGCTTGTCGACATCCACGCGGGGCGTCGACGCGACGGACTTCGCAGCAGGGCGACGAGCACGATGGTCAGACAGGTGATCCCAAGCGTGGCACTTGAGATCCAGATGGCACGGGAGAGCGGCAGGAACAGGCCGACCACGATCACGACCGCCACCAGTGCCAGGGTGGACACCAGGTTCTCGACGACGACCGTGCCGAGCAGGGTGGTGGTGCGAATGTCTTCGCCGGCCTCTTTCAGGTGGCGTCGGGCGAGAACGACTTTCACGAACTCGCCGACACGGGCCGCCAGGAGGGTGTTGAACAGGAACCCAACGAACAACGGGCTCACGAGATGGCGGATCGGCGCTCGACGGCGCATCCCTGGAAGGCCGTCCACCACGCCTTTCCATGCGAGCCCCTTGCAGACGACCGACAGCGCGTTTGCGACGACTGCGGCGAGGACGAAGCCCCACGAGGCGGGGTGCATGGCGTCCACGAACGTGCGACGGTCGATCTTGACCACGACGAGCGCCACCACCGCCACAAGCAGGGCGATCCGAAGGGGCCACCCAAAACGACGGTTGATCTCCCGCAGCTTTCCCGTCAACTCCATTCCAGTCACGAGGACAACAATGCGCCGAGGGTCGTGGGCTCAAGGCCCCGTTCGCGTGCCGTCGCGCAGATCTGCGGGAGCGCCTGGGCAGTCTGATCGCGCGAGGCTCCGGGATCCCAGCCGTCCGCGTCGTGCAGCAGCAGGATTGCTCCTGGCTCGAGGGCGTCGCAGCTGCGCTCGGCGATCACATCGGCTCCGGGCTGCTCGGAATCGAAGACGCCCGCACTCCATCCGATGGAGGTGTATCCAAGGCGCGCGACGGCACGTGTGGTGAGCGGCCCGCGAAACCCGTGCGGCGCCCGGAACATGCGTGTCAGATGGTCTCCGTCGCCGACGGCGTCGCGTACTGCGCGTTCACAGTCGCGGATCTGGCCGGTCACGTGCTCGGCATCCTTGAACACCAGGATGCCGTGGTCATACCCGTGGCAGGCGAGCTCATGCCCCTCGTCGACCATCCGTCGAACGAGGTCAGGATGCGAATCGACCTGGCGTCCGAGGACGAAGAAGGTGGCCTTGACTGCGCAGTCTGCGAGGGCATCGAGGATCGCCGGGGTGGACGGACCGGGCCCGTCGTCGAAGGTGAGCGCCACTCGGGGGCTCGTCGGGGATCCATGGTCGACGACGCGTCCGAACAGCGGGCTGTTTCGCCCAAACGCGCCTCGTGCCGCCAGTGCGCCGACGCCGAGCACGGCCGCGCCGACGACCGGTCGCCGGCGTCCGAGAAGGATGGCAGCGGCAGTCAGTCCCGCCTCAACCATGACGGCACGCTGCACGACCTGTGACTTTCGCATTGGTTCGCTCATGGTGTGAGGTGCTCGCCTGCCCATCGTACCGAAGCTTTGGCGGCCCTCATCAATCAGCGGTAAATCTTAATCTCAACATGAGGTTGAGATGGCACCTGGATGCCCTCCGTATCCCTGCGCGTACGGGGTTCGGCCCAGAAATCGCAAATGAGATTTGGGGCAGCCGGGGTCGGTTGTCGTCCGCTCGCCGGTTCCCCAGGGGCGCGTCGCCGGAGCGCTTGGCACCGAATCCGACCGGAATCGCATTGCGCGGTGGGGGCGCTGCGCGTCGCTGAGGACCCGGTCGATCGGCGCTCCGGCCGCCCTCGGTCGGCCCGCCGATGGTTCCAGCGTGGGTGTCGTGGACACCCTTCTGGCACACTCACCGAGTGAGTGCCAGCAATATGCGATAATTGGTCGCTGGAATCGTCATGAGGTGAGGTTGCGTTGCCGACGTACGTCTACGAATGTGACAAGAAGGGCCACCAGTTCGAGGTGGATCAGAAGATGAGCGACGACCCGATCACCAAGTGTGAGGTGTGCGGGTCCAAGGTTCATCGCCTGCTCTTCGCGCCGGCGATCCACTTCAAGGGATCCGGCTTCCACAACACCGACTACGGCACGAAGAAGCGTCCGAAGGACGGTGCCCCGAGCGACGGTGCGCCCGCCAAGTCCGACAGTGCCACGTCGTCGGACAGCGCCGCCAAGTCGGACACGTCCTCCTCGACCACGAGCACGGACACCAAAGCTGCACCGAAGGCCAAGACCGCCACACCGGCAGCTCGCGCCCGCCGCGGCGTCGGTCCGTAGGCATCCGCGTCTGACCGGTTGCGGCGTTCGCCGCGACGGAGTCGGTCAGCCCTGCATGAACGAGCGCAGCTGCGGACCGGCCGCGTTCGGATCGAGCAGCTGGTAGGAGATCCCGCTGATCGTCGCCCCTTGGGTGGCGAGCACTTCGCGTGTGCCGGTGTTGAGTCGCGCTTGGAGCCAACCGAACTTCATGAGATCGACGGTGCCCATGTCCGTCGAGAGTGTGCGCACGATCTTGGCACCGCGAAATGGCGCACGGGGCAGCGAGCCGAATGACAGCACTTTGGACTTCAGTGCCGCGACGACCAACTGCTGACGCTGCGCACGGTTGATGTCGGTGTCACATTGGCGCACCCGTGAGTACTGCAGCGCGCGCTTGCCGTCGAGCTGGATCGTGCCCTTGCGGAACGTGACGGTGACCCCACCGGTGTAGGGGCAGTCGATCAAGTTGAACGGGTTGTTGACCGTCACGCCGCCGACGGCGTCGACCATGTGCGACACGCTGCCGAAGTCCACGACCATCACGTGATGGATGGGGATGTCGAGTTCGGTGCGGATCGTGCGCACCAAGCCGGTGATCCCACGGTGCGAGAACGTTTCGCCGAGCTTGATGTGATTCTCCCCCCACGCCACGCGCAGGTCGCGCGGGAGCGACAGGTAATTCAGTGTTCCTCGTCCGGGGTTGGTGCGCATGATCATGACCGTGTCGGCGCGTCCACCGGTGCCCGCATGACGTGAGTCGCTGCCGATCACGAGTGTGTTCTCAGCGGTGCCGAGCAGTCCTCCGCCCGGATCCGACAGGGCGCGACGTGCGGTGCTTGAAATGTGCCGATTGGCGTCGGCCGCCGCGCCGCGAAGGGCGAGGAAGCCTGCGATGGCCCAGAGCCCGGCGATGATCGCGAAGAGCCCCACCAGGCGACGGACGATGGCCCCCGGCGTGCGATGGCGAAATGACCACCAGGCGGGCCGCACGGTGGGTGTGCGCGGCTTTGCAGGGCGCCGCTGCGGGGCCTCCCGGTCACGAACGGGCCGCGCCTCCACGTCCTCGTCGGCATGGCGCAGTGAGCGGATCGCCCTGATCGCGTCGTCTTCGTGAACCTCCTGCGGCCCGTGGGCGCGGAAGCGGCGGTATGGCGGCTTGGAGGAGGTCACTGCGCGTCGATGGTAGCGTGGCGATCCGGCCAAACGGCGTTGGGAGGGTGTGTGGTCATCGGCGTCGATGTCGGCGGGACGAAGATTGCGGCGGCTGCGGTCGCCCGAGACTGTTCGCTGTCCGGCGCCGTGAGCCTGCCGACACCGAAGGACGGACAGGCGCTGCTCGATGCCGTCGCCGACGCCGTTCGCCAAGTGACCGCCGCCACCGGGACCGCGCACGTCGTCGGCGTCGGACTGCCATCGCTGATCGAACAGCCCGCGGGCGTCGTGCGGGCGACGGCAAATGCCGACCTGGCCAACGTGGATGCGCTCGGTGAGCTGACACGGCGCATTGGGGTTCCGGTCGTCCTCGACAACGACGGCAACCTTGCGGCGATCGCCGAGCATGCCGTCGGGGCCGGCGTCGGCACGGCCAACGTCGTCATGTTGACGCTCGGCACCGGCGTCGGTGGTGGCGTCATCGTCGACGGCAAGCCGATGCGCGGCGGGCACGGTCGCGGCGCGGAGCTCGGACACATGGTGGTGGCGGCCGACGGGCCGCGCTGCCAGCGCAACTGTCCAAACCGTGGATGCTTGGAGACGATGGTGAGTGGCACCGCGGTCGCTCGCGACTCCGGTCTGGACGCGCCGACACTCGTGCAGCGTGCACGGGACGGCGACGCGGACGCGCTTGAGGTGTTGCGTCGCGCCGGCCGGTATCTGGGCGTGGGCCTTTCGAGCCTCGCCAACATCTTCAGCCCCGACGTCTTCGTCATCGGTGGCGGTTTCGGGTCGGCGGCGCGCGAGCTTGTGCTCGACGCGGCCCTTGCCGAGTACCACGCACGTGCGCTCGGACCGAACGCGCAGGCCGCGGTGCTCCCCGCCCGACTCGGCGCCACCGCGGGCGTTGTGGGCGCGGGTTTGCTGGCGTGGCAGGCGGTCGACGCCCGTGGCTGACCAGGGCACGCTCATCGTCGTGGCGACACCCATCGGCAATCTGGAAGACATGTCGCCGCGGGCCGCTGCGGCGCTGCGTGACGCCGACGTGATCGCCTGCGAGGACACCCGACGCACCGCCACGCTGCTGCGTCACGTCGGGTCGTCGGCGCCGATGGTGGCAAGCCACGAACACAACGAGGCGGCGCGGGCGCAGGATCTGGTTGGGCGAATGCAGGGCGGAGCCACGGTGGCCGTGGTGAGCGACGCCGGCATGCCCGTGGTGAGCGATCCCGGTGCGCGCGTGGTCGTCGCAGCCATCGCCGCAGGCATCGACGTCACCGTGATCCCGGGGCCGAGCGCAGTGGAGACGGCGCTTGTGATGTCCGGCTTTCCCGCCGAGCCGTTCGTTTTCGTCGGCTTCTTCCCGCGAAAGACCGCGCAGCGCCACGAGCTGTTTGCCACGTGGGCCGAGTTCTCCGGCTCAGTGGTGGGGTTCGAAAGCCCGCACCGGGTGGCCGATCTGCTCACGGACCTCGCCGCTGTCGATCCGGATCGTCCCGTTGCCGTCTGCCGAGAGCTCACCAAACTCTACGAAGAGGTGCTTCGCGGCACGGCGAGCGACCTCGCGCCGCGCATGCGCGCGGGGGTGCGCGGGGAAGTGACGATCGTGATCGGACCCGGCGCGGCGGAGCCGCAGGCGACGGATACCGATCATGTGGTTGCGGTGCTCACCGATGCGGGGCTCAGTCCCAAGTCGGTTGCGGACGTTGCCGCCAAACTGGGGCTGGTCGCGCGAAACGACGCTTACCGTGCGGCTCTGGCCGCAGCCAAGCGCAACTCCACGTAGTCGGAGCGAGCGATGTAGTCCGCCGGAGACTCCCGGACGAAGCGCGCGCGACGGGCTTCATTGCCCGAGACCAGGATGCGCACGATCTGCTCCTCCAAGGGTGCGACCGGCACACTGCGACCGTCCACTGTCGCCTCGGTGGCGAACTGTCGCATCAGATCGAAGTCCGGGGGCAGGATGCCACCCGGACCGATGAGCGTGAGCCCGGCCGTCATGTCGAGCTCGACGGTGCCGATGGCGCCGATGGCCCGGCGTGAGCTCGCCTGCGGATCGCGCATGTTGGCGACGCCGAGTCCAAGTCGCGCGGCGGCCTGCTCGATCTGGGTTGCGGCGACTTCGACGTCCAGGTCACGCGGGGTCGCCGCAAATCCCGAAAGCGCACGGGCCACGCTTCCGGTGATCAGCCAGTCGACGCCCTCCAGGGCGTCCGCCACCGCGGTGATGGCGGCGGTGAGCGGTTCAGGCAGCGGGGTGGTCATGACACCTGATGATGCACTTCAACAGGGGTCTGCGTGCGCCGCCCACCGAGCTCCACGATGTACATGGCCGACAGGATCATGAGTCCGCCGATGACCATGCGGATCGTCAGGTGCTCACCGCCAAGGGTGACGGCGAATGCCGCTGCGAACACCGGCTCCATGGTCATCGTGACGGCGGCGCGTGTGGCGCTCATGTGCGCCTGCGCCCAGGTTTGGATGATCAGCGCGGCGACGCTCGACGCGGTGGCCATGTAGAGCATCACGGTCCACTGGCCGCTGGTGGACGGCAGCACGATTCCGTGCGGCAACGCCGCGGCTGCGCAGATCACGGTGATCACGAGCGCCTGGACCGTCGACAGGCCGAACGCGGTCTCGGGTCGCGCCCACCGTCCCGAGCCGACGATGTGAAGGCCGTAGACCGCTGCCGCGCCGAGCGTCAGCACCTCACCGACCCCCAGGCTGAATCCCTTGAGGGCCAGGACGGCGAGTCCCGCGGTGGACATCGCCACCGCGATCCACATGGCCGGTGTGATCCGGTCGCGGAAGATGAGTGCACCCAGCAGGGGTGTGAACACCACGTACATGCCGGTCACGAACCCGCTGACCGACGCACTGGTGTGCTCCAGGCCGATCGTCTGCAACAGCTGGCCGACGGCGTAGAAGACCCCGAGCAGGAGTCCGATTTTGACTGCGCGCCGATCGAGCGCGCGAAGCTGGCGGCGAAACATCAGGACCATGAGGGCTGCGGCGATGGCGAATCGCACGGCCAGAAAGTCGGCCGAGGGGATCTCCTTGACCAGGTCCCGGATCAGGAAGAACGTGGAGCCCCAGACGGCCGTCAACGCGATCAGGAGCACTGTGGCGATCAGGGTCTGGCGGCGGTCGTGTGCTCCCACGTCGCTGAGCCTATGGGGTTGTTGCAGACGCGGCCGTGCCCGTGCGTGCAACCGTACAACGGTCATCTGTGCCAACAGTCCCTCGATCCGCCCAGCCGCTGATCTGCAAAGGACCGCTAGACTCGGCGGCTGTGAACGGTCGCTTTTACATCACCACCCCGATCTACTACGTCAACGCCGAACCCCACGTCGGCCACGCGTACAGCACGATCATGAGCGACATCCTGGCGCGCCATCACCGCCAGCTTGGCGACGAGACCTTCTTCCTGACCGGCACCGACGAGCACGGCGACAAGATCGCCCGCGCGGCGGCCGAGCTCGGACGCACGCCCAAGGAACACACGGACCAGATCTCGGCGCGCTTTCGCGCCATGTGGTCGCTGTTTGGCCTCTCCAACGACTTCTTCATCCGCACCACCGACCCCGAGCACATCGCCGAGGTGCAGCGCATCCTGGTGCGCCTGCATGACAAGGGCGACATCTACAAGGGCAGCTACGGCGGCTGGTACTGCACCTCCTGCGAGGCCTTCTACAACGAGGGTGACCTGCGCGAGGGCAACCTGTGCCCCGAGCATGGCCGCCCCGTGGAGTGGGTGGAGGAGGAGAACTGGTTCTTCCGCCTGTCGG
The DNA here is from genome assembly GCA_937871165.1 of uncultured Actinomycetes bacterium. GTDB lineage: Bacteria > Actinomycetota > Thermoleophilia > Miltoncostaeales > Miltoncostaeaceae > CALMEC01. Next base: position 14,505 of record CALMXK010000106.1, read on the forward strand.
CCTACCGCGACAAGCTGCTCGCCCTGTTTGACGCCAACCCGACGTTCGTGCGCCCGGCCCACCGCCTGAATGAGGCGCGGCGCATCGTGGAGCAGGTCGAGGACATCTCGATCTCACGCGCCAACGTCACGTGGGGCGTCCCGGTGCCCTGGGACACGAGCCACGTCGTCTACGTGTGGGTCGACGCGCTTCTCAACTACGTCACCGCGCCCACCTACGCGCGCCCCGGCGAGGACCTGACCGAGCGCCTGTGGCCCGCCGATGTGCAGATCCTCGCCAAGGACATTCTCAAGTTCCACGCCGTGATCTGGCCGGCGCTCCTGATGGCCGCCGACATGGAGCCGCCGCGCAGCCTGTTCATCCACGGCTATGTGTTGAAGGGCGGCGAGCGCCTGTCCAAGACCACCGGCAACCTGGTCGACCCGGTGCCCTACGTGGAGCGCTACGGCATCGACGCGCTGCGCTGGTACCTGGCGCGCGAGATCCGCTTCGGCGAGGACGGCGCGTTTACCGACGAGGGCTTCATTCAGCGCTACAACAGCGAGCTTGCCAACGAATTCGGCAACCTGGTGAACCGCGTGGTCAGCATGATCGGTCGCTACCGCGACGGTGTGGTGCCGGCCGACCCCGGCGGAGACCAGGAGCTTCGTACCCTCATCACCGAGCGCGTTGCGGCGGTGACGGCGGTGCTCGCCAACTACGACGTCACGAACGCCGCCGAAGAGGTGTGGAAGCTCGTTCGTCGCCTGAACCAGCTGGTCGAGGAGCGCGCCCCCTGGACCCTGGCGAAGGATCCGGCCAAGGCCGGCGAGCTTGACCAGGTGCTGGTGAGTCTGGCCGAGGGTGTGCGCGCGGCGGCGATCATGCTGTGGCCGTTCATGCCCGGCTCGGCCGCCAAGGCCCTGGTCGCAATCGGCACACCGAGCGACCTGCCGCTGCTTGCCGACATCACGTGGGGCGCAACGGTCGGCACGACCGTCGTACCAACAGACGGCCCGCTGTTCCCGCGCGTGGAGGAGACGGCGTAATCGTCGACTCGCACACACATCTGGGCTCGTGCGAAGGAGAGACGCAGCAGCTGGTGGACGAGGCGCTTGAGGCCGGTGTCACGCGCATCGTGACCATCGGCTGCGGCGAGCGCTCCAGCATGCAGGCCATCGAGTTCTGCGAGCAGTTCGAGCAGGTCTACGCCGCCATCGGCGTCCATCCGAACGACGCCGACAGCTGGCGTCGCGCCGACGAGGAGTGGATCGGCGAGCTCGCCCAGCACCCCAAAGTGGTGGCGATCGGCGAATGCGGCCTTGACTACTTCCGCGATCGAGCGCGCCCCGAGTCGCAGCACAAGGCGTTCATCACCCAGATCGGCCTTGCCCGCGAGCTCGAGTTGCCGGTGATGGTGCACACGCGCGAGGCCGACGACGACACGCTTGCGATTCTTGGCCGTGAGGCCGAGGGGCACCCGGTGATCCTGCACTGCTTCAGCATGGTCAACCATGTGGACGAGGTCGTGGAGCGCGGCTACATGACGAGCTTCGCCGGGCAGCTCACCTACAAGTCCGCCACCGACCTGCAGGAGGCGGCACGCCGCATCCCGCCGGAGCTGCTTCTCGTGGAGACCGACGCGCCGTACCTGGCGCCGGTGCCGCGCCGTGGCAAGCCCAACCGTCCGGCGTACGTGCAGTTCACGGTCGAGTTCCTCGCGACGCTTCGTGACGAGGATCCGGACGACATCGCCAAACTGACGAGTGACAATGCCGGACGCATCTTCGGCTGGGCCGCCTGAGCGGGTCGGCACCGCCCGACTCATCCAGGCCCACGGCCTGCGACCGGACAAGGACTTCGGCCAGAACTTTCTGCTCGACGAGAATCTGTGCGACGTGGCCGTGCGCGACGCGCGGGTCGGCCCCGACGACGTGGTGCTTGAGGTGGGGCCGGGCGTCGGCACGCTGACTGCGGCGATCGCTCGCCAGGCCGCGCACGTGCACGCGGTGGAGATCGATCGCCGTCTGGAACCGGCCTTGGCGGAATCGCTCGGCGCGTTCACCAACGTGCAGATCCACTGGGGCGACGTGATGAAGCTGGACCTCGCGGCGCTCGACCCGAAGCCCACCCGCCTGGTGGCGAACCTGCCCTACAACATCGCGACGCCCATCGTGATGGAATCCTTGTGGAAGCTGCCGCAGGTGGGGGTGTGGGCGGTCATGGTGCAGCGGGAGGTGGCCGACCGCTGGGTGGCCTCCGTCGGGTCCGCGCTCTACGGCGCGCCGACCGTGCTCCTTGCGATGTGCACTCGACAGCTGTTTTTGCGGCCTGTGCCGCCGACGGTGTTCATGCCCCGTCCACACGTGGACTCGGCCATCGTCGGTCTTGAACGCACGGGTCCGGCGCCGTCCGCCCATGTGCGCGCGGTGGTGGTCGGCGCGTTCGGCCAGCGACGCAAGACGCTGCTCAATGCGGTCTCCGCCGCGGGGTGGGACAAGGCGCAGGTGGCCGCCGCATTGGAGCAGAGCGGCCTGGCGCCGACTGCCCGTGCGCAGGAGCTCGGCCCGGACCAGTTCATCGCGTTTGCGGGAGCGCTCGGCGCATGATCGACCACATCGCCTTTTACCGCTTCGTCGCGTTGGACCATCCGGAGCTGACGGCCGCCACGCTTGAGGAGCTTGCCGCGGATCTGCTCGGCACCATCTTGGTGGCGCACGAGGGCATCAATGGGATGCTCGCCGGCGAACCTGCGGCCATCGACGCGTTCGTCGACGGTCTGCGCGGCGACCAGCGGTTGCTGGGCGCGTTCACGGACATCGTCATCAAGCGCACCGACTGTGGAACCACGCAGCCGTTTCGCAAGCGCAAGATTCGGGTGAAGGCGGAGATCGTGCCGCTCGGTGTCGACATCGACGCGCCGAACCGTGTCGCGGACATCGCGGCCCGTGACGTGACGCCCGCGCAGTGGCGTGAGCTGATCCGCCGTCCCGATGTGGTGGTGATCGACAACCGCAACAGCTTCGAATACCGCACCGGCCACTTCGAGGGCGCGGTCGACCCTGGTGTCGATCAGTTCCGGCAGTTCACGAGCTACGTGCAGGCGCATGCCGACGAGTGGCGTGAGTCGGGCACCAAGGTGGCGATGTACTGCACAGGCGGCATCCGCTGCGAGAAGGCGAGCCCGTGGATGCAGGACCTGGGGCTCGACGTGTACCAACTGGAGGGCGGCATCCTCAACTACTTCGCCCAGATGCCGGACGCCGATACGGACTGGCATGGCGAATGCTTCATCTTCGACAACCGCGTCACCCTCGACACGAACCTCTGCGAGACCTCGACCCGTCGCGAGGACATCGACGAGTAACGGGAGCGTCGGCGCGACTGGGAGCGGGTCGCGCCGACGTGGTGTGAAGGGTCAGATCGCCACCTCCTGATCCGATGAGGTGTCAGGCGTCGTGGCCGGGGGCGACTCGGTCGTGGTGGACCCGCTGCCGGTCGTGCCGGACTCACCGCTGCCGCCCTGGCCGGCGCCGTCTTCGTCGCAGGGTGCGCCGGTCGGCGCCGCCGGCTGCTCGGACTGAATCTGGGTCGAGGGCGTCTGCGCCGGAGTGGTCGTCGCGGCGGTGCCGCTCGTGGAGGCGGCCATCGCCCACCCACCTGCGCCCAGACATGCGGCGGCGGTGAGCGTGGCGATCGTTCGTTTGGAGGTGTCGAGCATCTGCATTCACCTTTCATTCGGAGTGATGCGCATCAGACTGATCGGGGTTGCTGGGAACGACATTTGGCGCACCTTGGAATCCCCTGTAAATCGGGGCGGAACAAGAACTGGTCCTTTGGGGAGGTTGCGGAGTTGCCGCAACCTGGGAGATTTCGTCTCACCGGCAATGAACCCGGCACTGGGCTCGGTTCCCGGCACGCACACAGGGGGAAACACCTCATGGCACGTATTCGCAAACCATCGCCCGCGATGGTGGTCGCCACGATCGCGCTCATCGGGTCATTCACCGGAGGCGCCTTCGCGACGGTCGCGCTCAACCAGGTCGTCAGCACCTCCATCAAGGATGGCCAGGTCAAGAACGTCGACCTCGCCAACGGGTCGGTCACATCGGCCAAGATCCGGGACGGACAAGTCAACTTCATCGACCTGAGCTCCGGCGCGAAGACGAAGCTGCGCGAGGCGAACGATGCGCGATACCTTCGCGGCACCGTGACTGTGACCGCGAAGTCTCCTGCGATCCCCGTCGGCAACTTCGACGGAGCGACCGCTACGTGCCCGACAGGCATGCAGGCGATCGGGGGCGGCGGGGACCCGAGCAATGTGCTCAGCATGAGCCTGACCGGATCCAACCCGGTGATTTCTGGATCGAACCCCACCTCCTTGGCGAACGGTCTTCACCCGGCGGCCACTGCGTGGCGCGCGTTTGCGCGCAATGACAGCGCAGGAGCCCCTGCAACAGTGACGGCGATCGCAATCTGCGCGCCCATCGGCTAGCCGACACCGACCGCAGAAATGACATCGGCCGCCGAGCACTCGGAGGGATGCTCGGCGGCCGTGGTGCGGTGTCATGGCCGCAGGGGGCGGATCAGGTGGGTGAACAGTCGCCGCGATCAGTACGGGCGCTGGAATGTGGGGTCGCGTAATACACGTGGGTATCCGATCGACTCAGAATGTGGCCTCGGCGATCAACGCCGACTGTTCACGTTTGACCTGACCCTGGGGAACTGGTTGGTCAGTGGCTCACCACACTGGTCACGGTGAAGTTCTTGTCCATGAGGACGATCGCCTGCGATCCGTCGCTCTTGGTGACGTGCGCCTCATACGCGCCGCCGTCGTTGGCGTCGGTCTCGACACGCACGATGGTTGCGCCGGGAAGCTTCGCCAGCGCAGCAGCCTTCGCCTTGGCCGCATCGTCTCCGGTCAGGAGCTTCTCGCCCGGGAACGACTGACCCGGCTGACCGTTCTGCGGAGCGCCCTGCGGCGGACCGTACTGACCCTGGGCCGTCGTCGTTGCGGCGGAAGTCGACGCCGCCGTGCTCGACGTGGTCGCGGTGCCGCTGGTACTTGCCGCCATCGCCCACCCACCGGCGCCAAGACAGGCGGCTGCGGTGAGCGTTGCGATGGTGCGCTTTGAAGAATCCAACATGGAGGTGCCTTTCGTCGGGGTGATGGAGACCAGACTGAACCCCGTTTCTGGGAAGCCGATGAGTGCACTCTGAGAGTCGCCTGACACTTCGCAGGAGCGGCGTGAGGCGCGATCGCGCGCCGGCTGTGAGAGCGTGTCGCCAGAGGGCGGCGACACCACCCGCCCGGATCCCCGATCGGAGGCAACCATGGGACGCTTCAAGACGCCGTCACCGGCCCTGGTGATTGCAGGTGTCGCACTCTTCTCGTCACTCGGCGGCGGCGCGGTGGCGACGGTCGCGCTGAACCAGGTCGTCAGCTCCAGCATCAAAGACGGCGAAGTAAAGAGTCTGGACATCGCAAACGGCGCGGTCACCTCGGCCAAGATCGCCAACGGGCGGATCCAACTCGTCGACATCAGCACGACCGCGCGCACGGGTCTCGTGGCGAACTTCTACAACAAGACTCAAAGCGACGATCGCTACATGCGCGGCACGATCACTGTCACCGCCAAGTCGGCGCCGATCGCAAAGGGCGCGTTCGGATACGCCACGGCGACGTGCCCCACCGGCATGCAGGCCATCGGCGGCGGCGCCAACCCGTCCGGTGTGCTCAACATGGTGGTGGCTGGCAGCTTCGCGGTGATCAGCGGCAAGAGCCCGGGCGAGCTCTCCGTCGGGCGTCACCCGGCCGCAACCGGCTGGCGCGCATTTGCCAAGAACGTCAACCAGTCCGGCACGGCCATCGTGACCGCCGTCGCGGTGTGCGCACCGCTCGGATAGCCGAGGCGGGGATACCTGTCGGTGGCGCGGTGGCGAACGTCGTCATCGCGCCAACCGACCCCAGGATCTGACCCAACGTTCGCTATCGTCCTTCGCAATGGCCGACTCGCAGCAATCGTTTCCCATCCTCGAGGCGCTGACCGCGCCCGAAGACATCAAGAGCTTCTCCGAGGAAAAGCTGCGGCGACTGGCCGACGAGATGCGCCGCGCGATCATCGGCGCGGTGTCGGAGACCGGCGGTCATCTGGGATCGAGCCTCGGTACCGTCGAGCTCACCATCGCGCTGCACTGCGAACTCACCAGCCCGCGCGACAAGATTCTGTGGGACGTCGGCCATCAGGCCTACGGGCACAAGCTGCTGACCGGTCGCCACGCGCAGTTCGCCACGCTTCGCCAGCACGGCGGCATGAGCGGATTCCTGCGACGTGAGGAATCAATTCACGACGTGATGGGTGCGGGCCACGCGTCCACGTCGGTCAGCTACGGCGTCGGGTTGGCCGAGGCGCACCGCCGCGCCGGGCGGCTTCAGGACCGCGTCGCCTGCGTGATCGGCGACGGCGCAATGACCGGCGGCATGGCCTACGAAGGGCTCAACCAGGCCGGCGCGCTCGGCAGTCCCATGGTTGTCGTGCTGAACGACAACGGCATGAGCATCAGCGAGAACGTGGGTGCGCTCAGCCGCTTCCTGCAGCGGGCGCGTGCCGACTCCGGACTCACCAAGGTGCGCGAAGAGCTGGAGCGCAACTTTGCGCGGCTGCCCGGCGCAGACGTTCTGGGAACCCACATCCGCGACGCGGCCAAGGCACTGTGGTTCGAGCACGGCGCCCTGTTCGAGGCCCTGGGCTTCGCCTACATGGGCCCGTACGACGGGCACGACATCACGACGCTGCGCAAGGCGATCCGCACCGCGATTGAGCGCGAGCGCCCCGCCCTGGTGCACGTCAAGACGGTCAAGGGCAAGGGGTACGAGCACGCCGAGCTGGACGTGGAGAACATGCACGGCGCCACGCCGTTCGATCCACGCTCCGGCAGCGCACGGCCGGCAAAGCCCGCTCCGCCGAGCTACACCGAGGTCTTCGGACGGGCACTGGTGCGCGAGGCCGAGCGTGACCCGCGGGTCATCGCCATCACCGCGGCGATGCTGAAGGGCACGGGCCTGAATCACATGAAGGCGCGCTTTCCCGAGCGCACCTACGACGTCGGCATCGCCGAACAGCACGCAGCCGTGTTCGCCTGTGGACTCGCCATCGAAGGATTCCGGCCGGTCTGCGCCGTGTACTCCACGTTCCTGCAGCGTGCATTCGACCCGATCGTCCACGACGCCGCGCTGCAGAAGCTGCCGGTCGTGTTCGCGATCGACCGTGGCGGCATCGTCGGCGACGACGGCCCCACCCATCACGGCGTGTTCGACATCGCCTACCTGCGGTCCATCCCGAACCTGACCATCATGGCGCCCAAGGACGAGGCGGAACTCGTCGACATGCTGCACACGGCGCTCACCATCGACGGTCCGGTCGCGCTGCGCTACCCGCGCGGCGCCGGCTTCGGCGTTGCGCTTCCCGACCAGGCGAGCGTCTTGCCGATCGGGCAGGCCGAGGTGCTGACCAGTGGTGAGCGTGTCGCACTCATCGGATACGGCTACGGCACCCACGTGGCGCGCCTTGCCGGAGACATCGTGGCCGAACAAACCGGCATCACCCCGACCGTCGTGAACGCCCGGTTCTGCAAACCGCTTGACGAGGCCGCACTGCGTGCGCTCGCCGCCGATCACGACGTGCTCGTGACCGTGGAAGACCACGTGGTGATGGGCGGGTTTGGCAGCGCGGTCATGGAGGCCCTTCAGGGCACGGGTGCACATGTGCTCACCTGCGGGTTGCCTGACCGCTTCATCGACCACGGCAAGCGCGACCTGCTGCTTGCCGAGGCGGGTGTGTCCCCGCAGGCGGTTGCCGAGCGGGCGATCTCGGCGCTTCGGTCGGTGGACCGGGCGCCGCTCACGGACGACCGGATGTGACCGACCCCGTCGCATTCATCTCGGCTCCGGCCAAGATCAATCTGCGTCTGTTGGTCGGACCGCCGCGTACCGACGGATACCACCCGGTCGACAGCCTGATGGTCGCGCTCGACGGGTTGACCGACACGGTGATGGTTGCTCCGGCAGACGTTCGCCGTGTCATGTGCCCCGGTGTGGAGGAGCAGGCGAACCTGGCGTGGCATGCCCTCGACGCCTTGGAGGCCGCGGTCGGCCGCTCGCTGCCGTGCGAAGTCACGATCGACAAACACATCCCGGCGCAAGCGGGACTCGGCGGCGGCTCCAGCGACGCGGCCGCCACATTGCATGGCGCCAACCACCTGTTCGGCCTCGGACTGTCGCTGCAGGAGCTCGAGCTGATCGCCGGCCGCGTGGGCAGCGACGTGCCGTTTTTCATCCGCGGCGGCGCCCAATGGGCGCGCGGACGCGGCGAAATTCTGAGCGACGCCACGACGCCTCCGTTCGCGGCGCTGATTGTGAAACCCGACATCGGTCTCGCAACGGCAAACGTGTACCGGGCATTCGACGCGGTTCCCGCGCCCGAGTCGTCGAGCGACCACCATGTGCCGCATGACTTTGCAGGCCTCGTGGAATGGATGCGCAACGACCTGTGGCCCGCCGCACTTCACTGCGCGCCCGAGTTGGCGCAGGTGGCGGAGCGTTTGATCGACGAGGTGGGTGCCCACGCCACGCTCCTGTGCGGAAGCGGTTCGGCCGTCGCGGGACTGTTCCCGACGCGGGCCGAAGCGGCCGCCGCCGCGGCCCGCTGTCCCGAGGCCATCGCCGTCGTGACGCCGCATACCGAGACATAACCAAGCCGCAACCTGGCGCCCAGACGGGCGGGCTACACTGCGCCCATGTCACATCCGGTCATCACGATTGAAGAGCGCCCGACGACACGCGACGGTCGCGCCCAGCAGTGGTTGCGTGGTCGTCGCGCGATGTTCGCCGGTGCAATGGCTGCGGCGGAAATCGTCGCGTACCTGATCGTCCGTCCGAACCGCTGGCTTGCCATGCTGGCCGTGATCGGCGTGCTGGCGCTGTGCTACTCGCTCGCCAAGCGCGTGCCGGCGGGCATCGGACGCGACGTGCTGTGGATCGTGGCCCTCGCACAACTCGGCCTCATCGCCTTGCCCATCCTGGTGGGCGTCGTTCAGCTCATGGTGGCCGTCGTCGTGGCGATCGCCTTGATCGTGTTGTTCGTGGCCGTCGCCATCCGGTTCCGCAAGTGATCTTCGCAGTACCGCCCCCTCCACCGGTGAGCCTGTTTGCGTCACCGACGGCGGTACTTGCCTCTGCCACCACACTCGACGACACAAGCGCCGGTGACCCGCTGCGCTCGCGCCAGTACCACCTCGGCCAGATCGGATGGTCTGCGCAAACCGGGCCGCGCAGACCACTCGTCGCCGTCCTCGACACTGGCGTGGATGCGAGCCATCCGGATCCTGTCTCTTATACACATCTGACGCTGCCGACGAGCGATCTAGTGTAGATCTCGGTGGTCGCCGTAT
>CALMXK010000107.1 GCA_937871165.1 uncultured Actinomycetes bacterium
ACGTCGGCTTCGTACGGCGCGGTGCGCGACCTTTCGCGTCTGGGCTAGCTCTGCAGTTAACCGTTCTGGTGTCTGACTGTGAGTGTGGTGGGGCGGTGTTGTTGTGGGATGGGTGCGAGGCTTGTGTCGATGCGCCTGCTTGTGACTCGGTGTCTGGCTGACCCTGTGGGTTGGGTGTCTTGATGGTGATGTGTCCGGGTGGGTGTGTCGGCGCCAGCTGAGTTGCCTGGTCTGTGGGTGTGGCTTGATAGGAGCTTGTCCACCCCGTGCCTGGGGTGTGACTCATCACAGTCGTGCCGTTCCGCGGGCCGTTGTGGTTTCTCAACTGACGCCGTGTTCCCCCAACGACAGTGGAGGTGCCCGGAATGTTTGCAGACGATGGGATGGTTGTGATCGGTGTGGATACCCACCGTGATCGTCACGCCTACGCGGTGGTGATCGGTGCGACGGGAGTTGTTGTCGATCAATTCGACGGAAGTGCTGATCGGTGTGGGTATCTGCGCGCGATCAGCCGCGTCCACCAACGTGCACCAGGCAGGCGGGTCTGGGCGATTGAAGGGACCGGCAGCTACGGCGCAGGACTGGTCGGCGTCTTGCACGACACGAACGATGTCGTCGTCGAAGTCGACCGCCCCTGCACCCACCGCCACGGCCCACGCGGCAAAACCGATGAACTCGACGCGATCCGCGCCGCACGCAGCGCGATCGCCGACCACACCCACACCCAACCACGAACCGGCCACGGACCCCGCCAATGCCTGCGGGTACTCATGATCGCCCGCCGCGGCGCAGTCGCGGTACGCACCGACGCAATCCGACAACTGAAAGCACTCACCATCGGACTGCCCGACCCGCTACGCGACCGGCTGCGACACCTCAACGCCGACCAACTCACCATCACCTGCCAAAAACTGCGCCCACCACGCAACGACCCACACACCGCATCACTCATCACATCACTACGCGCAATCGCAAAACGCTGCCGCAACGCCACCGACGAAGCCAACCAACACAAACGCGACATCGAACGATGGGTCAGAACCATCTGCCCACAACTACTCGACGAAACCGGCGTCGGACCAATCACCGCAGCACAACTCCTCATCAGCTGGTCACACCCCGGACGCCTCCGCACCGAAGCATGCTTCGCACGCCTCGCCGGCACCGCCCCCATCCCAGCCTCCAGCGGCAACACCCACCGCCACCGCCTCGACCGCGGCGGCGACCGACAACTCAACAACGCCATCCACACCATCGCACTCACCCGAGCACGCACCGACCCCCGCACCAAGGCCTACATCCAACGACGCATCACCGAAGGCAAAACACGCCGCGAAGCCATCCGCGCACTCAAACGCCACATCACCCGCCACCTCTACCGACTCCTCCAAACCACAACACCCCTTGACAACACATAGGAGCATCACCAAAACGGTCAACTCCGGTCGGTTCAGCGGCCGCCGAACAGGCGCATCATGAAGCCCGGTTTCGCGTCTGCATCAGGGGGATCGGCGGCGCACGTGCATCGCTGATTCTTCGGAACCTTGGCCATCACCTGATCGACGTGGCGACCGCATCCGGCCCACGTCGTCTTGTTGCACTTCCGGCACCGCACGGCTCTGCACACCGGCCAACCTCCGCGTCGTTCTCTCCGCAGGCAGAATACCCTACGGGGTATCTTCGAGTCCAGTTCGAGTAGCTTGCCGCGGATGGGGTTGATCGCCGACCATCCACGTCGCGTCCTCGCCGTCACGAGCATCGGCTCGTTCATGGGGCCGCTCGACATCACCGTCGTGGCGCTGGCGCTGCCGGTGATGGGACGCGAACTTGGCCTCAGCTTTTCCGGCGGCATCTGGGTGTCGGCGCTGTACCTCGTGGTGTACACACTCGTGCTTGTGCCGGCGGGTCGGCTTGCCGACGAGTGGGGGCGACTGCGCGTCTGGCGGATCGGCGCCGCCATCTTCGTGGCGGCCTCGCTCGCGTCGGGACTTGCGCATGGCTCGGTCATGCTGCTGATCTCGCGTGCCTTCCAAGGAGTTGGCGGCGCCATCTTGGCGTCCACGGCGGCGGCGCTCATCACCGCGGTCTACCCCCCGCAGCACCGCGGACGGGCAATCGGAATCAACGTGACGATCCTCTACCTGGGGCTTGCCACCGGACCGTTGATCGGTGGCCTGATCGCACAACACCTCGGATGGCGGTGGATCTTTCTGGTCAACATCCCGGTCGGGCTCGCCGCACTCGCGATCTCGGCAGACCTCCAGGAAGAGCGCCTTCATCGCGGACGGCCACGACTCGACCTGCCGGGAACGGCACTGCTTGGTGCTGGGCTCGCGCTCACCATGGTGGCGCTGACGTTCGGACCGCTGTGGGGCTGGACCTCCGGCCGGGTGCTTGCACTTGGCGGGCTCGGGATCGCGCTGCTTGCCGCATTCGTCGTGGCGGAGCTTCACACCGACGCCCCACTCGTCGACCTCGGCCTGTTTCGGCGCAGTCGCATCTTCGCGGCCGGCAGCATCGCGGCGCTGCTCAACTACACGGCCATGTTCGGTGTCATCACGCTCACCGCAATCCTGCTGCAGGTGGAAGGGCAGCGAAGCGCCGCACACGCCGGTTGGATCCTGGTCGTGACGCCGTCGGTGATGGTGCTCTTGACACCCTTCGCGGGCCGACTCTCCGACCGCATCGGATCCCGACTGCTGTCGACCAGCGGAATGATCATCGTTGCGGCCGGCCTGGTGGTCCTGTCAATGGTTCCTGACGGCGCGCCCACCGATCGCGTCATCTCCGGGCTGCTGATGGTGGGGGTGGGGATGGCGTTGTTCAGCTCGCCCAACACCTCTGCGGTGATGGGCGCCGCTCCGCGCGAGCGACTCGCCGTCGCGTCGAGCATTGTGTCGATGATGCGAAGCACTGGCCAGACGCTGTCGCTCGCCATTCTCGGAACGATCGCCGCTGCGCCACTTGGCCCCGATGGCGGTTCCTTGCTGTTTCGTGGCGAGGGTGGGGTGGAGTACCTCGGGGGGTACCACCGGGCGATGCTGGCAGGGGCAGTCATCGCCGTGGTCGGCGCCGTCGCATCCAGTGTCCGCGGCCCGGTCAAGACTTCGGGCTGACAGGCGCGTCAGCCCGATCGGCCACGTCTGCTCATCGCGACGCGGTCCTGGCTCGGCAGACGCAGCGGGCGCGCACGTACAATGGGCGGAATGGGCGCAGACGAAAACGGATCGTTCGACTTCTCCACCGTCTTCGCCGAGCGAACGACGCGTATGGATGCGAGCGTCATCCGCGAGATTTTGAAGGTCGCCCAGCGACCTGACGTGATCAGCTTCGCCGGTGGGTTGCCCGCGCCGGAGCTCTTCCCGGTCGAGGAGGTCCGCCAAGCCGCCGATCTGGTGTTGACTCGCGACGGCGCGTCGGCGCTGCAGTACTCCACCACCGAGGGCTACGTGCCGCTTCGCGAATGGATCGCGGCGCGTCAGGGCGGGATCCCGGTCGAGAACGTGCAGATCGTGACCGGCAGTCAGCAGGGCCTTGACCTGCTCGGCAAGATCCTTCTCTCGCGGGGCGACGTGGTGCTTGTCGAGTCACCCACGTACCTGGGTGCGCTGCAGTCGTTCAATCCATACGGTCCGCAGTACGTCCAGATTCCGACCGACGATCATGGGATCGATGTCGACGCCCTTGCCGATCAGTTGGAACACCAGTCGGCAAAGTTGCTCTACGCGGTGCCGAACTTCCAGAACCCGACGGGCCGCACCCTGAGCCTTGATCGGCGTCGGCGCCTGGTGGAGGTCACGGCAAAGCACAACGTGTTGGTGATCGAAGACGATCCGTACGGCGAGCTGCGCTTTACCGGCGAGTCGCTTCCCAGCTTGTACTCCCTTGGTCTGGAGCTTGCTGAAGGGGATGTCGACAACAACCACGTGATCCACAGCGGGTCGTTTTCCAAAACGCTCGTCCCGGGCCTGCGTGACGCCTGGGTGCAGGCGGCTCATCCCATCATCGAGAAGCTGATCCAGGCCAAGCAGGGCTCGGACCTGCACACGCCGACGTTCAATCAGATGATCATCGCCGAGTTGGTTCACGAGGTGCTGCCCCGCCAGGTGGAACTGGTCAAGCGCGTGTACGGGGAGCGGGCCCTCCACATGATCGACCGCATCACCGAGCGGTTCCCGGCCGGGATCGAGCACACGACGCCCGAGGGTGGCATGTTCCTGTGGCTGACGCTGCCCGACGGCGTCGACACCGAAGGCATGTTGATCAAGGCGGTCAAGCGTGGTGTCGCCTACGTGCCGGGCTCTCCGTTCTTCGCCCTTGGCGGCGGCGAGAACACGATGCGACTGAGCTACAGCTGCGCCACGCTCGACCAGATCGACGTGGGCATCGACGCGTTGGCCCAGACGATCCGCGACGAACTCGGTGAGTCCCCCGCGGCCTGATGCTGACGGCGCTCGGGGTTGCGGCCCTCACGTTCATGATGATGATGTACGCGGCCGAGGGGCGTGGCCCCCGCTTCACGCTGCTGTTTGCCGTGGGTTGCGCCCTGTCGAGCGCGTACGGGTTTGCTGCCGGGGCGTGGCCGTTCGGCGCAGTTGAGGCCATCTGGACGTTCGTCGCACTCCGTCGCTACGTCGTTCGGCGTCGCGTCGCCACCTGAAGGTTTTATGGTGCGATTCGGTTGTTCGGGCCGAGCGGTGCGACAATTGGCGGATGCCAACACTCACCACGGGCCGCCTTGAGCTTCGTCCGTTCGTGGCGGCCGATCTCGATGCCTACGCCAGGATCTGCGCCGATTCCGAGGTGATGCGTTTCATCGGCGAAGGAGGGCCGATTTCACGCGAGCAGGCGTGGCGGCAACTCGCCATGTTTGCCGGTCAATGGTCGCTTGACGGCTACGGCATGTGGGCGGTGATCGAACGGGCGACGTCGAAACTTGTGGGACGCGTCGGGGCGTGGCATCCGGACGGGTGGCCGGGGCTTGAACTCGGGTGGCTGCTGGGCCGCGAGCACTGGGGACTCGGGTACGCCACCGAAGCCGCGGGCGCGGCGCGCGACTTCCTGTTCGACGAGGTTGGCGTGCCGACTCTGATCAGTCTGATCGACCCGGCCAATGTGCGATCCATCGCGGTGGCGCAACGGCTGGGCGAAACGGAGCGGGAACCGATCGCGCTGCTCGGGCGGCAACTGCTCGTCTTCGGTGTGGATGCGCCGGAACGTGCGGGTCTCGTGGTCCATGCGGTTCGTGATGGCGATGCGTCGCATGTCGTGGCGCTGTGGCGGCAGACCGACCTCACCCGTCCGTGGAACGATCCGCACTCCGACCTGGAGACGGCCTGCGACGGTCGGGCATCCGAGGTGCTCGTTGCCGTGGAGGACTCCACGATCGTCGGGACGGTCATGGTTGGCCATGACGGTCATCGCGGTTGGGTGTACTACCTGGCGGTGGACCCCGCGCACAACCGCGGCGGTGTCGGTCGGGTGTTGATGCAAGCGGCCGAACATTGGGTGCGACGGCGCGGTATCAAGAAGATGAATCTGATGGTGCGTGAGGGCAATCGAGGTGCGCTCGGCTTTTACGCTGCACTCCGCTACCAAGTGCAGGATGTCGTGACGCTCGGCCGATGGCTCACCGAGGACGGCGAACAGATCGGATAAACCCGGGTGTCGCTCAGGCGGCCGGTTCCAGCGGTGTGTGTTCGACGCAGCGCAGCGCCGTCTCGGTGTCCGTGAGCGGCTCATGGGTGAGGCCGCACACGCGGTTGCCGGCGGGGCCTTGAAGGTATTGGCACGTTGCACACCTGCCGAATGTGCGGCTGCCCGCGGCGCGTTGGGCGACACGGAGCAGATCTTTCAGGGTCACATCCAGATCCGGCGTGGCGGTCACATCGGCGTCCGCGATGGCGCGGGTGACGTCGTCATCTTTTGCGCGCATGACGATGCTCGCACCCGCTGCGGTGGGGCGCGCATGGGAGACGCGTCCGTCGCGTCGGTCGGTGCGACGTGCGATCAGCCCCTTGCGTTCCAGCGCGATCAGGGTCTGCGACGTGGTTCCGCGGCTCGTCTCGAGATATTCGGCAACCGCCGCCGGCGTGTCGGAGAAGCGATTGCACTCCGACAGGTAGATCAGGGCGTGAAGTTGGGCGAGCGAGAGGCCTTCCTGAGTTGCCACGACTCGCTGTGCGGCGCGACGAAGTGCCGCGATGCGGTCGATGAGATCTGCACGCTGTTGGCTCATACGTCTGATGATATCGACTCGCTACCTTGCATTTTGCCGCGCTCGGGTAGATAGTAGCGACTCGCTACGAATTCGGATGAAAGAGGGATGCATGAGCACTGCAACGTTTTTCCACGCGGGGTGCCCGGTGTGCGTGAGCGCAGAGCAAGGGTTGACCCAGGCGATCGACGCCTCCCGCTACACGGTTGAGGTCGTCCACCTTGGTGAGCGGCCCGAGGCGGTGGCGGTGGCTGAGGCAGCGGGCGTTCAGTCCGTTCCGGCGCTCGTGATTGACGGCACCGTGTTTCACATCAACCACGGTGCCGACCTGGCTGACCTGCGCGCCTGACCGGACAACGCCTCCGCCCTCAGGCGGAGTCACCGTGGCACGTTCCCTCCGCGGTCGCGGAGGGGGCGGGCCGCGCGTGATTGAGCGGACCCGATGAAGGCGGGCCGGCGGACGACTGCGCTCGCTGCAAGCTCGCCACCGTGCGGCGGCGAGGGCGCTTGAGCGTCTAGATGTAGTCCTTCCACCGCGTGATCGCGAAGAGGTACGCGATCCACAGGCAGAGGAACGTCAGGACGAAGGCCGGGATCAGATCCAGGTGCTGCGGGAGGCGTCCGATTGCGACGAATCCCTCGATCAGGAATGCCAGCCCGAGGCCGCCGAACAGGCTGAACCCCAGCCAGTTGGCCCAGCCGGTCGGCAGGAATCGCTTGATGCCGGTGAGTTCGACCTTCGGCTCATAGTTGCGGCGGCGTCCGCCGCTGGTCTTCTTCTTGGTAGCCACGGCACGAGAATAGCAGCCGGCCTCGCCGTCTCATCCGCCATTTGCCCGGTGGCGTCGGCTCGGTTGGCACGAAACTCGCAAATGAGATTTTGCGTGGGCGACGAGCGTGGGCACGAGCACAGACCGCCGTGATCGGAGAGCTGCCGCGTGGTCCTTCGTTGGACGAAAATCGCAGGACGACCGCTGAAACCCCAGTCGTGGCGGGAAATCTCATTTGCAATTTTCGCCGCGACGCGTTCGCCGGGATGACGGGACGTGGCGGTGGGGTGCCCGCAGTCATCCAGTCGGGGTCGCCCGAACCGCGAAACTCACCGTCAGGTTGAGGGTTAGTTTGTGGTGAGGGGGCCGTTTGCGCCGGACGCCGGGTCCACCGGTGGGCGCACGTAGGAGAAGCTGTTGG
The DNA here is from genome assembly GCA_937871165.1 of uncultured Actinomycetes bacterium. Taxonomy (GTDB): domain Bacteria; phylum Actinomycetota; class Thermoleophilia; order Miltoncostaeales; family Miltoncostaeaceae; genus CALMEC01. The sequence continues at coordinate 7,409 of CALMXK010000107.1, forward strand.
CGTGGTTCAAATACCAGTCGCCGAGCCGCGAGCCGAACATGCGCTTGACGTCATTTTGGAAGGCGTCGCCGTCGCCGGCCGTCTCCACCGCGCCGTCCCGGTCCACACGGAACGGGCCGGCCACGGCCGACGGGCCCGGCACGAGTGCGCACGATGCGTGGACCATCGCGACGCCGCCTTCACTCTTCAGCAACCGTGCCGAACACCGGGCGCTCTTGGCCCCGTTGGTCGCCGTGACCGAACGCTGGATGGCGGTGACAGCGCGAGCGGTCTCCTTGATCACGGCCGGATCGGTCCGATCCGGCATCTCGTAGTGCATGTTCAGCCAGATCCCGACAAACAAGGTGCCGACGAACAAAATCAGGATCGACATCCCCGTGATTCGCCGCCGCCGGGCGCGGCGGTCGACGGGCGGTTCGTCACGAGGGATGGAATCAGGCACAGGCGCAGTCGGGGCCGGGCGCGATCATGCCCGGTCTCCCCGAAGGAAACGTGGCGTCAAGCGTCCTTGAGCGCGAGGAAGTCCTTGATGGCCTTCTCCGCGGCTTCCTGACCCTCGTCGTAGTAGATCCGGTTGATCTCCTTGAAGGTCTCCCACTGGCTGGGCACGTCATCCTCGGACATCGTCGCATCGACCGGGCAGGCCTCGACGCACGCATCGCAATCGATGCATTCGTTGGGATCGATGTACAGAATCGACGCGGTCTCGTGACCTTCCTCGCCGGGGGCGGGATGGATGCAGTCCACCGGGCACACGTCCGCACACGATGTGTCTTTGGTGCCGATGCATGGCTCGGTGATCACGTACGTCATTTTGCGAGAACTCCCTGTTCGATTCGACGCTGCAGCAATGGTACCAGTGGTTTCGCGCTCTCCGACCGGTACGCTTGACCCGTGAATCATCTGCGATTTGGTGGCTTCTACGCCCCCTACCACGAGCCCCGCGAAAATCCGACGCTCGCGCTCGAGCGCGACCTCGAAACGATCCAACTGCTCGATCGCCTGGGGTTCCACGAAGCGTGGGTCGGTGAACACCATTCAACCGGATGGGAGACGATCGCCTCACCCGAGATGTTCTTGGCGGTCGCCGCCGAACGCACCCGCAACATCCGCTTGGGCACCGGCGCCATCAGCCTGCCCTACCACCACCCGCTGATGGTGGCCGATCGCGTGGTGCTGCTCGATCACCTGTCGCGCGGACGCATCAACTTCGGCGTCGGGCCGGGCGGCCACCTGACCGACGCGAAGATGCTCGGCCTGGATCCGGCGCGTCTGCGAGCCATGCAGTCGCAGTCGCTCGAGGTCATCGTTCGCCTGTTCACCGAGACCGAACCCTTCAGCGTTGCGACCGACTGGTTCCAGCTGAACGACGCTGTGCTGCAGGTGCGCCCCTACCAGCAGCCGTATCCGCCCATCGCGACCACGAGCATGGAGTCGCCTGCCGGCATGCAGCTTGCCGGCCGTTTCGGCGCCGGCGTGTTGTCGCTCGCAGTCGGACGGGGTCCCCGCGGACCGATCGACCTGAAAGCCCACTGGGGAATCGCCGAAGAGGCCGCCGAGCAGTACGGCACGGCAGTTGATCGCAGTCAGTGGCGCCTCGTCGTGCCCATCCAGCTGGCCGAAACCAAGCGGGAAGCCGTTGAAGCGGTGCGCGCCGGTGCCGGACGGTTCCTGCTCGACTACGTGCAGGGCACCACGGGGCGGCCTGCACCGGTGCCCGGGCCGCACGACAAAGTGGTCGATCAGATGATGGAGCTCGGCGCCTGGGTGATCGGCACGCCAGATGACGCCATCGCGGCGATCGAAACGCTGATCGAGCGGAGCGGTGGATTCGGTGCACTGCTCATCTGGGGTCACGAATGGGGCACCAGCGACCAGATGGCCCGCAGCTACGAACTCTTCGCCCGCCACGTGATGCCGCACTTCACCGGCGCACTTGCCGGCCTCCAGTCATCCAACCGCGTCGCCCGAGCGCTCACCGACTCCCTGCACGCCGAGCGCGTCGCGGCCGTCGAAGCCGCGCAGGGCGCCTACGAGCAGCAGGCCGTCAACAAGAGCTGAGACCGCCCCGCGGTCAGCGGCGTCGCGCCGCCTCCGCAGTGTGGCTTGTGATGCGGTTCGCGATCTTCGCGAAGATGCTGATGCGGCATGGCTTGCCCGCCCGCGTGCGACACAGGATCGTGACGTCGCCCGAAAGTGGCTGCTGCATGATGAACTCGCGAAGGCTCGGTGTCCTGGTTGACAGGACGATGCGGTTTGCGCTCACCGACTTGAGGCGTACCTCGAACCGTGCCGAGCGGGCCGGACGCTTCTTGACCCACACGATCTCCGGTTCGATCCGACGCAGCGTCTTGATGGTGAGTCCGGCGTAATTGCCGGTCACTGTGGCGTAGGTGTCTGCAGCCTCACCGGCGCCCATGAGCAGGCCGAGCGCCATGAAGTCGTCCGACGTTCCCGGGTCGCGCTTGGGGACGTAGGGGCGAACGATCTGGACCGTTGCGCCGAGGTCCGTCGGCGTGAATGTGGCCTTGACCCAAACCATGCCCGATCCGACGCGACGCCCGAACAGCCGCTCGATCAGCCCTGTCTGACCCGGCCGAACGGTTGCCTTCGTGTCGATGGACTCACGCACGAGCTTGCCGTCCGGAGTGATGAACACGTCGAGGATGCCCGGGGTGTACTCCAAGGCGGTGGCCAGGTTGTTGGTGCTCGATGACGCCGGATCCACCACGATCGCTCGGACGAGCGAACGCGTGTAGTTGGGGCTGAGCTCCGCACGAAAGTGCAGCAACCCGGCATCGGAGCCTTCCGTCGGCAACTCGCGAATGTCTGACAGGTACGTCAGGTCACGTGGGCGGATCTGCTGGTGGCGCGGTTCGAACCACAGGTTCATCGAAGCCGAGTCGGACTTCGACAGCTGGACGTACGGATCGACCACGGTGCCGACAAAGCCGGTGCCGTCATAGGAGATGGCCGACATCACCGGTCCGATGGCGCCATCCACCAGGCTCATGGACGCGCGCGTCGGGCCCGCCACCTGGATGAGGGCGGCAAAATCATCTGACATCGACACGCTCATCCGCGACTGCGGCTGACGGTAAGTCACCCCGATCGTGCCCTCAACTGACATGCGATGGGTGGTCTGCCCGTCCAAACTCAAAAGTGCGGTCTCCAACACCCGAAGCTGCGGCTTTGACATGGGAGCTTGGCCGAGGATCGGGCCACCCGACGCGGCCTGACCAGCGGCCGGCACTGCCACGACGGCGAGCGCTGCCACCATCGACATCCACTTTGGGCGATTTACCATGCAGAAACCCGGTCCTTGGGGTGAGGAAATAGCAGAATCTCAAACGACAATACGTGCCGTTCGCCGACGTCGGTACTCCCCATTCGTACAGTTACTTCGTGGACGATCGCTGCCCCGCGAGGCGCCACACGTTTCCGTCGATGGACGTGACGTAGACCGTGTTGTCGCGGGCGGCATCGATCGACACGGGCGACTCTGCCGAGAACGACTCCTTTCTCGGGCGACCTGATCCGTCGGACGGGATGCTCCAGAACGTTCCCGAGCAGTAGTCGGCGTAGATGTAGCGACCGAGAAGCGACGGAAGTGACGGGTCGCGGACCACCACGCCCCCGGTGATCGAACATCCCTCATCGTGGCTGTACTCGGCCACGGGCTCGGTGAGTCGCCCGATCTCGTTCAGCCTCTTGTTGCCACCGCCGAAGTAATGCAGCCCTTCCCGCACACTCCAGCCGAAGTTGAGCAACGGAGCGTCGCGCGGGAATCGGTTGACTTCCTCCCAGTCATTTTGGCCGACGTCGCCGATCCAGCCGTCGCCGGTGACGGGGTCGAACGAGAAGCGCCACGGATTGCGCAAGCCGTATGCCGCCACCTCCCAGTCGATCGGCTGGCCGAGATCCACGCGCAGCAACTTTCCGAGCCGGGTGTTCATGTTCTGCCCGTTGCCCTGCGGATCGCCGCCGGAACCGCCGTCGCCGAGGCCCAGGTAGAGCAGCCCGTCCGGGCCGAACGCCAGCGACCCCCCGTTGTGGTTGGAATAGGGCTGCTTGAACGTCAAGAGAACCCGGGTCGGAATCGATGAGATGTACCCCGCGTCGACACGATGCTCGGTGACGAGCGTGTCGCCGTTGACATCGGAGCGGTGGATGTACGCCAGATCGGTGGCGGGGAAGTTCGGGTGGAGCGCGAGGGAGAGGAGCCCTCGTTCGCCTCCGCTTGTCGTTGTCCCCGAAAGGTCTGCGACGGCGGCCCGTTCAATGGAGCCGTCCCGGATGCTGCGAATGACGCCGCGCTGTTCCAGGACCCAAAGATGGCCGGGCTCGTCGGGCAGGGAGATCACCTGCATCGGGGCGGTCAGCCCCGAGACGACGCGCACAAGACGGGGCGACGTGGGCGCCGACGGACTGGTCGCCGTCGACACCTGATCCGGCGCCGATGACCCGCCGCAGCCGGCGACGGCGAGGACGAGACACAGACCTGCAATGAGCGAGCGGGAGCGATGGGGGATCATTCCGCGATTATCGCGTGCCGACGACCAGCACGTGCGAGTCACGTCCGGACGGGAACCTGCCGCTCAAGCGCATCCGCCACCGCCATGAGCGCTTTCGCACCCGCCGACTCGGGACGCGCGCGAACCACGGGGGTTCCGTCATCGCCTGCACGTGCCACCGAGGACTCCATCGGGATCTGCCCGAGGAGCGGCACCTTCAGTTGCGCCGCCAGATCCGTGCCGCCGCCACCGGACAGGATCTCGTAGCGCGTACCCGTGTCGGGCGCCTCGAACCAGCTCATGTTCTCGACCACGCCGACCACGTCGATGTCGACCCTGCGCGCCATGCCCGCGGCGCGTTGGGCGACGCGCTGGGCGGCCAGTTGCGGCGTCGTGACGATCACCATGCGGGCCGCCGGGGCGAGGCTCGCGAGCGACAGGCTGACGTCGCCGGTGCCGGGCGGCAGATCGACCAGCAGGTAGTCCGGGTCGTCCCAGAACACCTCGGTGACGAAGCTGGTGAGCGCCTTGTGCAGCATCGGCCCGCGCCAGATGACCGGCTGGTCGTCGCTTGCCATGAAGCCGACGGACATGAGTTTCACGCCGTGCGCTTCGACCGGCAGGATCAGATCGTCGTCCAACATGACCGGCGTTCGGTTGGTGCCCATCATCCGCGGGATGGAGTACCCGTACACGTCCGCGTCGAGCAGTCCGACGCTGTGGCCGCGGTCGGCGAGTGCCACTGCGAGGTTGGCGGTGATGGACGACTTGCCGACGCCACCCTTGCCGGAGGCGATGAGCACGACATTGGTGCGCGCACCGTCGGCGAACGGCGACGGGCGGCGCTCCGCCCCGATCAGCCCGTCGCGGACGGACATGCGCTCCTCGTCGTTCATGGCGTCGAGGGTCACGTGCAGCGTGCCGATGCCGGGCATCCCTTCCAGCGCCGTTGTGACCCGACGTTGGATCTCGGCCTTCAGCGGGCAGCCGGCGATGGTGAGCTTGATGGTGACCGTCACCCGGTCACCATCCACAGTGACGTCGCCCACCATGCCGAGATCGACGATGCTGCGGTGCAGTTCCGGATCGATGACGTGGCGAAGGGCGGCGATCACTCCGTCGCGCGTGACAGCGGGAGTCGTCACAGGAACATCCGCGCGTACGGCTCGGCCGACCCGAGCGTGACATCCCACGGTCCATGGCCGGGGTAGATCACGGTCTCGGACGGAATGTCGCGGAAGATCCGTTCAAGGCTGTTGACCATCGCGTGAGGGTCGCTTCGCGGGAAGTCGGTGCGGCCGATTCCCTGCGCGAACACGAGGTCGCCGACGATCGCGCGCCCCTGCGAGGCCTCGTAGGCCACCATGCAGCCGGGAGAGTGGCCGGGAGTCGCCAACATCTGAAAGCGCAGTGCGCCGAGCTCCACGATGTCGCCCTCGTCCAGCAACCGTTCCGGAGCCACGCCCGGCGTGGGTGGCGGGTTGCCGAACAGCGCCGGGTTGAACGGGGCGGGGGCCGCCAGCCAGTCCGCATCACCGGAGCTGACCCAGACCGGCAGGCCTTTGGCCGCCCACACGTGGTTCTCGACGATGTGATCCCAGTGGCCATGCGTGTCGAGCACCCGCACCGCGGTCAGCTCGAGGCGGGTCAGGGTGTCGCGCACCCACAGCTCACTTCCCGCCGCCGGGTCGATGATCATCGCCTGACCGCCAGGGGCGTCGGCGACGACGTACGTGTTCGTGGCCACCGGGCCGAAGGTTCCACCGCGAATAATCATGATGCGCCAGCTTAGCGGCGCGCCGTTCCGGTGGTCCGGACACGGCTATTGTGAGGACATGCGAGTGATCGTCGGTTCGGATGACGTGGGCGTGCTGGTGGATGCGGTGATCGATGAACTGCAAACGGCCGGCCACGACGTCACGGTGATCGGACCGGTGGCCGGCAGCGACGACGAGTGGGCCGCAGTGGGTCGCGCCGTCGGTCGAACGGTGGCGGGCGGGCAAGTGGACCTCGGCGTCGTCTTGTGTTGGACGGGTACCGGCGTCGCCATCGCCGCCAACAAAGTGCCGGGCGTCCGCGCCGCACTCTGTCTGGACGCCGAGACCGCCCGGCTCGCACGGCGCTACAACCACGCCAACGTGCTCGCACTGTCGATGCGTTCCACCTCGGCCCAGATCGGGCGGGAGATCGTCCGGACATTCGTCGAGAGCCCAGTGGGCGAGGACGAGTTCGACCGGCGCAACGTCGGGGAGCTGGAACAGTGACGACGCCTGAGCTGGCGGTGATCCCGATCGGCGTGGGCGCCGCCTACGCGCGCACGGGTGAGGTGCAGAGCTCCTACCTGGTGCGTGCGGGCGACACCACCCTGTGCCTGGACTTGGGTGCCGGTGCCCTCAACGCGCTCCAGGCGCACGTGCGTCCGCAGGACGTGGACGCATACGTGATCAGCCACCGCCACCCCGACCATTGCGTCGACGTGTTGCCGCTCCACGTCTACATGTACTGGGGGCCGGGGCGCGGCACGCGGGCGCGCGTTCTCAGCCCGGTCGGGGTGGAGGGGCGCCTGAAGGCACTTGGCAGTGAGACCGGCTGGGACGATGCGCTGCGCTTTGAACCCGTGCATGGGGGGAGCGTTGTGCACGTGGACGATGTGCGACTGCGCTTTGCCGAGGTGCCGCACATCCCAGACACGTTGGCTGTCCGTGTCGACCACGGCAGGCGATCACTCGTCTACGGCGCTGACTGTACGGAGAACGAAGCGCTCATGAAGCTCGCCAAGGGCGCGGACCTGCTGATCGCCGAATGCGGCGACGGGCCGACACCCAACGCGCTCAGCCCGCACATGAGCGGGGGGGAGGCCGGTGGGATCGCCGCGCGCGCGAAGGTCAAACAGCTGCTGCTGACGCACTGCTTTCCCGAACATGATCGGGATGCGACGCTCGCCGCGGCACGCGCGGCGTGCCCGAACATCCCGGTGGAGTGGGCGATCCAAGGGCGCCTGTACCCGGTGTGAGGCGCCGACGCCGTGATCTGAACGACCGTGACTTCGAGCTCGGCGACTTCGGCAGGTTGTCGCTGTGGACGCGGATCCGTGGCAGGTTGCGTCGCACGTCGCCCAAGACGCGGGCCGCGATTCTCAGCTTCTTCATGCCCGGTCTCGGCCAGGCGTACGCCGGGCACATCGCTCGGGCCGTGGTGTGGTTGCTCGGCATCGTCGCGCTCAACGTGACGATGCGAAATCAGGTTCAGAGTGTTGCGACAGCAGGATTTGTGCTGACGTTGAACGTGATGGCGGCCATCGATGCGGCGATCGTTGCACCCCCTCGTCCACCCCGCGAGTGATTTTGCAAATCCCACAAATTCTGGTCTCAAGCTTCCCAGTAGGAATGACGAAGAGTCACACACCTCCCCCTCGACTGGAATGCCATGAGCTCAGTTGTTGAACACGAATTGCCCACACGTCAAACGAAGCCGCTCGGTTCTCGTGCTCGTGTGGATTCTGCGATTGGGGCGAGTGCCACTAAACTGGGCGGAAGCATGAGCACCAACAACGTGACTTCGGGGAGTACCAAGCTCTCCGATCGAGAGCTGCAATCCTTGTGGCGCCGCTTCAAGGAGTACACGGATCAGAACGCACGCGACCAGCTGATCCTCAATTACGCCCCGCTCGTCAAATACGTGGCAGGACGCATGAGCGCAGCCCTCCCGTCGCATGTCGATGAGGCCGACCTGATCTCCTACGGTCTGCTCGGTCTGATCAACGCCGTCGAGCGTTTTGACCCCAAGCGTCGCATCAAGTTCGAGACCTACGCGGTGACGCGCATCAAGGGCGCCATCATCGACGAGCTGCGGTCGATGGACTGGGTGCCACGTTCGGTGCGCGCCCGCGCTCGTGAGATCGAGCGCACGTCGGTGGAGCTCGAGCACAAGCTGCACCGTGCCCCGACCGACGACGAGATGGCACGCGCCCTCGGTATGACGGTCGGCGAGTTCCAGGACAGCATCACCCAGATTGCAAACTCGTCGCTTGTCGCACTCGACGAGATGTGGTCGAACCCCGCCGGTGGCGAGGGCATGTCGCTGATCGACACGATCGGAGACTCCAACGCCAGCGATCCGGCTGCGGCCATCGGTGAGACGGAGACGCGCATCGCACTTGCCGATGCGATCGCCGGACTTCCCGAGCGCGAAAAGATCGTCGTCTCCCTGTACTACTACGAAGGTCTGACACTTCGCGAAATTGGCGAGGTGCTCGGTGTGACGGAGTCGCGTGTCAGTCAGCTGCACACGAAGGCCGTCCTTCGCCTGCGTGGTCGCCTGAGCGACGACTGAGTACCCCGGTCCCGGTGGTCCGGGGCCGGCGGCCATTTCACACCGTGGAGCCCGTGCCCGTCGTGTCGTGACGGCGCGCTGCGTGCTTGACGGCGACACGCGCGGACGATGGAACGTCTGCGCTCCCGCCAGGTCCCAGGATGGACGGCGGCGGTGTCGGTTGATGGCCGTGTGCGGGGTTAATGCGCCTGCCCGAGCGCATTCCGTGGCGTAGTATCGGCCAAGGAAAACCGAAGAAAGGGCGCAGCACCATGGCTCACACCGACCCCTCCAAGATCCGCAACGTCGCGGTGCTCGGGCACCGGGGCACGGGGAAGACCAGCCTGGTCGAGGCGCTCCTCTTTGCTTCCGGTGCCACCTCCAGGCTCGGCAACGTGGCGGAAGGAACCACGGTGACCGACTTCGACGAGGAGGAGCAGCGCCGCGGGATGTCCATCTCGTCCTCGCTCGTCCATTTGACGTGGCGCGACTGCGAGATCAACCTGATCGACGCTCCCGGCGAAGCATCCTTCCTTGCCGACGCCTACACGGCCATCCGCGCCACCGATTGTGCGCTTGTGGTCATCAACGCGCAGATGGGCGTGGAGGTGACCACCCAGAAGGTCTGGGACCGCTGTGAAGAAGCGGGCCTCGCACGCAGCGTCGTGGTGAACATGCTCGACCGCGAGCGGGCGGACTTCGATCAGATCATCGAACAACTGCGTGAGATGTCGCCGGGGTGCGTGGCCGTGGAGATCCCGATGGGAAGCGGCCCTGCAATCCAGGGTGTCATCGACCTGGTTCACATGACGGCGACCACATACGCCGCAAGTCCCACGGGCACCGAAGGCGACATTCCGGCCGAGTACGCCGCGGCGGCGGAGGCCGCGCGCGAGCGGCTGATGGACATCGTCGCCGAGGCGGACGACGTGTTGATCGAGAAGTACTTGGGCGGCGAGGCGATCACGACCGAAGAGCTGATTGCGGCGCTGCACAAAGGCATCCTCGAGACGCGGATCTTCCCGGTCGTGTGCGCCGCCGCCGGTATGGCGGGCCTTGGCGCCGACCGTGTGCTCGACATGATCGTGGATGAGCTTCCCGCGCCGCATGAGCTTGGCGCCTGGACCGGCGTCGACTCCGCGACCGGCGATGAGACCGAGATCACATTGCACGAGGACGGTCCGGCCATCGTCTACGTGTTCAAGACGCTCGCCGACCAGTTCAGCGGCAAGATCAACCTGCTTCGCGTGATCTCCGGGTCGCTGCCGTCGGACACCCAGGTGATCGACACCCGCACCGGCAACAAGGAACGCATCGGGCACTTGATGCGTCTGCAGGGCAAGGAACATGAGCCGGTGAACGAGCTCGGCCCCGGCGACATCGGCGCGGTTGCGAAGCTGAAGGATGTGACGACGGGTGACGTGCTCACCACGGGTACGTCGACGGTTGTGCTTCGGCCGGTGTCGGTGCCGCCGCCGGTGATGAGCTTTTGGGTGACGGCGCGAAACAAGGGTGACGAGGAGAAGGTCGTCAGTGCGCTGCGTCGTCTTCAGGAAGAGGACCCGTCGCTTGACGTGCATCGGGAGGACGAGACCGGCGACCTGATCGTCGGGGGCCTGTCGCAGATGCATGTGGAGTCGATCTTGGAGCGGATGAAGAAGCGCTTCGGTGTGGAGGTGGACCTGCACCAGCCACACGTGCCCTACCACGAGACGATCACCAAGACCGTGGAGGCCGAAGGCAAACACAAGAAGCAGAGCGGCGGCCACGGCCAGTTCGGCGACTGCCATCTGCGCGTTGAGCCGTTGCCTGTGGGCTCCGGCTTCGAGTTCGTCGACAAGATCGTGGGCGGCGCCATCCCGCGGCAGTTCATCCCCGCCGTGGAGAAGGGCGTGCAGGAGGCACTCACCAAGGGTGTGATCGGCGGGTTCCCGGTTGTGGATGTTCGCGTGACGGTGTTCGACGGCAAGTACCACGCGGTGGACTCGTCGGAGATGGCGTTTCGCATCGCCGCGCAGATGGGCATGAAGGATGCGCTTGCGAAAGCCGGCTCGGTGCTGCTTGAGCCGATCATGACCGTCGAGGTGACCGTGCCGGAGGATGTTGTCGGTGACGTGATGGGCGACATGAACGGCCGTCGCGGCCGTCCACTCGGCATGGAGACGAAGGGTCACACCCAGATCGTGCGGGCCGAAGTGCCGATGGCGGAGATGCTCTCCTACGCGCCCGACCTGCGTGCCATGACCGGTGGACGCGGCGACTACTCCATGGAGTTCTTGCGCTACGACCAGGTGCCGGCGCACCTGGCGGAGAAAGCCGTCGCGGCGAACGAGTCCGCGTAGGGGTTCAGCAGTTAACCATTCTGGTGCCAGGCACCAGAATGGTTAACTACGAGTGACTGGGAGGTCCGCATGCCAGTGGTGGGAATCGGCGGTGTCTTCTTCCGTGCAAACGATCCGGATGCACTTCAGGAGTGGTATCGGACCCACCTTGGGATCACCACACCGCTGTGGGCGCAGCAGGAAGGGCCGACCGTCTTCATCCCGTTCCCTGCCGACAGCGACTACTTCTCGGCGGCCAAACAGTGGATGATCAATCTGCGCGTTCAGGATCTCGACGCGTTGCTCGAATCACTCCGCGCCGCCGGCATCGCGGTGACGACCAACCCCTGTCTCTTATACACATCTGACGCTGCCGACGAGCGATCTAGTGTAGATCTCGGTGGTCGCCGTATC
>CALMXK010000108.1 GCA_937871165.1 uncultured Actinomycetes bacterium
TTTCAAGCAGAAGACGGCATACGAGATTCGCCTTAGTCTCGTGGGCTCGGAGATGTGTATAAGAGACAGGACGAGCAACCGTCCGGCGCGCTCCTTCTTGTCCTTCGTCGCGTTGACGATGCTCGCACCGGCTTCGATCTTGCCGGAGTACACGCGCAGGTAGGTCAGGCGGCCGACGTGCGGATCGCTCATGACCTTGAACGCCAGCGCGGCGAACGGACCGTTGGGATCGCTCTCGCGGGTGACGGGGGTCTCTTCGTCCTTCGCGTCCACACCATCTGCGGGCGGCACGTCAAGCGGCGAGGGCAGGTAGTCGACAACGGCGTCGAGCAGGTTCTGCACACCCTTGTTCTTGAACGACGAACCGCACAGCACCGGGGTGATCGCAATGGCGAGCACACCCGAACGGATGCCGTTGCGAAGCGTCTCGGCGGAGATCTCCTGACCATCCAGGTAGGCCTCGGCGAGCTCATCGTCGTAGTCGGCAAGCGCCTCGATCAGCGTCTCGCGCGCCGTCTGGGCGGCGACGATCATGTCGTCCGGGATCGGACCCTCGTTCACCTTCGTGCCGAGGTCGTCCTCGTAGGTGATCGCGGTCATCGTCACCAGGTCGACCATGCCGGCGAACTCCGCCTCGGCACCGATCGGCAGGTGAACCGGAATCGCATTCGCGTTCAGACGGTCACGCATGGTCTCGACGGAGCGCTCGAAGTTGGCGCCCATCCGGTCCATCTTGTTGACGTAGGCGATACGCGGCACGCGGTAGCGGTCGGCCTGACGCCACACCGTCTCCGACTGCGGCTCCACGCCGGCCACCGAGTCGAACACCGCGACGGCGCCGTCGAGCACGCGCAGGCTGCGCTCCACCTCGACGGTGAAGTCGACGTGGCCCGGGGTGTCGATGATGTTGATGCGGTGGTTGCGCCACTCACACGTGGTCGCAGCCGACGTGATGGTGATGCCGCGCTCCTGCTCCTGCGCCATCCAGTCCATCGTCGCGGCACCCTCGTGCACCTCACCGATCTTGTGGGTGCGACCGGTGTAGTAGAGGATGCGCTCGGTCGTCGTGGTCTTCCCAGCGTCGATGTGCGCCATGATCCCGATGTTGCGGGTGCGCTCGAGCGGGAACAGCTTGTTGCTAGACACAGAACTCCTTCGAGGAACAGGGGTCGGCGGCGCCGTCCCAGCCGCACAGGTCGCGGGGGACGGCGAGCACGGGACCTACCAGCGGTAGTGCGCGAACGCCCGGTTGGCCTGAGCCATCCGGTAGATGTCGTCCTTCTTCTTGAAAGCGCCACCCTGCGAGCCGAGCGCATCGAGCAGCTCGTTGGCAAGCCGCTCACTCATGTGCTTTTCGCGGCGATCGCGGGAGAAGTTGACGATCCAACGGATCGCGAGGGTCCGTCCGCGGCGGGCATCCACCTCGACCGGCACCTGGTACGTGGCGCCACCGACGCGGCGGCTGCGAACCTCAAGCACCGGGGTCACGTTGCGGATGGCCTCTTCCATGACCTGCACCGGGTCGCGGCCCGTGCGGTCGCGGATGACCTCGAGCGCACCGTAGACGATGCCCTCTGCGGTCGACTTCTTGCCGTCGCGAAGAACGCGGTTGACGAGCTGACTGACCATCACATTGGTGTAGATGGGGTCGGGCGTGACTTCACGGATACTGGCTGCATTGCGGCGTGGCATTTACTTGCCCGCCTTTGCGCCGTACTTGGACCGTGCCTGCTTGCGCTTGGCGACGCCGGAGGCGTCGAGCGCTGCGCGGATGATCTTGTAGCGGACACCCGGAAGGTCCTTCACACGACCGCCACGCACGAGCACAACGGAGTGCTCCTGGAGGTTGTGGCCCTCACCCGGGATGTAGGAGGTGACCTCCATCCCATTGCTGAGCTTCACACGCGCAACCTTGCGCAGCGCGGAGTTCGGCTTCTTCGGGGTGGTGGTGTACACACGAGTGCAGACACCGCGCTTTTGCGGGGCGCCACGCAGGGCCGGCGTCGTGTTCTTCGCGGGCTTGGGCTTGCGGCCCTTACGGACCATCTGGTTAATCGTCGGCACGCTTCTGTCTTGCCTCTCCTCGTGGCACGTTCTATCGCCACCGCTCACGCGGTGACCGGCGGAGAAGCGTAGCACGAAACCCGCCTGCAGGGAACGTCGCTACGTCGCGGGTGTCAGCCCCTCCAGGACCATGTCCAACCGACTGTCGAACGCCACCACCCCGCCGAGCGTCACACGTTGGCTGATGCGCACCGGGACACGCAGCTCGGGGGACCACCAGAGCGTCTCCTCGCGCGAGCCCGAGAGCGCCCCCGTCGTGCGTGTCGTCGACCTGATGAGTACCACCGCCACGCTGGTGTCGCCAACGAGGACGCGATCGTTGCGCACCACGGAGGTCTCCACGTGGTTTCGCAGCGACCCGGCCAGGTACGTGTCGGTGAAGTGGACCCCAACGCGTGGCGCGAGCGGGGCGATGCGGTAACGGCCGTTGATGTCGCGCCGATCGTCGCGACCGAGGCCGGCGAACGTGACGTCCTCACGACGCCACACCATCTCGATGGCGTCGCCCGCGATGCGAAATCGTGCGCCCTCGACATGTTGTTCGCTCAGGCTCGTCTCGGTTTCCCACCCTTCGGGCGTCCGTCGGACGGTCATCGTCCCTGTCGCCGGAAAGTCGCGTCGTACCTTGAACGGCCCGGATCCGCCTGCTTCGGAGCCCGAGACGCGATAGGTGTACACGCCGGCGGCCGGGGCGCCGTCGCCGCCCGCGGTGGCCTGCTGACGAAACCGTGCAATGACCTCGTCGACCGACACGGGATCGCTGTGACCGGCGGCACGAACGAGGATTGCACCGCCCACGATGCCGGCCAGGACGATCAGGATCACGGGACGCAGCCAGCGGCGACGGACGGGGGTTCGCTTCACAGGAGGGCAATGTTGCCAGAAGGGACGCGGGTTCCTTCATGGGAACGGTTCGGCGGTCTTGCACCGCCCTCGTTTCCGCAACGGCGATTTCGCCGGGATTGTGCGGCCGAGGGCGTACTCGACCATGTGGTGTCCTCTCAACGCAGACAAGCCCGTGCCTGTTGCCCGGCGTGTGCCGCCTCCGTCCGGCGCACGAAGCGCTTTCCGCTGCCACCTGCGTGGCTGGTCTTGCTCGCGATCTTGGTCTCCACGTTGCCGTTGGCCGCGTTCGGACGCCAGACATCCGAAGTCGCACTCGCCGCACCGCCCACGACCCCACCGACCCCGAAACCTCCGAAGCCCGCCCCTCCGCCGCCGATCGAGGCGCGCATCAGGTGGCGCGAAAGCATCGCTCACGGCTCCGCCACCTCCGGCTGGCTGACCCGGGGCGTCCAGCTGCCGATCGAAGGGCCGGGTTTCTACACCTACAGCCCGTACACGCAGCAGTATCCCAACAGCCCGGAGCGCCGGTACGGCACCGCCGAGCTCGTGCGACACATCATCGCGGCGGGCAAGTGGTGGAAGGTCGCCCATCCCGGTCAACCGCGCCTTGGCATCGGAGATCTGTCGCACAAGGACGGCGGCCGATTCGACCTCCACGCATCCCACCAGAACGGCCTGGATGTGGATATCCGCCTTCCCCGGCGCGATGGTCGCGAGGGGACGTCGAACCCGGGCAACTACGACCAGGCCCTCACCCAGGAGCTCGTGGACTTCCTGTTGGACCAGGGTGCCACCTACATCTTCTATGGGCCGAACCTGCGCGTCAGTGGACCACCGAGCCGCGTGATGGTGTGGCCCAATCACGACGACCACCTGCACGTGCGTTTCGGCAATCCTGACGGCTGACCGCGCGGGAACCCGGTCGACCGGGACGCCCGCGAAGCGTTCCGTCGGCGACTGACCGCCCGTCGTCCGTGTGGTGAAAACCACACAACATTCGACCCGATTTGCGGGAAACTGCGGGGGCTCTTGCCTATGCTCCCGTTGCATGGCCTCCGCTCCCCGCCACGCCGCGTCGCTCGAACTTCGCGACCTGAGCAAGCGATACTCAGCCACCGGCCGTTCGGCCGTGGACGGTCTGACGCTGACGGTGCCGCCGGGTGAGATCTGCGTCCTGATCGGCCCGTCCGGATGCGGAAAGACGACAGCCCTCAGAATGATTAACCGGCTGGTCGAGCCGACCTCCGGGGCGGTGGTGATCGATGGGCACGATGTCCGCGACACGCCACCGGCGCAGGTGCGCAGAAACATCGGATACGTGATTCAGCAGGTGGGCCTGCTCCCCCACCACTCCATCGCGACGAACGTCGCGACGGTCCCGCGCCTTCTCGGCTGGGAGCGCTCACGGATTGAACGCCGTGTGGCCGAGATGCTCGACTTGGTGGGCCTGCCGGCGGACGCGTACGCAGGCCGGTATCCCAGCGAGCTGTCGGGCGGCGAACAACAGCGTGTGGGTCTCGCGCGGGCGCTCGCTGCCGAACCGCCGCTGCTTCTGATGGATGAGCCGTTTTCCGCACTCGATCCCATCACGCGAGAGCGACTGCAAGGCGATTTTCTCGAACTTCATCGCGCAGTGCCGAGCACCGTGGTCTTCGTGACCCACGACATCGACGAGGCGGTGCGCATGGGTGACCGGATCGCAATCATGCGCGACGGTCACCTGGTTCAGATTGACCCTCCGACCGCGCTCCTCGAACGACCGGCCGACGCGTTCGTGACCGCATTCGTCGGCGCCGACCGGGCCTTGAAAGGGCTTGCCGTGCGGTTGGTGGGTGAGCTGCCGCTGCGCCTGGGCGACGCAGCGGTCGGCCCCGAGGTGTCACTTGGGATGACCTGGCGTGACGCGCTTGCCAGCATGCTCGAGCACCGCTCCGCCACGGCCCGCGTGACCGACGGCGGCCGCACGCTTGGACACGTGCACATCGACGACATCCTCGGTGTTGATCGGGCCGCAGCGGTCGCCGATGCCTGACATCCGCTGGGACTGGATCAACCGCCACGGCGACGACATCGCGCGCGCCACGTGGCAGCACCTGGTGCTTGTGGTCATCTCCGTTGCCGTCGCGATCGCCATCGCGGTGCCACTTGCCACGCTTGTGCGCCACTCACGTCTGGGCCGGACCCTCCTTGGGGCCACGACGGCGGCGGTGTACACGATCCCGAGCATCGCCCTGTTCGCCGTGCTCGTCACCATCACAGGAATCGGTCGAACGCCGGCCATCGTCGGACTTTGCGGATACGCACTCGTCATGCTCGTGCGCACCACGCTCACCGGGCTCGACGCGGTCCCACCGGCCGTGCTCGACGCCGCACAAGGCATGGGGATGAGTCGTCGCCAGCTGCTTCAGCGGGTGGAGTTGCCCCTCGCGGTCCCGGCGATCCTGACGGGCATTCGTCTCGCCACGCTGGAGACGGTGGCGATCGCGACGATCGCCGTGTTCGTGGCAGGTGGTGGGCTCGGTGAGTTGATCTACTCCGCCGGCATCTCGCGCGACCTGTTTCTCACCC
>CALMXK010000109.1 GCA_937871165.1 uncultured Actinomycetes bacterium
GCCGGGTCGAGGATCTGGCGGGGATGGAAGGGTGGGAGGAACGCGTCCCCCTGGTCCTGTTCGGGAACGTCCACCACTTCGACCGCGTGGGTCAGGATGAAGCCGTCCATGCAGACCATCACGGGCAGCGACAGTTCCTCGGCGATCCGAAACGCCTGCACGTGCAGGTCCGCCGCTTCCTGGTTGGTCTCGGCGTAGAGCTGAAGCCAGCCCGAGTCGCGCTGGGACATGGCGTCGCTGTGGTCGTTCCAGATGTTGATGGGTGCGCCGATCGCGCGGTTGGCGACGGTCATCACGATCGGCAGTCCCAGGCCGGACGCGTTGTAGACCGCCTCCACCATGAACAAAAGGCCCTGACTGGCCGTGGCGGTGTAGGCGCGCGCGCCGACCGCCGACGCCCCGATGGCGGTCGACATTGCGGCGAACTCCGACTCCACGTTCACGAACTCGCACGCGTCGAGCTCGCCGGCTTTGACGATGCGGCTGAGCGTTTCGACGATGTGCGTCTGCGGGGAGATCGGGTACGCGCAGATCACGTTCGGCCGGCAGGCCGCCACTGCGCGCGCCACCGCTTGCGAGCCCTCAATCTGCTGTCGCATGCACCTCACCCCGTGTTCCGCCGAGCAGGTCGAATGCCGCGGTCGCGGCCGCCACGTTGCCGTCACCGAGCTTGCCAGGGAAGGTCCCGCGCACCGCACCCGCAACCGAGTCAAGGTGCACCAGACCGGTGAGCGCGGCCAGTCCTCCGAGGAGTACCGCGTTTGGCACCGGTCGCCCGAAATGGGTGCGTGCGAGCTCGGTCGCCGGCAGCGTCACCACATGTCCCGGGTCGCGGCCGACGAGCAGATCACCCAGTCCCAGCTCTTCGATGGTGCGCGACGAGTTGATCAACACGTAGCCGTCGGGACGAAGGCCGGCGAACAGATCCACCTGGTGAATCAGCGTCGCATCTTGCACCACCACCGCGTGCGGTTCCATGACCGGCTCACGCGAGCGAATGGGCGCGTCGTCGATGCGGCAATAGGCCACCACCGGCGCACCGGTCCGCTCGGAACCGAAACTTGGGAAGGCCTGCGCGTAGCGCCCCTCTTCGAATGCAGCCTCGGAAAGGAGACCTGCGGCGGTGACCACCCCTTGACCACCACGGCCATGGATGCGCACCTCGAACATGCACCGATGCTATGCCCATTTCCAGACGCAGGTCTGCCGCGCGCCGCACGATGGGGTCAGATGTCGCCACCGTTTCGGGCACGTTCGGCAATCAGTGTGGCGATCGTGCGTGCCTTGAACCACACGGCTACATGGTGGCCCGCAACCTCGACGGTTTCGGTGGCGCGCCGGGCGAGTCGGCGCTGCAGCGCGGCGGAGAACAGCAGGTCACGGGTCAGCACCACATAGGTCGACGGCACACGACGCCAGCCGGCGGCGCTCGGCGACGCGGCCAGCACGAACACCTCATCGCGCACGTCGCGGCGACGCCGGATCGTCGCCCGGATCCCAGCCAGGTCGAGCAGGCGGGTACCGAATCGTGTGCCCGTCAGGAAACGCAGCCACCGGCTGGGGTCGGGGTCGGATGCGAGCAAGCTGAGTGTCGACTCTCCGACGTCGGCCATCGCTGCTGAAATGAAGATCAGCCGCACAGTCAGGGGGTTGCTCGCCGACACCTGACTGACCGGCACACCGGCATAGGAGTGGGCGACGACGAGCGTCGGTCGGCCGATGGCGGCGAGGCCGTCCTCGATTGCCGCCACGTCGGCGGCGAGTGCGGCGCTCACCTGAATCTGTGACGGAAGCGACACGGTGGCGCTTTCAATGCCCATGCGGCGCAGATGGCGTTGCACTGGTTTCCACACCCACGCGCCGGTCCAGGCGCCGTGCACGAGCAGGACGGGCAGTGCTGCGCAGTGAGACGGTGCTTTGGCGCTCGTCACCCGAGCACCAGCCGCGACCGCACGGTCAGGCCGCCAGCGCGCGGGGCGGGCTCACGCCGAAGCGTGGCGACGTGCACGACCGATCAGCAGCGCGATCACCCGCCAGCCAAGCAGCAGCACCGCTGTCGCGACGAACGCCACAATCACGAACGACGATGCGGTACCACGGTCGAACACCACGCGTCGCAGAACCATGCCGAGCGCGATGCCCGGCGCCCAGGCGATCGCCGCCCGCACCAGCGATAGCGGCGCACGGTCGAGCCGTGTCGCGAGTGCCGTGACGGCGTAGCCGATCAGGAATGGCGCCGCAGTGGAGAGCACACCGACGGCAGCGCCGCTCTCGTCGTGTGAGCGGCGACCGATGGCCGCGAAGACGACGATCAGCGCAAGGTCGACGAGGAGCACACGCCAGAAGATGGGAGTTCGCATCGGCCGAGCTTATCCGCAGCAGGGCAGATGCGGTGGGTCGTCTGTCGCGACCTCCGCAATGTCCTGTGAGGTGCCCGGCACCGAGATGGACGGCGGAACCGTCAGCGCCGTGACGCGAAGAAGCTGCGAAGAAGCTCCTGCGACTCGGCGGCAAGCACGCCAGGCGTCACCTGGACCCGCTGCAGCATCCGTGGGCTTCGCAGCAGATCGATGACCGTTCCCGCCGCGCCGATCTTCTGATCCGGAGCGCCATAGATCACCCGTCCGATGCGCGCCTGCTGGATCGCCCCGGCGCACATGGGGCACGGTTCCAAGGTGCAGTAGAGCTCGGCCCCCACAAGGCGCCAGCCACCCAGGGTGAGCGACGCCGCGCGGATGGCAAGGCACTCCGCATGGGCGGTGGGATCCTGACGCAGCTCACGTTCGTTGCCCGCCGCACCGATCACCTCACCGTTTCGCACGACGACCGCGCCGATCGGCACATCGTCATGTTCGGCGGCCGCCGCCGCACGCTCAAGCGCGAGCCGCATGTACTGCTCGTCCCGCCCGTCCCCCACGATGCGCGTCACGCACGCCTCGGCATGTGAAGGCGCTTCGGACGTGGGGTCGATGCACCGAGTGACCCGACCATGAACGCCATGGCCGCGATCACCTGTCCGGTGCGCGGCAGCTCGGGATGGACCGCTGTCGGAATGCACATCTCCATGTCGAACCCGGCGGTCCGAACCCGCACCGCATGGAACGACTGGCCGGTACGCTCCACCGTCCGTGTGGAGGCCCCGAGCACCGTGCCGTTCACGCGTGCATAGGCGTCGATGTCGTGTGGCTCGGCAAACACGCCGAACGGGAGAATCGACTCCGTCGCCATCCGCGGGGGCCATGGCAACTTGAACTCGACGACGTGCGGCGATGGTTCGGGCACGTGGTCGGGGTCCGCGTGCAGGAGGCTGGCTGGTGCGGCCGCAAAGGCGTCGGCGTCGTCGAAGATCTCCGCACCGACCCCGAGCCCGACGATGCTGACCGGCCCGCTGAAGCCCGCGCGCTTGGCGAGCACCAGGCGACGCTCCTCCACCTCGAGCGCGATCTGCCCCACCTGCTCATCCCCGTCGGTCAGCCATCCGATCGCCACGTCGTCGTCGACCAGCGCCAGCTCGGCGACGGACGCTCCAGTCAAGGCGTCGTAGCTCGGCAAAATGCCCTCCACCGTTCCGGCGTGCACCTCGAACACCAGGCGTGCTCCGCTCGGGTCCTGCCAGCGAAGCACCTCCGTGCGACCGCTTCGACCGAGGCTCACCGCGTCCGGCAACAGCGCAGCCACCAGCTCGTCAAACTCATCGCGCGAGTCGACGTCCAGTCCGATGCATGCCAGGTTCGACGCCACGTGGCGACCATAGCGAACCAGCGCGACACCCCGCACCGCGGTCGCCACCTACCACCCGCGTGAGCGGCTCACCTCGATCGGGACCTGAAGCCCGTCCACGTCGTCACACCCCACAACCGCCCCGGCGCCGACAGCGCGGCGAAGCGCGACACCATGCGCAAGACCGATGGGAAGTCCGCGACGCTCGCCGGGGGCTGCCGGAACCACGCGCCCATACACCGTGAAGCCACCCTCCCCATCGAGCACCTGGCCCGCCGCAAGATCACGTTTGGCCACCGCAACCACATCGGCCACAAATCCCCGCGGCGCACCCGTCGCCTCGCCGATCAGTCCGGCGGCGAGCACGCTGACCGGGGTTTCGAGACCGATCAGATGCGATGGGCGAAACAAGCCGGCGTAGTTGCCGGTGGCGTCGGTCATGAGCCCGTAGTCGCGAAAGCACTGCGCCACGTAGGCGGAATCGGCGGCCACCGTCACGTAGACCCCCCACCGAAGGTCACGCTCCACAGCGGTCCCGTCGGGCTGCAGGCTGGAGATCACTTCGACCATCCCGGCATGTTCGAGCACGCCGCCGTCGTCCACCGGAATCATGCGTTCGGCGATCTCATGCGCTCCGCACGGGGGGAATGCAAGACCGTTCGACGGTGGCACGAGTCCGGTGGCGTTTGCCACCGCGGCCATCTCGATCGCCGACTTCGTGCCGTCCAGAAACGAGGTGAACATGCGGGCGTTGTATCCGCCTGCCGCCACCTGCTCGGGCGTGAACCCGTAGTGGCCCCACACGGTGTCCGGCGTCGCCTCGTGGTAGCCGGGCAGGTACTTGGTGCCCTTGCCCGCGCCCACCACACGAAACCCGCAGGCGCGCGCCCAGTCGACCAACTCGCAGATGAGCGCCGGCTGATCGCCGTAGGCCAGGGAGTAGATCACGTCGGCGCGTGCAGCCAGACGCGCCAGTTCGGGACCGCCGAGCACGTCCGCCTCGACGTTCACCATCACCACGTGACAGCCGTGGTCGATCGCCATCCGGGCGTGGGCGATGCCGGCCGCCGGAGCACCGGTGGCCTCGATCACCACCTCCGGGTCGGTGTCCAACAGCTCCGCGACATCCCGGGTGACGAGCGGGGCGGTGGACAGCCCGGCGCGCACGATCGCAAGTTCGGCGCGTGCGCCGTCGCGGTCGGCGATCGCCACGATCTGAACCCCAGCGAGCCTACCGAGCTGCGAGAGGATCATCGTGCCGAACGTGCCCGCACCGATCAACGCGACACGAAGCGGTCGACCCGTCGTGGCACGATCGGCCAGCCGTTCGAGCGCGCGACCCATCATCGGCGAGCGTCAGTCCTGGTCGGAGGCGTCGTCGTCCTCGGACTCGCCGTCGTCCGGGGGGTGCAGTTCGACTTCGAGGCGGTTGATTCGGTTGCCGTCGACGGTCACGATCGTGAAGGTCGCCCCCGACATGGGCACCACGTCGCCGACCTCGGGCTGGCGCCCGAGCTCGTGGAACACAAGTCCGGCGACGGTGTTGAAGTCGTCGTGTTCCAGCGTCGTGCCGAACGTCTCGTTGAAATCGTCGACGGTGAACGTGCCTGCGATCCGCACATGCGTCTCGTCGACCTGCTCAACCTGCTCGTCGGGCAGATCGAACTCATCCTCGATCTCACCGACGATCTCCTCGAGCAGGTCCTCGAGCGTCACGAGCCCCTGGGTGGCCCCGTACTCGTCCACCACGATCGCAAGGTGCTGCTTCGTGCGGCGAAAGTCAGCCAGCAGCGCCGCCAGGTCTTTGGTCTCCGGGACGATGAACGCCGGCCGCAACAGCATCTTGATCTCGACTTGCACCGGGCCGCCGGCGATGACCGCCTTGAACAGGTCGCGCACATGCAGCACGCCGCGAATGTCGTCCAGGGAGTCGCCGTAGACCGGGTACCTGGTGTTCGGCAGGTCGACCACGGCCGCGAGCACCTCGTCGGTCGACAGGTTGCCGGCGATCGCGTTGATCTGCGGCTTGGGGACCATGACCTCATGGACCTCCTTGCCGGCGAAGTCGAAGACCTTGAAGAGCATCTCCTCTTCCGCCTGTTCGATCTCGCCGACATCCTCCGCGGCGGCCACCGACTGCAGGATGTCTTCGCGGGTGTAGGCCACCATTCCCGCAGGAGCCGGTTTGACCCCGAAGAGCTTCAGCACGCCGGTCGCGGTGCCCTGCATCACGATGTTGATCGGTGTCAGGATCCGCGTCAGCGTATTGAGGGGAATCGCAAGCGCCGTGGCGATCGCCTCCGCCTTCTGCAGCGCAATGGCCTTGGGCACCAGCTCACCGAATGCCGCCGACACGTACGTCAGCACGACAAAGGCGATCACGAACGTCAACGAGCGCGGCAGCCCCGGCACCAGGTCGCGCACCAACGGCTCGCCGACAGCACCGAGCGCGATCCCAAACAGCGTGATCGCGATCTGAATCGTTGAGATCAGGCGAACAGGTTCGTCCAGCAACTTCACTGCGGCGCGGGCGGCCCGCGAACCGCGTTCGGCTCGTTCTTCAAGCCGGCTGCGGCGTGCAGTGACCAGCGCATACTCGGCGGCCACAAAGATCGCGTTGCCCAAAACGAGGAGCACGACGATCGCGATGCGCATCGTGACGCTCACGGGCGGCCCCGACCGGGCAGGTAACTTGGAGGTTGGTCGGCGTCCACTGAGTGCGGCATTATAGAGGCAAGAACGGAGCGGGGACGCGCCCCACCGTTTTATCGATGCTGCACGAAGGTCGGGAGCGCGAAGCGTTGGGTGAACGCCCTGGGGGGTCAGCCGAGGAGCGGGGCACGCCTGGAGCAGCCGACGCTGCGCGCCGGGCCGACCGTCGCCGCGCCCATCAGCGCATGGTCCAACGACGCCGTCGCATGGCCGCCGGAGGTGTGCTCGGCGTCGCGATGCTGACGATCTTCGTCGCGACGATCCGCGTTGGCAACATTCCTGAGAACGTCAAGATCGCCGGAGTCGACGTCAGCGGCATGGACTACGAGACTGCGCGGGCCGCACTCGCCCCGAAGATCGACGCCACCCTCGGCAAGATCGTCCGGTTCCGCTCCACGGACGACCCCAACCTGCTGATCGAGCTGCCTGCCAACACGCTGAGCGGCACCGCGAACTTTGACGACGCCTTCGAGTCGGCGCGCTCCTCGCGTGGACGGTTCGCACGCCTGCTGTCCAGGTTCGGCATCGCCGGCCAGAGAGACATCACCCTCCGCTACCACCTGCTTCCCTCAGCCACCACCACGGTCACCGACCTCGCCGAGGAGGACCTGGCAACCCAACCGATCTCGGCCGAGGTCGCGATGACCGGAAGCCAGATTCAGGTGCGGGAGGGTCGCCAGGGTCGCAGTGTGGACCCTGTCTCTTATACACATCTCCGAGCCCACGAGACTAAGGCGAATCTCCTATGCCGTCTTCTGCTTGAAAACAA
>CALMXK010000110.1 GCA_937871165.1 uncultured Actinomycetes bacterium
GATACGGCGACCACCGAGATCTACACTAGATCGCTCGTCGGCAGCGTCAGATGTGTATAAGAGACAGGGCCATGGCGGCCGCCACGACCGTCGTGGCGCCGACTGCGAAGGCGGTGAAGATCGGCACGCGCACCGCCGCCATTCCCGCAAGCGCAACGATCACCGTCAGCCCGCTGAAGAACACCGCCCGTCCGGCGGTGGCCGAGGTCCGCACGACAGCCTCTGCCACCTCGTGTCCATCGGCGAGCTCTTCGCGAAAGCGCGTCACGATGAACAGCGAGTAGTCCACCGAGACGCCGATGCCGATCAACGGGACGATGTTCTTGACGTAGATGGTCAGGTCGATGCTGCGAGCGGCGAACCACAACGCGCCCAGGGTGGTGATCATGGCGACCGCGCTTGCGAGCAGCGGCAGACCGGCCGCCAGTACCGAACCGACGACGATGAGCAGGATCGCGAGCACCAGCGGCACCTGAATCAGCTCCGACCGGCGAAGGTCACGTTCGTTGACCGCATCGAAGTCGCGAAACACGGCGGCGCCACCGGTGATGCGGATGTCGGTCCCCTGGCCGGTGGTGGCCGCGAGGTCGTTGAGGATCGGGTCGGCTTTGCGAAGCACTTCGTCGAGCGTTCGGTGCAAGCCGATCAGCACGACACCGACCTTGCCGTTGGGTGCGATGCGCACCGGATCGACGGCGCGTACGAGTTCCGGGTAGCGGAGCGCGACACGGCGAACGCGTTCGGTTGCGGCGCGGATGGCCTCCGCCGGGTCGGCCGTGCCCGCGTGCGTCTCGATGACGGCGCTGAGTCCCGACGCATACTCGGCGCTGAACTCCGTGCGCGTGATCTGCGGAACGCGCTGGGAGTCCGAACCCCGGATCTCGAATCCGCCGGAGGTCAACTCGTCGCCGAGCTTCGGCGCCATCGCCCCGAGCACCGCGAACACGACCACCCAGACCAGCACGATCAGCCGACGGTGGCGCACACACCAATGGCCCAAGGCGGCGAAGCGGTCGGGCCGTTCGCCGCGGCCGATCGGGTGTTGTGGTCCAGTCACTGCGGGAACGTTATCGGCGCGGTCTTCGACGCGCGTGACTACGATGGGGATATGACTGACGACGAATTCACGCGCCTGCTCGACTACATCCGGATCCCCAGTGTCAGTGCCGTTGCGGCCCACGCGCCGGACATGGGACGCGCGGCGGCATACATCGCCGACGAGATCGTTCGGGCGGGCGGAACGACCACGCTGCACGAGGGTGGGCCACACCCGTTCATCGTGGGGGAGGTCCCCGCAAGCGACGGTGATCGCGACGCCCGTCGCGTGCTGATCTACGGCCACTACGACGTGCAGCCACCCGGTGATCCGTCACGCTGGATCTCGCCGGCATTCGAACCCACTGTGCGCGACGGGTACCTGTACGCCCGCGGGGCGAGCGACAACAAGGGCAACTTCTGGCAGGTGCTGTGCGCCGTACAACGGATGCGAGCGGCGGGAACCCTGCCGGTGCACGTCACGTTTGTGATCGACGGTGAGGAGGAGTCCGGAGGCGACTCGGTCGTGCGCTGGATCGAACGTCTGGACGCCCTGCCCGACGTCGCGGTGATCTGGGACGGCGACCAGGTGGAGGCCGGACGGCCCGCCGTGCAAACCGGCGTGCGCGGACTGAGCTACCGCAAGGTCACGATCACCTGCGGCACGCACGACGGACACAGCGGCCTGTACGGCGGTGCGGCCATGAACGCGATCCACGCGCTGATGGACGTGCTCGACGCAGTGCGTCCACGAAGCGGTCGGGTACGCGACGAACTGTGGGCGGGCGTGTCGGCGGTGAACGAGCGGGAGCTCGACGCGTGGGCGTCGCTTCCGAGCGGTGAGCAGGCGCTCGCCGAGGCCGGGCTCCTGCCAGCCGACGACCGCGCGGCCGCCGAGTTCAACGACCGCACGCTCGCCTCGCCGTCGGTGGACGTGCATGCGGTGTGGGCCGGTGACGCGGACGCGGTCAAGACGGTGATTCCGTCGGTGGCGCACGCCATGGTGTCGATCCGTCTTGCGCCTGGGCAGGACCCGGCCGTCGTGGGTCCGCTGTTCACGCGACTGCTCGAGAACGCGGCACCGGCGGGCGCGACGGTCACCGTGGAGAATCGTGGCGACGCGTCGCCGGGCATCATGGACCCCGATCATCCGATGATGGTGGCGGCTGCACGCGGCCTCGGCAGCGTCGGCGAGGCACCGGCGACTCCGGTGCGAACCGGTGGAACGTTGCCGGTGTTCGCCGCGTTCACCGCGCGTGAGATTCCGACGATTCTGACCGGCTTTGCGCTGCCCGATGATGCGATTCACTCGCCGAATGAACGGATGCTCGTCGCCAACCTGGGGACGGGTGTCCGTGCTGCAATGGCGATGTTGACGGAGTTTGCGCAGTAAATTGACGCCAACTGAAGTTCACACCCTGAGGAGGGGACGCGTGGCAGAGCAGCAGCTGTGGGGCGGCGAAACAAAGAAGGCAGTCGCCAACTTCCAGATCTCCGGTGAGCCGATTCCGGCCGAGGTCGTCCAGTGGCTTGGACGCATCAAGGGCGCCGCGGCCACGGTCAATGCGGAACTCGGCAAGCTCGACAAGCGCAGCGCGAGCAAGATCTCTCGTGCCGCCGCCGCCGTCGCCGCCGGCAAGTACGACAACCAGTTCCCGGTCGACGTGTTCCAGACCGGCTCGGGCACGTCGTCCAACATGAATGCCAACGAGGTCATCGCGAAAGTTGCGGGCGAGGGCATTCACCCGAACGACCACGTGAACATGGGGCAGAGCTCCAACGACGTGTTCCCGTCGGCTGTGCATCTTGCGGCGCTCGAGGCTGCCGCCAAGAAGCTTCTTCCGGCCCTCGACACGCTGGCCGTCTCGCTTGAGGCGAAGGCCAAGGAGTTCAAGGACCTGGTCAAGACGGGTCGCACCCACTTGATGGATGCCGTCCCGGTCACACTCGGCGCCGAGTTCGCCGGCTTCGCCGCGCAGGTCCGCCAGGGCCACGCCCGTGTGAGCGACGCCCTCCCGCGTCTCGGCCAGATTCCGCTCGGTGGCACCGCGACGGGCACGGGTCTCAACACCCACCCGCAGTTTGCGGCGAAGGTTCGTCGTCTGCTCGCCAAGGAGACCGGCCTCAAGATTTCGGCGCCGGCCGATCCGTTTGAGGCGCAGGGCAACCGTGACGGTCTTGTCGAGATGAGCGGTGCGCTGAAGGTCGTCGCCGTCTCGCTCATGAAGATCGCCAACGACCTTCGTTGGATGGGTTCGGGTCCGCGTGCCGGTCTCGCCGAGATCTTCCTGCCCGAGTTGCAGAAGGGTTCGTCGATCATGCCGGGCAAGGTCAACCCGGTCATCCCCGAGGTCATCTGCCAGGTCGCTTGCCAGGTCATCGGCAACGATCAGGCGATCACCGTCGGTGGGCTGTCGGGCAACTTCGAGCTCAACGTGATGATCCCGATGATGGGTCGCAACTTGTTGCAGTCCATCAACCTGCTCGCCACGTCGACCACGGCGTTCGCCGAGAAGTGCATCGACGGCATCGAGCCGAACCTGTCGCGTCTGGACGAGTACGCCCAGTCGAACGTGCAGGTCACCACGGCCCTCAACGAGATCATCGGCTACGAGAAGGGAACGGCCATCGTGAAGGCCGCGACCGCCAGTGGCCGTCCGATCCGCGAGGTCGCCCTGGAGCAGGGTGTGGAGAAGTCGGTGCTCGACAAGGCCTTGGACCTGCGCAAGATCGCGCGCGGAAACAAGACCCGCTAGTCGAACACGGTTGTGCTTTCGC
>CALMXK010000111.1 GCA_937871165.1 uncultured Actinomycetes bacterium
GGCATACGAGATTCGCCTTAGTCTCGTGGGCTCGGAGATGTGTATAAGAGACAGCCGCCGACCTGTCGTCCTCCACCGACACCACCTTCAAGGCGTTCGGCCCGGTCACCCCCGACGACAAGAGCGGCCGCAACATCTACTTCGGCGTCCGCGAACACGCCATGGGCGCCATGGTCAACGGCATGGTGCTGCACGGCGGCCTTCGCGCGGTCGGATCCACCTTCCTGCAGTTCTTCGACTACATGAAGAACACGGTTCGACTCGCCGCGTTGATGGAGATCGGTTCGATCTTCGTCTACACCCACGACTCCATCGCGCTCGGCGAAGACGGCCCCACCCACCAGCCGATCGAGCATCTGGCTGCGCTTCGAGCCATCCCCGGATGCGTCACCCTGCGCCCGGCCGACGGCAACGAAACCGCCCAGGCCTGGAAGATCGCACTGGAGCGCACCGAAGGCCCGACCGTCCTGGTCCTCACCCGCCAAGGGTTGCCGACGCTGCCCGGCACGCCGGACGTCGAACGTGGCGCCTGGGTCGTCGCCGACGGCGACGACTGCACCCTCATCGCCACCGGCTCCGAGGTCTCACTGGCACTCGCCGCCCGCGACGAACTCGCCACGCGCAACATCACCGCCCGCGTCGTCAGCATGCCCTCATGGGAGCTGTTCGACGCCCAAGACGGCGACTACCTGGACGAAATCTTGCCTGACGGTCCGCCGCGCATCGCCATCGAAGCCGCGGCAACCTTCGGGTGGGAGCGGTGGGCCGACATCGTCATCGGGATCGACAGCTTCGGGGCCTCGGCGCCCGGTCCGGTCCTCATGGAGGAGTACGGATTGACGGCCGATCAGATCGCCGACGCCACAATGTCGCTGCTCGATGACATCGAGGCGTCCGAAATCGACGACTGAGCGTGACGCGCGAAAAAGCGTTCATTCGCAGGCATTACGACATCAATCTCACCTTCAAGTTGAGATTGAGTTTCGTGGTTTTCGCGCGCTGAAGAGACCGAAACCGGTCAGCTAACGCCGAACTCTGCTTTCGCCGCATCCACAACCGCGTTGGCCTCGTCGTCGGCGCGTTCGCGCTCGGGCTGATCGATCGCAAATGGCGCTTCCTGCATCAATGCGGGAGTCAGCGACCGTCCCGTGCGTTCCTGCGCCTGAGC
The DNA here is from genome assembly GCA_937871165.1 of uncultured Actinomycetes bacterium. Taxonomy (GTDB): domain Bacteria; phylum Actinomycetota; class Thermoleophilia; order Miltoncostaeales; family Miltoncostaeaceae; genus CALMEC01. Next base: position 1,169 of record CALMXK010000111.1, read on the forward strand.
GTGCCACGACTGTGGCAACTCGTCTGCGAGGTCCGCTCCGACCATGTCCGCAAAGAGCAACGCCCAGGCCCGCGGCAAGACGTCCACGTTGTACCCGCCACCGCCCAGAGCGACCCACCGTCCACCCGCCGCGTCGCGAGCCAGCGAGCGCAGCGTCGCCCACAGCGTCGGAAACGCGTCCATCGTGACCTGCAGGTGCGCGAGCGGGTCCTGATGGTGCGGGTCGACCCCGTTTTGGGTGACGAGGACCTGCGGGGCGAACGCCGTCACCGCCGGCACGATCACCTCGGTGACCGCGCGCAGGTACGGACCCGAACCGGAGTACGGGGGAAGCGGGATGTTGATCGCGGTTCCGAGCCCCTCCCCCTCGCCCCGCTCGGAGATGTCACCCGTTCCCGGAAAGAGGAACTTGCCGCTCTCGTGCACCGAACAGGTCAGCACCCGCGGATCGTCGTAGAACAGAAACTGCGTGCCGTCACCGTGATGGACGTCCACGTCGACGTATGCGATGCGCTCGGCGCCGGCATCGAGCATCGCCTGGATCGCAATGGCCGGGTCGTTGTAGGTGCAAAACCCGTTCGCCTTGGCCTTCAATGCGTGGTGAAGCCCGCCCCCGGGGCAGAACACCTGGTCCACCTGGCCGTTCCACACCGCGAGCGCCGCGGTGACCGACGCACTGCACACGTCCGACGCCGCCTCGTGCATGCCGGCGAACGGCGGCGTGTCACCCCATGCTGCAAGCCCCCACGCCATGGCATCGAGTGAGGTCGCCTCCATCGGGTTGTCGGCGTAGCGCTTCACCATCGCCACATACGCGGGATCGTGGACCTCCTCGATCAGGGCGTCCGAGATTGGTTCAGGATCGATCAGCTCCACGTCCGGACGGTCAAGCAGCCCGTATGCGCGAATCAGCCCCACCGCGAGTTCGCGGGTGAGTGGCGACAGCGGATGGTCGGCACCCAGGTCGTACTGGCCAAGCGCGTCACGTCCGACAAATCCGGTGCGTGCCATCGGCTACTCCGCCACCGCGACGACGGCCCACGGCTCCACCCGCCATGCGGTGATGAGGCCCGCCGCCATGTAGGGATCGGCTGCCACGAACGAGTCGATGACGGCATCGTCCACGTCGGCGAACACGATGTGTCCCGAGTGCGGTGGAACGCCGACCGCCCCGGCGACGACGACGGCACCGGAGTCCACGTGCGCCGTGATGTTCGCAAGGTGCCCGGGACGATACGGGTCGCGCCGATCAAGAATGTCGGGCACGTAGTCGTAGATGAGGATCCGGTACTGGCCAGCGTTCATGCGGGCGAGCATACCCGCGCGGCGGCCTTCGCATGGCGGGTGCGGCATGCTGTCGCAGTGCACGCCACCCGCCCAGACATCGTGCAGCGTCACCTGCCTGCGCCGGTGACCCCGATGCATGCGCTTCGTGTGCTGCAGGGGTGCGCCCGGCCGGTGCTGGCGCGGTTCCACGACCATGTGATCGTGGCCGCCGACCCGGTCGAGGTCGCAGTCGGCGACGCGGTCTGGGACGCGCTTCGCGTCCCGTGCGCGGGCCCGTCGATCGGGGTGGAGGCCGCCGCGGGAGCATGGATTGGACTCCTCTCCTACGACCTGGCCGGAACGATCGAGCATCTTCCCGACCCGATCCCGGACCCCGGCGGGCCGCCGCTCGCCGCGATCGGCAGATACGAGACGGTCGCCGTCTTCGCCCCGAACGGCGAGGGCGTAGTCGTGTCGTGTGCCGGAGTCGCCGCGGCGCAGGCACTGTGCGATCGCCTCGCCACTGCGGCGGCGCCCGCGACCATGTCGGTCACGGTCGACGAACCGCCCCGCCCGTCGCTCACCGCAGCCCGGTACCTGGCCTCGGTGGAGCGCGTGCGCGAACTGATCCGCGCGGGGGATTGCTACCAGGTGAACCTCACCAAGCGGCTCTCGACCCCATGGTCGGCCGACGCGCTGACCTTTGCCGAGCAGATCTGGGAGACGGCCGGCGCCGCGTCCCACCGCGCGTATGTCGGGATGCCGGAAGGGACCGTCGTGTCGGCGTCTCCGGAACGGCTCGTCGTCGTACATGACGGCGTGGCGACGGCCGAGCCGATCAAGGGCACGGCGCCGCTCGGCCACTGGGCCGACCTTGCAGTGAGCGTCAAGGATCGCGCCGAGCACGTGATGATCGTCGACCTGCTGCGAAACGACCTGGGGCGGGTCGCACGTGCCGGCGGCGTCAGCGTCCCACGCCTGTTCGCGCACCTCCCAACGCCGTATGTTGAACACATGGTGAGCGAGATCCGCGCGGAGCTCCGGCCCGACGTCACCGCAACGGACGTGTTGCGGGCTGTCTCTTATACACATCTGACGCTGCCGACGAGCGATCTAGTGTAGATCTCGGTGGTCGCCGTATCATT
>CALMXK010000112.1 GCA_937871165.1 uncultured Actinomycetes bacterium
CGGACGTGGACGTCGATGGTGCGACTGTCGCCAAGGAATGTGAATCCCCAGACGCGCTCCAAGAGCTGCTCCCTGGTGAGGACGATGCCACGGTTCTCGACGAGCGTCGTGAGCAGGTCGAACTCCTTCGGCGTGAGCGGAACCTGCTCGCCGTCGACGAAGACCTCGCGCGGGCCGACCTCGATGGTCAGCGGGCCGACCTCGTGGGTCTCCGGCGCGTTGTCGCGGTCGCCGCCGCCGCTCTCCGAGCCGGATGCACGACGCAGCACTGCGCGCACCCGTGCGACGAGTTCGCGGGGGTTGAACGGCTTGGTCATGTAGTCGTCGGCGCCGAGTTCCAGCCCCACGACCTTGTCGACGGCGTCGTCGCGCGCCGTGAGCATGACGATGGCCGGCGGGTTCGGTGCCGACCGCAACTCGCGGGTGATCTCGAATCCATCGAGCCCCGGCAGGTTCAGATCGAGCACGATGAGCGCAGGATGTTCGCGCTGCGCCATGGCAAGGCCGTCGTCGCCGCGGTGGGCGACGCTGACGGTGAATCCTGCAGCCTCCAAATACATCTTGCCGAAGGAAGCGATGTTTTCCTCATCTTCGATGATGAGAATGCGAGTCTGGGCGTTCACGATCCGAATGCTAGTGCGCGGTGCGGCTGATTCGAAATCGGGGGGCTGAGATGTCAGCTTGGTTTGATGGCAAGCGGCATGATCGTCCCGGTCCACGCGCGTCGCGGCTGGACGTTGTTGAGGACGTAGGTGCCTTTGCCGCTCATGCGAAGCACGAGTCCGCGGCCGAGTGACGAGACACGCACCGAGCCGCGCTTGCCGGTGGACAGCGACACCCGGATGTTGCGTCCGCGGGCATAGAAGTTGCGGGTTCCGCGAGCGAAGCTGTAGACCCGTACGCCGCCGACCAGCCGACCGCGCTGCACGACGCCGTTGATCTTGACGACGGCGCGACCACCGATGTCACGGACATTCATGACGCCGACGATCCGTCCGTAGACCGTCAGGTTGCCGCGCACGATGACGACGCCGCGTCCCTCGGCATCGAAGGTGCCGACGGATGCTCCCTGGTCGAGGCCGCGCTGTGGCAACGTCGTGGTGGGTGCGGTCGTGTCGGTCGGCGTCCCCGTTGTTGCTGTGGCGGTCGAGACCAATGCCAAGCTTGCGGCGGCGGCTGCGAGGGCGATGCTGATGCGTGCGTTCAACGTATCCATGTCGTTCGCGGTTGACGGTCTCCATATCATCGGCCGAATCGGCTCGAAAAATGAGGTCGGACTATCTTGCCGCTGTAACGAGTTTGTAAGTTCGGCCAGTGTGCGGGGGAATCACGTGGGTTCGATCGAGATGGTCTCGACCTTGACCGTCGGTTCCAGCGAGACACCCTCTTCGACATGGGCTGGTTTTGCCTCGGGTGCTTGCGGTGGAGCGCCTGCGCCTTCCACGGTGGGAGGCGGCTCGGAATCAAGCCAGGCCCACACGAGTTCCCCACACTGCGGGCACGCGGGAAGGACGCCACGGTTGCGAATCTGGAACTGGCACGCGACACATCCGACGAAACCGGGCACTGTTTGACCGGTGTGGAAACACGTGAGTCCGAGCCGTTTGGCGGCCTCTTGCGCACCCTGCGTCGGGCTGATCGAGCGGCGGGCGTCGGGGCCGCCGGTTCCTCCGGGGCGCATACGCTGCGGTGGCAGGTTGGAACCCATGTCGGTCTCCTGTCCCTCCTCGCGGGCGAGGGGTCGTGATTCGAACGCTTGCAAGCCTATCGTGCGCGCCATCCGGTCGTCTTGACAAAAGCCCTCACAGAACGTCAACGCCTCATCTATATGACGGGGCGCGGGTGTGCCCTACCATGGTCCGGCCGGGGGAGGTGGCTGGTGGTCGCCAGTCCTCGGCGAACACTGCAGAACCGGCGGGGCTCAATTTTCGCGTCGCCACGGTCGATTGAGAGACAATGAGAACGTCATTGCGTCATCTTCTCGCCGCGGGCCTGGGTATCGCGGCCATCGCTCCGAGCGCGTTTGCCACGTCCGCGATGCGTGCCGAGACCACGGTCTTCAAGCGCTCCACGATGGGGCAGATCCCAAACACCGGAGCAACGCTGCTCGTCACCTTCGCAGGGACACCGAGCGGCACCGATGTCGCAAACGCTCTCGTCGGACTCGGACGCATCCGCCAGTCGGTGCCGGAAGCCGGCATCTGGGAACTCGCACCGCTTGCGGCGGCCACGGCACGTGCCGATGTGATGCGCCGCGCAGGCGTGATTCGCGCCGAGTGGTCGATGACCCGGCGCCTGGCCGCGTTCCCGGCAACCCGCCGTCCGGCGATCCCCGCGCTCGCCGAGATCGCAGTCCCTTCCCCGTCCGATCCGCGCTACGTCGACGGTGTCGGCGGGCAGTGGAGCATGAATACCGGTCGCTGGTACCCCTCGCTCACCGGGCAGACGAGGCGGCCGATCATCGCGATCCTCGACTCCGGGCTCGACACGACCCAGAACGAATGGAAGACCGCGGGTGTGACGGTGTCGCCGTGGAGCAGCTCCCGAAACATTCCGTCGGCGCCCGACATCTCGGTGTCCGGCCATGGCACGCATGTGGCGGGTATCGCCGCGGCGCCGATCGACGGTGCGGGTGTGGTTGGCGTCGCGCCGGCATCCACATCGCATCCGGTCATGCCGGTGCAGGTGGTCCTCAACTCGCGTGGCGACAGCACTGACGCGACGATCATGTCGGGCATCACCTACGCCGTCAATCACGGCGCCAAGGTGATCAACATCTCCTCGGGCGGTCCCGGCTACAGCCAGGCCTTCCAGGACACGGTCAACTGGGCGACCAAGCGCGGTGCGCTGATCGTCGCCTCCGTCGGCAACGAAGGACTCGCCGACAACGGCCTGAACTTCCCAGCCGGATACGACCACGTGATCGGTGTGGGCGCACAGTGCGACGGCGTCGTGGATCCCCCGTACTGCCCCACGGCGTTCGGGCGTGCGGCCTTCTCCAACAGCAACTTCTCCGTGGACGTCCTTGCCCCCGGCGTCAACATTCTCTCGACCCTCGCAAACGGTGTGGTCGACCTGACCGAGCCGGCCGGCTACGGTCGCATGGAGGGAACCTCCATGGCGGCTCCGTTCGTGGCCGGAACCGCGGCGCTTGCGTACTCGTCACATCCCGGGGCCACGCCGTTCCAGGTCGGTCGCCTGATCGAACTGTCGGGCAGCCGCGCGGTGGCGGGCTTCAAGCGCAACGACACGGCCGGATGGGGAGTTGTCAGTCCCGTGCGCGCAGTCAAGGGGACCGCGCCGATCAACGACATCACCGAGCCGAACGACGACGTCAACTGGGTTCCCACGACCTTCAACATCGCGCTGCCCTCCACGTCGCCGATCAAGACGTTCAGTGCCTACGCGGACTACAACGACGACCCCATGGACGTCTATGCGATCCCGCTGTACAAGGGCAAGCGCGTCCGTGTGATCATCAGCTCCTCGACGGCCGTCCTGCGGGCCTACGCGTTCAACGGCTCCGGTCGGATCTCGCCGCGGATCATGACCGACGAGGGCTTCGTCCGGCGGTTCGAGGGTGGCACCCGGTACGCGACGCCGACCAAGCGGGGCTTCGTCTTCACGGCCAAAACCACGGGTCGTCACTACCTGCAGGTCCTCGCGTTCGGCGGCGGTGGCAACTACACCGTCAAGCTGGAGAAGCTGAACTAAATCGCACACGTGGGGGTCGGGTCCTGAACCCGGCCCCCGGCGTGTGATCGCGTGGCGGGGCGCGCAGGCGCTGTGGGAGACTTGTGCGTATGACGCTCGTTCACAGCCATCTCCTCGGCGCCTGCTGCGCGGTGCTCACACTTGGGCAGGTCGCGAGCGCCACGACGCGACCGGCGGCGAAGCATGTGGTGGACGGGGATCGAACGACATTGGGACTCCGTGCGACACCGGGGGCGTCGGTGATCGTGACCTTCTCGGACCGGCCGACAGCCGCGCAAGCGGCGGCGCGCCTGACGGGACTCGGCGCGGTGCGTGCACTCGTTCCCCAGATCGGTGTCTGGCAGCTGACCCCGTCGAACGCCGCGGACGTCGCCGTCGCGGCTGCGCGCCGATCGAAGGTGCTTCGCGTCGAGTGGTCGCTGGAGCGACGCCAAGCGACGCTGCCGGCGCGGCGTCCACCGATCATCGCGCTGGCGCCGATCAGTGTGCCGGCGCCCACCGACCCGCTTGTCGCAAACCAGTGGAGTCTGCAGACCGGGCGATGGACCCCGTCGCTCACCGGCCGTCCCGAGCGTCCGCGGATTGCGATCCTCGATACGGGTCTCGACACAAGCACTCCCGATTGGGCGACGCCCGGCGTCTCCGCGTACGGCTGGGATGTGGTGCGGCGCGTCGCGCTGACCGGCGACTCCGGCGCGGAGGGGCACGGCACCCACGTGGCCGGCATCGCGGCGGCGCCTGCGAACGGGGTTGGGGTTGTCGGGGTTGCTCCGGCAAGTACAGATCCGGCGATGGCCCGCGCGCGAGTCATCCCGGTCAAGATCACGTTCCGTGACTCCAACGGGTTCGACGTCAGCACGGACGCCACGCAGATGGCGGGCATCGTCTACGCCGTCAACCACGGGGCGAAGGTGATCAACATCTCGTCCGGTGGTCCCGGGTATCGCCACGCGTTTCAAGACACGGTCAACTGGGCGTACAAGCGTGGCGCGCTCGTGGTGGCGTCGGTCGGCAACGACGGGCACGGGGCGAACGACGTCAACTACCCGGCGGGCTACGACCATGTGGTCGGGGTCGCGGCGTCGTGCGACGGGTCGGTCGACGGGGTGGACTGCCTGACGGCGCGTGGTCGAGCGACCTTCTCCAACTTCAACTTCAGCGTCGACGTGTTGGCCCCGGGCGTTCGCATCCTGTCAACGCTGCCGCGGAGGGTGATCGACTCGTCGGCCCCCGCCGGGTACGGCTACCTGGACGGCACCTCGATGGCGGCGCCGTACGTGACCGGAACGGCGGCACTGGTGTACGCGTCACATCCGAACGCGAGCCCCGACCAGGTGTTGCGGGTCATCGAGACGACGTCCGATCGCGCCGTCGCCGGCGTGGGCCGCACATCGAAGCTCGGTTGGGGGGAACTCAATCCAGCGAGGGCGGTGAACGCCACCGCCCCGCGCAATGACCTGACCGAGCCGAACGACGACGTCAACTGGTTGCAGAAGCGGTTTGACATCGCCCTCACGCGGACCAGGCGCATCGTGACGTTGACCGCCCGGGCGGACTACAACGACGACCATCTGGACGTGTACGCGCTGCCGCTCGCAAAGGGTCGGCGCGTGCGGGTGACGCTGGCGGCGAAGGGATCACGTCTGGCGGCGTTCGCCTACGACGGCAAGGGGAGAATCGCACCCGAGCTGATGACCGACGCCCAGTTCGAGCGGCGCATCCGCGGACTGACCAAGCGCACGACGCCGGGAGCGAACGCGTTCACATTCACCGCGCGCACCACCGGACGCCACTTCATCCAGGTTGTCGCGGGAGCCGGAGGCACCGCCGGCGAGTACACGTTGCGGGTCGAGCGTCTGAACTGACTGCACGGGACGAGGTGGTCAGTTCCCGTCGGTGAACGACGCCGCGACGCGCCGGGTGACGGGACCCGGCGTTCCGTCACCAACCGCGACTCCGTCAACCTCGACCACCGCGCTGACGCGGCTGATGGCACTCGCGGTGAAGATCTCGGTTGCCCGTCGCCACTCAGCTTCGGTCGGTGCATGTTCGCTCACCGCCGTCCGTTCGATGATCTGTGCACGCGTCGTGCCGGGCAGGAGGCCCTGGACCGGGGCGGTCACGAGCTCGTCGTCAATGACGCAAAAGACGTTGGCCGCGGTCGCCTCTCCCATGCGGCCATCCGCATCGAGCAACAACGCGGTGTCGACACCTGCCTGATCGGCGGCTCGTTGGGCGACGCGCCAACCCAGAAACGACAGGGTCTTGTGTTCGGCGAGCCACCTGTCCGCCAACCACGCCCCGCGGATCGTGATCGCCCGTTGGGATCCGAGGGCCGGGCGATCGACGGCTGCACCCTCGACGAGCAGCGTCGGGTGGGCCGACACCGTCACCCGGATCTTCGCGATCCCGGTCGGAAACATCGCCGCCACCGCGAAAATCGCCGAACGCACCTCGTCGATCGGCGGCGTCCCGGTCAGCCCGAGCGCAGCGACGCTTCGTGCAAGGCGCGCCAAGTGGCGTTCGATGAGCGGGACGGTTCCGTGCTCGGCGCGCATCGAATCGAAGACTCCGTCGCCGTAGC
>CALMXK010000113.1 GCA_937871165.1 uncultured Actinomycetes bacterium
CCATGCCGTTTCCCTTGACATTGGCATGAGTGTAGTCATAATTGAGTCCACTCACTACTTCGCATCGAGGAGCGCCGCCAAACCATGTCCACCCACTCCACGCACGCACCCACCGTCACCAGCTACGCCGACGCACCCGCACGCCAGGTCACTGCGGGCGCGACGACGTTCGCCTACCGGGAGCTCGGGCCTGTCGGCGGGATCCCCGTCGTCTTCTTCGGGCACCTGGCCGCCAACTTGGACAACTGGGACCCGCGCATCGTCGACCCGATCGCCCAGACCCGCCACGTCTTCACGTTCGACCAGCCCGGCGTTGGTGCGTCCACGGGCATGGTGCCTCCGACCCTGGAGCAAAGCGCAGACGACGCCTACAGGTTCATCACTGCACTCGGCTACGACACCATCGACATCTTCTCGTTCTCGATGGGTGGAATGATCGCCCAGGATCTCGTCATCAGACACCCCGAGCTGGTCCGGAAGCTGGTCCTCGCGGGCACGGGGCCGCGTGGTGGGAAGGACATCGACAAGGTCGTCTCGACCGCGTATTGGGACATCGTGCGTGGGCAGCTGACGCGGTCGGACCCGAAGGAGTTCCTGTTCTTCAACCGCGACCCCGCCGGGAAGGCGGCAGGCAAGGCGTACGTCAAACGGCTCGCCGAACGCACGACCGACCGCGATACGCCGACGCGCGTCAGCGCGTTTCGCAGGCAGCTGAAGGCCATTCAACGGTACGGCCGCTCCGCGCCGTCGGACCTGTCGACGATCACCCAGCCCACCTTGATCGCCAACGGCGACAACGACCGGATGGTGCCGTCGGTGCTCTCAGAGGATCTGCACACGCGGATCGCGAACTCCGAGCTGGTCATCTACCCCAACTCGGGCCATGGCGGCATCTTCCAGTTCCACGAGCAGTTCGCCCCTGTCGCCGCTCGCTTCCTTGCCCTCTGACGCCCCTCCCACGAACGAAAGCACGCTCATGTCCAGCGATCGTCCCGCACCACCATCCACGAAACATTTCAGCTCGGCCATCCTGCTGTGGATGCGATCGGACCGTCCCCACCGACAGGGCATGGACTACTGGAAGGGCCCTCACGCCGCCGTCATCGCCGCATCACCTGGCCTGGACGAGTACCGACAAGTCCACCTCGCGGGAGACAACCCGGGCAGATGGCCAAGCGCCCTCGGGGTTGAAACATCAATCCCGGCGGATCGGCGGGTCGACGGCATCGCCGAGGTCACCCAGGCGTCGATGCTCGCCCCGCTCGCCGGTCGCAAACAGACGGCGCTTGCCTATGCCGACGAGGTCAACGTGTTCCGTCGCACACTGTTCTACGGCGGTTTTCCGGGTTGGTCGCGGTGGTACGACCTCGGCGCCCACCAGCAGGTCGGTTCCCGAGCCGTCATCGTTCTGCGCCGTCGCGACGGCGTCGGCTCACGCGCCTTCCGCAACTTCGTGAAGAACGATCTGGTGGTCCAGCTTGCCGCGACCGGCGTGCTCACCGAACTGCGCACCCAGACCTTCTTCCCGTGGCTCAAGAAGCTGTGGGACACGCCGAACGTCGCACACGACAATCCTCGCGACCAGCGGTTTCACGCCAGCGTCATCCTGGGCTTCGCCGACGACGCGACCCGTGACGCGTTCTTCGACCGTGGCATGGCCGCACGGTTGACGCCGACCATCGCTGCGCGCGCATCCGCCATCCACGCCTACGACGTGAGCGAAACCCTCACCTTCGTCACGGACGGTGCGGTCGTCGACCCAGGCGAGGGATGAGCAGCTGTGCACACCGCCTGGACCGGGCGGGCGATCGAACGGGTGGCGGACCAATGCAATACTGACTGCAGTCAGTGTCGGGTGTCGGACCTATTGGGAGGGTGCCATCATGCCTCGCGCCTCGCAGGCGACCGGTCGACGGGAGCGGAACAAGCAGCAGAAGCTCGAGCGCATCATCGCGGCCGCCGGTGAGCTGTTCGCCGAACGCGGTGTCGACGATGTCACCACCCAAGAGATCGCCGAGAAGGCCGATATCGGCACGGGAACACTGTTCCTCTACGCCAAGAACAAGGGGGAGTTGCTGCTGTTGGTGCAGAACTCCCACTACGCCCAGGCGCTGGAGCAGGGGCGGTTGGACGCGGCGAGCGTGCCTGAGGTGGCGGACGCGGTGATGGCCGTCGTCCGACCTATCGTGGAGTGCAACCGCGCGCAGGTCGAGAATGGTCGGAGTTATCTTCGCGAGATGGCCTTCGGCGACCCGAGCGAGCCGCACCATGCCCAGGCGCTCGCGATCGTCCTGCAGACCGAGGCGACCCTGGCCGCTCTGGTCGCCGAACGATCGCGGTTGACTGGCGCGGACGCCGCCACCTTCGCCCGTCTCGTGTCCGCAGCCATGTTTCTGACCATGGCGGTCAGCGTCAACACCACGCTGACCATCGACGAAGTCGTTGCCGCCATCGACGAGCAGGTGCGTTTGCTCACCCGGCAGGTGGGATCCCAGAGAAGGCCGGCACGGCGACGCGGTGCGGTCAGCGCAGAATGATCTCGCCGTTGGCGGTGGCGATGCCGCAGGCGTGAATGCCGGAGCCTGTGCCGGGTGCGTAGCGGACGGGCAGGCCGTGGTTGGGACCCAGCCAGCCCTCCATCACCGCCTCGTAGTCGCCGACTTCGACGAAGGTGAAGCCGGTGGGTGCGCAGGTGTGGGCGGCCGCTTCGTAGCGCTGCTTCTGAACGCGGTGCCGGGTCTCGCGGTCGTTGATGAGCGACAGGAAGAAGGGCAGCGGATAGCGCGGCATGCCGGCAGTGCGGAAGTTGAGCTCGTCGCGATCGCCGGTGCGCGCCTGCCCCACGTGTATGGGAAGCCCGCGGCGCGCAGCGCTGTCGTCCAGGTCGTCAACGCCGAGGCACCACCACAGCACGCGGTCTCGCCCCTGGAGTGTCGCCTCCAGCCAGGCGCCGTCGTCCTTTGAGGTGTCCTCGATCCCGAGGAGCTCAAGGAAACATTCGGGGCCGAGCGGCACGATGCGGTTGCTGGTTCCGCCCAGGTGCATCGCACCTTGCACCGACCCCAGGCCGTACTCCTCGCGCAGCCGTTTGGCAGCCGCGTCGATGTCGACGACGCCGTAGATGACATGGTCGATGAAGAGCCCCTCGCCCTTCACCGCGCCCTCTGGCATGTGTTCGCCTGAACCGTGGAGAGTCACAGCTGTCGCTCCTCGTGTCGGTGAGTGGAATACTGCCAACCTTGAGCGCTGCGACGCGGATCGACACCTGTAAATGCGACAGGCTGCCGTGACGCCGCGTCGGCGATACGCTCGCTCACACCTCACGCAACCACCACGCGGAGCCACCATGAATCCCAAAGTCGACGCCTACATCGCCCGGTCGAACAAGTGGCCGAAGGAGATGACCGCGCTGCAAGCGGTGTTGCTCGGCTGCGAACTGGACGAGGAGATCAAGTGGGGCAAACCCTGCTACGCGAGCGGCGGCAAGAACATCGCGATCGTCCAGGAGATGAACGACTTCCTGGCGCTCATGTTCTTCAAAGGCGCGCTTCTTCGTGACCCGCAGGGCGTGTTGAAAGAGCAAGGCCCCAACTCGCGATCGGCGCTGCGGATGGAGTTCACATCAGTCGACGACGTGACCGCGATGGCCGACACGATCGGCGCCTATGTCACCGAGGCCATCGCCGTCGAGGCAGCCGGGTTGACCGTCGAGCCGGCACCGGACCTGGTGCTGGTGGACGAACTTCAGCAGCGCCTGGACGACGACGCGGAGCTCAAGGCCGCGTTCGAAGCGTTGACCCCTGGTCGCCGCCGCGAGTACAACCTGATCATCGGCGACGCCAAGCAGTCGACCACCCGGGCCGCTCGCGTCGAGAAGTACGTGGAGCGCATCCTGGCCGGCAAGGGTCTTCGCGACCAGTAGGCGTCCAGCCACTCAAGCGGCCGAAGTCGAGAATGGCTCGACATTTCTGTCGACGAGTGGAAATCATATTTGTTGATTAGTGGTCTTCATTTCTGTCGACGAGTGGTCGCACGAGCGTCAACCGGGCAGCGCCCTGCTGCCGATCACACGGAACCGTCTACCATGGCGCGGTGACGAACAGGACCGCTTCCACGTCAGGTGTTCCGGTCCGAAGGAATGTGATCCTTGCGATCGCGTGTCTCGGCCAGTTCATGGTCATCCTCGACGTGGCGATCGTGAATGTCGCGTTGCCGTCGATGCGGCAGGAGCTCCACTTCAGCACCACCGGCCTTCAGTGGGTGGTCAACGCGTACACGCTCGCGTTCGCAGGGTTCCTCTTGCTTGGCGGCCGTACGGCCGACTTGTTCGGCCGTCGACGCATGTTCCTGGTCGGCCTCGGGGTGTTCACCGCGGCGAGCATGGTGTGCGGCCTGGCGCCGAACGCCGCGTCGCTGATCGGTGCGCGCGCCGTGCAAGGGATGGGTGCGGCGATCCTGTCGCCGGTCACCCTCACCATCGTCACGATGACGTTCGTCGAACCGCGTGAGCGGTCTCGGGCGCTCGGTGTGTGGAGCGCGGCGCTCGCGAGCGGCGGGGCCGTGGGCGTCCTTCTGGGCGGGATCCTGACCGACCTGTTCTCGTGGCGCTGGATCTTCCTGGTCAACATTCCGGTCGGCATCGCGGGCATCGTCATCGGACGCATGGTCTTGCGTGAGAGTCGGGCCGACCTTCGCAGCACGTCCTTGGACGTGGCCGGGGCGCTGTCGATCACCGCGGCATTGAGCGCCCTGGTGTTCGGCATCGTCGAAACGACCACCCACGGCTGGAGCTCGCCGCTGACGCTCGGACCGATCGTGGCGGCCGTGGTGCTTGGTGCGTTGTTCGTGGTGATCGAGGCGCGCCTTGCGACCGCACCCATCGTTCCTCTCGGCATCCTGCGCTCGCGGGCGCTGATGGGCGCCAACATCTCGATGGCATGCGTCGGTGGGTCCATGTTTGCCATGTGGTACTTCGTGTCGCTGTATCTGCAAGAGGTCCTCGCAATGAGCCCGTTGGACGCCGGCCTTGCGTTCATTCCGGCGGCGCTCGCGATCGTGGCGGGCTCCCAGTTCGCGGGCCGCGTGGTGCCGCGCACCGGGCCGCGCTCCATGCTGGTCGGCGCCGGCCTCGTCATCTCCGCGTCGCTGTTTTGGATGTCGCATTTGTCGGCCGACGGGTCGTACTTCGGCGACCTGTTTGGCCCGCTGATCCTCGTCTCACTCGGCTTGGGGTGCAGCTTCCCGCCCGGCGTCTTCGCCGCGATGTCGAGTGTGCGCCCGACCGAGGCGGGCCTGGCGTCGGGATTGGTCAACAGCTCACGTCAGATCGGCGGCGCGATCGGCCTCGCTGTCTTGGCAACGGTAGCCGCACACCGCACCGGTGCACTTCGCGTCGGCGAGTCGAACGCCGCCGCACTGGCCGACGGCTACGGCCGAGCGATCGCCATCGGGTCGATCGTCGCCCTTGGCACCGCCGCAGCCGCGTTCATCATCCCTGGCGGACGCCCACACACCGCAGCCCGGTCCGCAGCCCCGGTAGTCGAGGCAGCGGACAGCCATAAGCCGAACCCGCGGTCCGACAACGGCGATTGAGGCCCTGCGCAAACGTCGTCACTTGCATTCGGACATGCAAACGAACACCCTGACGACATGTTTGGACTCCTTCTCCTTCCAATGGTGGCTGTCGCCCCTGCGCACGCAGCGCCGAACGTGCTGGTACGGGTCGTTGCCGGTCCGACGTGCGCTGTGGAGCAGTTCCCTCCGGCGCCCGAATGCGCACCGCGTCCGGTCGCGGGTGCACGCATCGTCTTCATACCCGCTGATACCCACCGGCGCCGTCAGGTTCGCCGATCCGACCGATCGGGACGCATCACCTTGAGGCTTGCGCCCGGACGCTGGACCGCGGTGCCCCAACCAGTGACCGGGCTGTTCGAGGCGACTTCGGTGGTCTTCCGCGTGCCGGTTCGATCGCATCACCGGACACGTGTCGTTGTCAGCTACGACACGGGGATTCGCTAGAACGCGTGCGGCGAGGGGCCTCCCGACCACGGCACACTCTCGTCCGGTTGCGCAAGCGCCGTCGACCGCACCACGTCCGGCCGGAGTCGTTGACCCGTCAGCCCGATGCCATGGCTCAAACGATTCCGTGTGGCGTGATGACGACGTTTGCCGTGGTCGGGACCGCTGCGGGCAGCGCCTCGTCGAGTGGCGCCCTGTCGGATGATCCGCTGCAGATCGTCCAGCAGTTGATTCGGTGAGGAGGTTCGGAAGTGCCAAACAGCGACTTCGAGCGGTTCCGGGCCAGCATGGACATCGGCTACATGGAGTGGCACGACGGGATCCCGTACGACTTGGATGCACTGGCGAGGCTCTCGGGGACTGAACGTGACGAGGCGGAACGCCTGATCCTGATGCGCGGCCTTGCCGACTGGCGCGATGTCGATGCCCTCGACGTGCTCGGCACACGGCATGCACTCGAGCAGTTGATGGCGGCGCTTCAGGCCACGCGCCTGGAAACCAGGGTGAGGGCTGCGGAGCACCTGCACATACGCGGGTCGGTTGATGACGACGAACTTGAGCGCATCATCCTGACGTCGCTCGAAAGTGCAACCATCCTCAATACGTTTCAGCATCACGCCTGACTTCCTGTCGTTGGAGTGCTCCCGCAGTCCGTGCGGCGGCCTGGCGGCGAACCGCTCGACCAACCGGCGCAGACTCACTGCGTCTCGTCATCCTGACAGCTGCCGAACGCACCTACCAGGGCCGCCACATCACGATGTCGACGGCTCTGGACGTTCAACGACCGCGCTCCGACCCGTCACCAGGGAGCACCGGATCATTTGCGTGGCGGACAACTAAGGTTTCGCCCATGGCTGACGACACTCAAGCACGGCGTACGCAGTTTCTGCGTCAACTCGCGACCCGCGATCTGTACGCGTGGTTCGGCATCCCGCGAACCGCGACGGATGACGAGATCCGTCAG
The DNA here is from genome assembly GCA_937871165.1 of uncultured Actinomycetes bacterium. Taxonomy (GTDB): domain Bacteria; phylum Actinomycetota; class Thermoleophilia; order Miltoncostaeales; family Miltoncostaeaceae; genus CALMEC01. Next base: position 6,983 of record CALMXK010000113.1, read on the forward strand.
GCGGCGGAGCGGATGCGTGTGAGCCTGAAGAGCATGCCGATGCCTCAGGCCAAGCGCACCAATGAGCGCGCGTTTTGCGATCAAGGAGAGAAGGCGCTTCTTCGTCCCGACATTCGCCGCGACTATGACGCCATGCTTGAGCCGGTGCGCCGCACCATCGCCACGGACAAGGCGACGCGTCGCCTGACCGACGAACGCGAGGCCCGGTTGACGGCTGCCCGCGATCGAGTGGTGCACTACCAACGCGACGACGCCCTGGTGTTCGCCGGTCTCACCATTAGTCTGGCCGCCGACGCCACGCAAGAGGAACTCGCCGGAGAGAACAAGAAGGCGGCCGGGATCACCGACGCCGCCGCGGCGCTTGCGGCGGCACGTACTGCACGCCTTGAGAGTGCTCCGCTGCGTGCGCTCGCCTTGGCGCAGCGTGCCCACAACCTGGCGCCGTCGGCCGACACGCTTCGCACACTGGGCGCGGTGCACCGCGACCTGGGCGACCTGGCCGAAGCGGTGGCGCTTCACCGCCGAAGCGTCGAAGAGCTTCCGGCCCTGCGCGACAACACACCGGGATGGGCGGCGCTGTGCGCGTCACTGCTCGCCGCCGGCGAGCTCGATCAGGCGGAGACGATCGCCCTCGAGTTGGTCAACGACGACGACGAAGAGCCGCACGGCTGGCGCTTGCTCGCGTTGGTGTCGGCGGCCAAGAACGACGTCGCTCGCGCCGCCGAGGCGTTCGAACGCTCAGCGAAACTCGGCCTGGACCAGACCGGTGCCCTTGACGGACTCCAGGCACTTCGCAAGGAGTCCCTTGCTCGCGGCGACCGCGCGACGGCCGTCGATCTGGAAGACCGCATCGCCCGCATGCGCGGCCGGTAGCACCGCGCTTGGCGGGCGCGGCACAGCTGGAATATCGCGAAATCCGACGGACGGTCTGCCACGCAGTGCAGCAGGTGTCGTCAGCGGCCAACGCGCCTTGAGTGCCATTGCAGCCGACGCCACTCGCCACGTCACCGGGCAGCGATTGCGAACAGAAGTTCAGTACGCCAGCGGAGCTGGCCGCCGCAGCGACTTACCCGGTCGCCAGATCCGCCGCGATGCCGAACAGAGTGGACGAATCGACGAGGATCACGTCAGGGCGACGGGCTCGCGAAACAGTGAGAGCAGGCGATCCCCACGCGGGGTACGCGCGTAGTAGACGCGCCGGCTGACGCGGTTGCGATCCACCAGGCCAAGCGCAGCGAGGGCGGTGAGGTGCGCCGACGCCGAGGCCGGTGAGATGCCGAGGCGGTGCGCGAGCGTGGTGGTCGAATCCGGGGTGTCGAGCGCCTGGAGAATCGCCGCGCGTGTGTCGCCAAGCAGCTCAACGATTTCGCCGGCGTCGTCGTCACCTCGCTCATGCGCGTCCGCCCACAGCTCTTCGACACCCGGCGCCGCATACCCGACCTTGATCTCATCCGCACCGTTGAAGTCGACGATGATGGCGTCGCCCGATGCGATCAGCGGCGTCAACTTGAGACGGCGACCCGCGAGCGTTCCCGAGAGCGGTCCCTGCGGCGAGTCGATCACGAGCGTGTCGCCTTCGATGCGCATGGATGGGTGCAGCGAGCTCAGCACCACGGACGCCGGCCGGGTGGCGAGCAGGTACCCGACGCGAATGATCTCGCGGTCGAGGAATCCGCGCATGGCGGACCACGACGGCGCGATCACGGCGTCGAAGTAGCGCTCAAGCGCACGCGACATGGTGTGCAGGGCGGCGTCCGGGTCGTCGCGCATGGGCGCGTAGGCGGCAGGCACCTGATCACCGAAGGTCTGGTGCAGCCAGTCGTGGATGACGCCGCGGTCGGCCTGCTCGATCTCGCGGAGCTGATCAAGAAACCGCGGCGCCGGCTCGCGCAGCACCGCGCACAGAAACGGCGCGAGTGGCAGGCCACACGTGTACGGCGCAAGCGGAGCGAAGTTCACGGCGTGGGCACGATCGGCGACGATGTCCTGCCAGCCGGAGTTGGCCGGACGTGGCCACCTGGATGTCGGCGCCCCTTCGATCAGGCTGGCAAGCGTACTGCAGTGCGGGCTCAGACACAGCTGCACCGATGTGGTGATCTGGTCCAACGTGACATGCAGCGGCGCCCGGTCAGTCGGTGCGTCGAGAGCCTCGGGTGCGAACGTCGTGTTCATCGCCGTCTCCTTCGTCATCGTCGGTTGCCGCATCGACCGCTGGCCGCAGTCGCACAACAAGGATGCCCCCCGGGGCAGATTATCTCGTCTGCAACGAAATACGGACGGACCACCGAACGCTGGCAGTCCGTCCCGTGATGTCATCGCGCCCATGAAAACATCGTCGTGCAGACCCTCCCTGTACATCGGGCCGTCACGAAGCAGAGTGGTCCCGTGCGGTGGCCACTCCGCCGCACTCGCCGTAACGACCCTCAGCGCTCCAGCCGTTTGGGAGTCTCGACGTCTGACGTATCCCAGGCGGACCAACGCACTGGATTCGTGAATCCCCGAATCCAAGCCGTCGTATGGGGGTTCCGTGGTTGGCTCTGCGCGACCCCACGCTTGATCTCCAAGCACACGCACAAGGAGTACCGGAATATGGCCGCGTCAACAAACTCACGTTTCCGACGGCTGATCGCCGTTGCCGCTGTCTGTCTGACTGCAGGCGGCGTCGCCCAAGGTGCAAGCGCAGCAACGTTCGACATTCAAACAGGCGGCGGAACCGTCGCCGACGGCTGGGCGACCGCTACGGGCACCATCACGTTCCTCAACGGGAGCAGTGCCAACATCGACACTTCGATCACTGACCGGTGCGACTCAGGCGGCAACGGTGACGGATACGGTGCGTACCTCTTCGTACAAAAGAACGCGGCTGGCAACCCTTGGATCGGTCCGGTGGCCTGGGACAACAACGGCTGCGGCAGTGGGGCCGTCCGCATGATCACGGGAGTCAGTGGCGGAACTGTCACGCGGCTGCGCGTACAGCTTCGAGAGTGCGACGATCCAGCACCGGCTGGGTCCCGGCTGCGGCGTGCTGCGGCCAGCCCGACCAGAAGTGCGCCCTTGCTCACGGCAGAGCCATCCTTGAAATTGATGGACGAAATTCGCCCGGCGATCTCGGGGCGAAGCACGACGGATTCGTTTGAGCGCAAAGAACCGACGGCGGTTGCAACCAGCGCAAAATCGGCGGCCACTACTCGGGCCGTTTCAACTGGTAACCCGAAACCGCCCGGCTGATTGGCGGGGGAGCCGGCAGTGGACTTGTTTCCAGAAGTAGCGCCTTGCGCGCCACCGGAAATCGCTGGCGACAAGGGCCCGGAAGGGGAACGAAAGGCCGAATAGGCCCAAAACGCCAGCCCGACCAGGCCAAGAATGGCGGCCATCAGTACCCAGGAACGATGTTTTTTGCGCGGCATGGCAGTCCGAATCTCCCGTCGCGACGGGCGAAATAAATCAGGAGTTAATGACCGGTCAGTCAGTAACTGCGAAGTCTACCGGAGCTGGATGCATTTGGATAGCTCTGATGGAAATATCCGATTCAAGCTTCGGGAAAAAACGCCGATAATTCGATCAAGGATTTAAGTAAGGGCAGGAAGAAGCAATGAGAATTCCAGCCGAAGTGGTGTCGCCGTACATCAATGAAGGCGACAACAAAGCGTTCGCTGAAGACAAGAAGGCGGGCCCGATAGAAAACCCGGCCCGGCTTCGTGCCACCTTGCCCCACTCATCTCAGGAGCCGCGACAGGCTGTTGACGAGGGAAAGCCTGCTGTTGACGAAGGCCGCGAGCGTTCACCGCTTCGCAACAGGCGTAGTGATCGGCCCGTCAGCAAGGAGCGGCGGTTGGATGATCGCCGCAAGGAACAGATTCCGGTATTGCTCGACACTCGCCTTACGCGGTGTCGCCGGGCAAGCTCCCATTCTCAGGCCATCAATTTCAGGATCTGATCTTCCGATCCCGCTTTGCAAGGATCCGGAACGCAACTCAGACGATGATCGCCTGCGCCTCGCCCTCGCTACGCGCTGCGATGTAGCCAATTTCCAGCGCCTCCTGCGCGTTCGCATGCAACTGAGACAGCGCCTGCTGGACGTTTTCACGAGCCACAATGATCGCCATGCCGATGCCGCAGTTGAAGACGCGATGCATTTCGTGATCGGCAACCTGGCCCTCGCTCTGCAACCACTGGAAAAGCTTGGGCCGCAACCAGCTCGATTGCTCGATGACGGCCTTGACTGACTGCGGCAGCACGCGCGGAACGTTTTCCGTAAGGCCACCTCCCGTGATATGCGCCATGCCCTTGATCGGCAACGCCGCCATCAGCGCAAGAATGGGCTTTACGTAAATGCGCGTCGGCGCCATCAGCGCGTCAGCCAGGGTTCGGGTTTGCGCGCCGTCGCCATCGAAGGCAGCGTCGAGATCCGGATTCGAGCGGGCGATTATCTTGCGAACCAGCGAATAGCCGTTGGAATGAGCGCCGGAGGACGGCAGACCCAGGACGACGTCGCCCGGAACGATTTCTCGGCCCGTAATGATGGCCGACTTTTCAACCACGCCGACGGCAAAACCGGCCAGATCGTATTCACCATCCGGGTACATGCCCGGCATTTCAGCCGTCTCGCCGCCGATCAGGGCACACCCAGCATATTCGCAGCCCTGAGCAATTCCCTTGATGACACTGGCCGCCGTATCGACATCCAGCTTGCCGCAGGCGAAGTAGTCGAGGAAGAAAAGCGGCTCGGCGCCCTGCACCAGCACATCATTGACGCTCATCGCGACGAGGTCGATACCGACCGTGTCATGGCGCTTGAGTTCGAAGGCCAGCTTGAGTTTCGTTCCCACGCCATCGGTGCCGGATACCAGTACCGGCTGGCGATAACGGCTGGTGGGGACTTCGAAAAGCGCGCCAAAGCCTCCCAACCCTCCCAGAACCCCTTCGCGCAGGGTGCGCTTGGCAAAGGGCTTGATGCGCTCGACCAGTTCGTCGCCGGCACCGATGTCTACACCGGCATCACGATATGAAAGCGACTGCTTTTCATGCTGATTCATCTTGTAGCGTGTCCCAAACGAGGCTTGCGAAGTCGCGGAGGTGATAAAATGCGCGATTCCATCAGCAAAGGTCGGAATTTTATCCGAATTAGCCTCTCGCGTGCTGCCAGCACAGCGGCTTGCAGCACCTTCCCAATGCGCCAGCTTATCCTTGATTTATTGCCGGAAGCCTCGCCTCGCCTCGATAACTTTGTCGCAGGAGGCAATGTTGAGATGTTGACCGGGCTTGCGGCCTGGCTCGCACCCGACAGCTCCGAAGCCTCGCTGTTCTTGTGCTGTCTCTTATACACATCTGACGCTGCCGACGAGCGATCTAGTGTAGATCTCGGTGG
>CALMXK010000114.1 GCA_937871165.1 uncultured Actinomycetes bacterium
TTTTCAAGCAGAAGACGGCATACGAGATTCGCCTTAGTCTCGTGGGCTCGGAGATGTGTATAAGAGACAGGTCCCGGTCGTCGTGGTTGTCTCCTTGACCGGTGCGAGGCGGGAATTGGCGAAGACGGCTGCGTCTTGCAGCTTCTTCACTGGGCCTTCCTGCCACTTCGTCACCTTGGCATCCTTCGCCACCTGAAGCTGCTCATCGATGATCTGTTGCTTCACATCGCCGAACGGTGTGACCTTCTTCGGCACGTTGAGGACGATCAGAAGGTGCCAACCGAACTGCGTCTCGATCGGCTGCGAAATGACTCCCGGCTTTAGCGTGGTCGCCGCAGCCGCAATTTCCGGAATGAGGCCGGACGATGAGACCGGACCGAGGTCGCCGCCGGTCGACTTGGCGTCGACGTCAAGCGACACCGTCTTCGCCGTCGTCGCAAAGTTCGACGCAGTCAGCGTCGGACGAAGCGCCAGCGCTTCGGCCTTCGACTTGACCAGGATGTGCGACAGGTTCTTGCTCGCCGCCGTCGTGTACGTCTGAATGTTCTTGTCGTAGTACGCCTGCGCCTGCGCCTCGGTGAAGGTCACACCACGCTGTTGCCGGTCGACGAGCTTTTGCTGCTGTTCGCCTGAGCGAAGCATCTCCTTCAAATCGTCCAAGGTGATGCCCCGCTGCTTGAGCGTCGCATCGAGCTTGGCCTGGGAGCCGGAGAACGAGCTTGAGCGAATCGTCGCGATCTGTTTGTTGATGGCGGAGTCCGCAACGGCGCACGGCTTGCCGCACGCGCTCGCCAGAATCCCGTAGACCGCCCGATCGCGCAGTTGCTGTGCGGCATCCGCGCGCAACTTCCAAAATGCATCGCTGTCGGGCTTCGGAAGCTCCACGGCATTCCCGGTCGCATCCTGCGTCCCCAAAAACCGCGCAAGCCGTTCAACCTGACCGTTGGTGATCTTCACCTTCTGGACGGTGACGGCGGTCCCATCGGACGCGCCGAGGGAACTCGAGCCACCGCACCCGACCAGGGTTCCAACTGCAAGCAGGGCGGCGACAGCTGTCGGGAGGACATGTTTGCGACTCACGGCGTTGGCGATCGTAGCACGCACTTGTGGTGACTCCTTGGACGTCGGGGAGGCGGTCACGCCGCGTCGGCAACAGCGCTGATCACGGCGTCGAGAACTGTTTCGGCAACTTCGAGCCGTTCCTGAGGGGATGTCGGGGCGGTGATCGAGACGGTACGATCCGCCGACGAGTACACGGCCCGGGCAACGCTGGTCCGGAGCGACCGCAGTTGGGCGCTCGTGAGTGCGAGCGGGGCGATCACCACTTTGCCGCCACGCACTGCGAGATGTTGCGCGCCGGCACGCAGGACCTTCAGCTTGAGTCGCTGCACGAGGATCAGCGCCTGCACCGGTGGCGGAGGCGGACCGAATCGATCGGTGAGTTCCGCCGCCAGACGGTCCAACGTGTCTTCTCCGGCCGTCGCGATCCGCCGGTGCAGGTCGATCTTGGCGGCTTCAAAGCCGACGTACTCACTCGGGATGAAGGCCGACACCGGGATCTCGATGCGCGCGTCACGCTCTGCGAGCGTGTCGCCCCGTTTGGCGGCGATGGCGTCGTTCAGCATCTGGAGGTACAGCTCAAACCCGATCGCCGCGACGTGGCCGCTTTGCTCATCGCCGAGCAGGTTGCCGGCACCCCGGATCTCGAGGTCGCGCATCGCAATGCGAAGGCCGCTGCCAAGCTCGGTGTAATCACCGATTGCACGAAGGCGCGCCGCGGCATCACGCGTGAGCTGATCGGCGCTCGGGTAGAACAGATAGGCGTGAGCTGACGCATCGGACCGGCCGACCCGACCACGCAGCTGGTAGAGCTGCGACAGACCGAGCAGGTCGGCGCGCTCCACGATCAGCGTGTTGGCGTTCGGGATGTCGAGACCGGCTTCGATGATGGTGCTCGACACCAGGATGTCCGCGTCGCCGCGCATGAAGGCGACCATCACGTCCTCAAGTTCCTGCTCGGCCATTTGGCCGTGTGCGACGAGGACCGTCTGCTCAGGGACGAGTGCGCGCACCATCTGTGCGGCGTCCTCGATCGATTCGACGCGGTTGTGCAACCAGAAGCTCTGGCCCCCGCGCTCCTTCTCGGCAGTCAGCGCCTCTTTGACGAGCTCCTCGTCATATTCACCCACATGGGTGGCGATCGCCCGTCTGCCACTTGGCGGCGTTTCGATGACGCTGATGTCGCGCATGCCGGACAGCGACATCTGCAGCGTGCGTGGAATCGGCGTGGCCGAGAGCGACAGCACGTCGACGTTGAGACGCAGCTTGCGCAGGTTCTCCTTTTGGGCAACCCCGAACCGCTGCTCCTCGTCCAGCACGACGAGGCCCAGGTCCTTCGGCTGAACATCCATCCCGAGCACGCGATGGGTCCCGATCAGGATGTCGAGCTTGCCGTCCCGAAATGACTGGAGGGTCGCCTTGGTCTCCGACGCCGTCCGCAGACGACTGATCATGTCGATCTCGATCGGGGTTTCAGAGAAGCGTTCACGGAACGTTCCCAAATGCTGGCCGGCAAGCAGCGTCGTCGGCACGAGCACGAGCACCTGCTTGCCGTCGATCGCGGCCTTGTGTGCGGCGCGCATCGCAACCTCGGTCTTCCCGAAGCCGACATCACCACAGATCAGGCGATCCATCGGCTGTGGCCGTTCCATGTCGGCCATCACCTCGTCGATCGCGCGTTCCTGATCCAACGTCTCGCGATGCTTGAACGACCGGGCGAACGCATCCATCGCCTCGTCATTCTCCGGGAAGACATGTCCGCGGATCTGAGCGCGCTTCTCATACAGCGCAAACAGTTCTCCGGCCATTTCGTGAACGGCCGCACGGACTCGCGCCTTGAGCCGCTCCCATGCCTTGCCGCCGAGTTTGGACAGCGGCGGCGGGGAACCATCCGATCCGATGTAGCGGGTGACCTTGTCGAGCTGGTCCTGCGGAACCCACACCCGGTCCTCACCGGCGAAGGCAAGTGCCAGGTAGTCGCGTGTGACGTTGGCGACCGTCTGGGTCTCGAATCCGACCAGGCGCCCGATTCCGTGGTCCTCGTGCACCACATGGTCACCCACGCGCAGCTCAAGGAAGGACCGCAGCCGGCGACCGACAGGGGCACGATCACTCGCGCGTCGGCGACGCAGGATCTCGTGCTCGGGAATGATCGCGATCCCGAGGTCACGTGAGATGAACCCCCGGCGGATCGGGATGACGGCCAACGAGACGACGCCCTCACGTGGAAGCTCACTCGCAGGGTCGATCACCTTGGGGTTGACGCGCGGCAGTTGCAGTGCCGCGCGTTCCATGTCGCCGCGGCGCGGGAAACACACAACCACCCGGAGCGCTCCACCGGAGAGGCGGCCGAGCTCCGACTGCGCCTCTGCGCTTCCGCGTGATGCGAAGCGCGCCTCCCGCGCATCGATCACTCCGGATGCCTCCCCGGCCGGGGGAGCGATGTCCAGGCGGGCGTTGCGGGCGAGCATGTCGATCAACTCGGTGGGCTCACCGAGCACCCCGGCCTCGGCCTCGTCTTCGGCAACCGCGATCGCATCCTTCAGCGCCGCGGCGAACTGTGTCGGGGCGAGTCGGACGACCGTGGCGTCGCCGATCAACGTTGTGGTGTCGACCATCGAGCCCTCGGGCTCCACGGCCGGCCAGATCGTCACCTCCGGCACGGTTCCGATCGTGACCTGTGTAAACGGCGAAAAGACGCGAATGTCGTCGATCTCATCACCGAACATGTCGATGCGCACCGGCTGATCGGACGTCGTGGGATAGACGTCGACGATTCCGCCGCGTACGGCCATCTCGCCGCGTTCGGCGACCTGCGGCACGCGTTCGTAGCCAAGCGCCACCAACTGTTCGATCAGATCGTCTGTCACTTGGCCGCCACGGCGGAGCTCCAACGGCGTCGCCGCAGTGGCGGACATGCGCTCGATCAGGGCTCCGACACTGGCCACGACGATCCGCGACGGGTCTGCCACTTGGCCGAGTGCGGCGGCGCGAAGACCCACAAGGTGCGGGGACGCTCCCACCGCTCCGCCACTTGGCACACCCCGCGACGGCCAAAGCGACACATGCCGGGTACCGCGGAAGGCGGCCACCTCGATCGAGATGTCCCGCGCATCTTCGTCGGTCGGAGCGACAACCAGCAGCGCGCGTTGGGCACGACGGTGAAGGGCGGCCACAAGCATGGTCCATGCGGGCCGAGGCACGCGGATCTCCGGTGTACCTGCTGCGTGGGACGCCAGATGATCCGCCGCGGCAGCCAACGGACGCGGCTGCAGGATGATTTCGTCAAGCGCCGCGGTCATGAGGGCTCGCCGGCGGGGTCTGGCGTACCTGAGTCGGCGCCATCCTCGACGGCTGGCTCAGCGCTCTTGCGCTCGGCTTCCTTGCGAAGGCGCCGTTCCTTCGCCCGGCTTCCGGGCTCGCTCGCGTGAAAACGGCCAATCGCGGCGTCCATCCCCTCGGCAAGTATCGCCTCGACCATCCGAACCCCACTGTCGATCATCGCGTTGACCTGGGCTGCAGGCTCATTGAACCCCATCAAAACCCAGTCGGCCTGGTCGCCGCGAAAGACCGCGGGCGGACGGCCCACTCCCAATCGCACACGAAGGTAGTCCGGGCCGCCAAGGGACTGTGTGAGCGACCTGAGCCCGTTGTGTCCCCCGGCTCCCCCACCACTCTTGCCGCGCACCACGCCAAATGGCAGATCAAGTTCGTCGTGGACGACCAGGACCTGCGGGCGGGCCGCGTGGAGAGCACCCGCCGCCGGGCCGGCCGACTCGCCTGACAGGTTCATGTAGGTCGTCGGAACGAGGAGTGCGACAGGTCCGCGCGGCGTTGACACCTCGGCGAACTGGCCCGCGTACTTTGCTGCGAACTTGCGCACGCCAAGGCGTTCGGCCAACCGCTCAACGACCAGCTGCCCAACATTGTGGCGGGTACGGGCATACCGGCTGCCCGGGTTGCCAAGACCGACGACCAGCCGGACCCGCAGGTCCTCCTGAACGTCCGTCGGACTATTCCTCCGCTGGCTTCTCGCCGATCAGCTCCGGCTCACTCTCGCCGACCTCGGCCGCTTCGACCGTCGACGCTGCCGTCACCGAGGCGATCACCGCGTCGCCGTCACCGAGCAGCGTGACGCCGGTCGGCGCAGTCAGATCGGAAAGGTGCAGCACACCGCCTGCTTCCAGATCGTCGACGTTGACCTCGATGGAATCCGGGATCGCGTCGGGAAGCGCCTCGATCATGACCTCATGCACCGGCTGGTCGAGCACGCCGCCGTCGCGCACGCCGGCGGGAATGCCGGTGATGACGACCGGGACGGAGACCTGGACGACAACCTTCAGGTCGACGGCCTGGAAATCGACATGCAGCAGTTCGTTGCGCACCGGGTTGAGATCCCAGTCCTTGAGCAATGCGGGAACCGACGTGGCACCGTCGACACTGATCTCGAACACGGCGGTCTTGCCGTGCGAGCCATGCAGCGCCCGGTACAGCTCGTGGTGATTCAACGAGAATGGGACGGCAGCCTCACCGGCCTTGTAAAGCACGCCCGGGACGAGGCCTTCCTTCCGAAGGCGACGGGTCTTGGCGCTACCGAATTCGGTGCGCGGGGCTGCATTCAGCTGGACGTGGTCCGACGACATTCACTCGACTCCTGGGCGGGACAATTTCGCGACCGTGCATTGTAGCGGAGCACGGGCCTTGACGTAGCATCGTGTTTAGAACAGCTGGTTTTCGCCCTCGAAGACCTCGCTGACCGACTCGTCGTTGAAGACGTTGGCGATGCAGTCGGCAAGCACCTGGCCAGACGGAAGCTGGTTGATCAGATCGGGGGCACCGCTGCGCAGTGGAATGGTGTCGGTCACCACAATGCGCTCGATATCGTCGGTCCGGGCGAGTCGATCGAACGCCGGATCGCTGAACAGTCCGTGCGTCGCTGCACAGTACACGCGTGTCGCACCACTCTGGCGGACCTTCTTGGCGCCCTCCACGAGGGTACCCGCGGTGTCGATCATGTCGTCGATCATGATGGCGACCTTGCCCTGCACATCACCGATGAGCATCGTCATCTCAACCTCGCTGTGCTCCGGGCGCTGCTTGGTCAGCACGGCAAGCGAGGCGCCGAGCTTCTCGGCGAAGTGGCTGGCAAGCTTGGCGCGCCCGGCGTCCGGCGACACGACAACCAAGCGCTCGCCTTCGAGCTCAGCAAGGTCCTTGAAGTAGCGAACCAGGATCGGCACGGCCGTCATATGATCGACTGGAATGTTGAAAAATCCCTGCACCTGACCGGCATGGAGGTCCATTGTGAGGACCCGATCGACCCCGACGGTCTGCAGGACGTCGGCGATCATCTTGGCGGTGATCGGCTCGCGCGGTGCCGACTTCTTGTCCTGACGCGAGTAGCCGTACCAGGGCATGACGGCGGTGATCCTGCGGGCACTTGCGAGCTTGGCGGCGTTCACCATGAGCAGCAATTCGACCAGGCTGTCGTTGACCGACTGGGCGCCGTTGTCATATGTGCTGCACGTCGACTGAACCAGGAACACGTCTGCGCCACGGATGCTGTCCATGAACCGTGCGTAGATCTCACCGTTGGCGAACGACTTGACCTGCATCTCGCCGAGCTCCATGCCCAGGCGGCTGGCGATGTCCTCGCCGAGTGCGCGGCTGGCGCGACCCGCGAACACCATCATCCGACGAGAATCGTCACGCTGCGCGGACGGAGATTGCGCCACGCTGATGCTCTCGGTTGTCACCGCTGTCCCCTTTTGGTGGATCGCGCCGCTGCTGCGGCTTTTGCCTTGGCTTCGGCGCGCGCGGTAAAGCCCTCACGGTTTTCCTGCCGTGCACGTGCCATCCCGAGCGCACCCGCAGGAACCTCATGCGTAATGATCGAGCCCGCGCCAGTCATCGCCTTGTCACCAATCCTAACGGGCGCGACGAACACACAGTCCGATCCGGTCTTGACACCCGACCCGATCGTCGTGCGGTGTTTGCGGAAACCGTCGTAGTTGGCGGTGATGTTACCGGCTCCGATATTCGTGCCGGGACCAATGTCGGCGTCACCGATGTACGACAGGTGCGGAATCTTGGACTTGGCGCCAACGACGGAGTTCTTCACTTCGACGTATGTCCCGACCTTCGCCCCGTCTTCAAGCGTCACACCGGGGCGAAGATAGGCGAACGGCCCGATCTCGCAGCCGCTGCCAATCTGCGAATCGTTGATGTGGGCGAGGACGATTCGCGTGTCGTCGCCGACCGTGCAGTTCGTGACGATGACGTTCGGACCAACCGAGCAGCCCTCGCCGATCACCGTGGTACCCCGAAGATGCGTCCCCGGATGCAGCGTGACGTCACGTCCCACCTGCACGCCGGCGTCGACATAGACCGTTGTCGGATCGGGCATGGTGACCCCGCTTCGCAACATTTCTTCGCGCATCTCGTCCTGGATGATCATCTCGCATTCGGCGAGCTCAACCCGACTGTTGACGCCAAGCACGACGTTGGGGTCCTGCGACACGACCACGCCGACACTGCCGCCGATGAGTGGCAGCACATCCGGCAGGTAGATCTCGCCCTGCGCGTTGTCACGACCGACTTTCCGCAGCGCCCGTTCGAGCGCGACGCGATCGAAGGCGTAGAGCCCGGCGTTGATCTCATGAACCGCGAGCTCCTCCGGGGTCGCATCCGCGGCTTCGACAACGCGCACGCCGTCGCGCCCGCGGATGACACGCCCGTACGAGCCGGCATCCTCGAGCATCGTGCTGACCAATGTGGCCGCGGCCTTGCGCCGACGGTGGGTTTGGACAAGCTGCTTGATGAGCGCTCGGCTGATCAGTGGCGTGTCGCCGGACAGCACCAGCACGATGTCGCAGTCGGGCGAAAGCGCTTTCAACCCGACACCCGTCGCATGACCCGTCCCGTTTTGGGTTCGCTGGAGGGCCACATCGACGCCTGGCGGCAGCGCGGCCTTCACCTGGTCGGCCAAGTGGCCGACTACGACGACGGTATGCGACAACCGGGTGCCGGACAATGCATCGAGAACCCACCCGACAAGTGGCCGACCGGCGATTGGATGCAACACTTTTGGCAGACGTGAACGCATGCGCGTTCCCTGCCCAGCCGCCATCACCACCGCACCTACCGCCATTGATGAGCTCCCAACGAGGAATTGGTTGGGGCGGGAGGATTCGAACCCCCGATCGCGGGACCAAAACCCGCTGCCTTACCGCTTGGCTACGCCCCATCTGACCGGGAACCGAGTATAACGCCACACCTCGAATATCCCGCTTGGCTATTGAGATCGCGCCCGGATCACCGATAACCACTGCGTATGCGCCGCTTAAATCCCATGCGCGCGAAAGTTCGGGAATGGCGAAGCCCGCGAATCATCATGCTCTTTTGCGCCTGCATGCTGCTGCTCGGCACGGCGCTTTCGGCGGTTCGCCAAGTGGCAGGCGGCGCACGAGCCGAGATGGAG